>JACRDY010000038.1 GCA_016218485.1 Candidatus Falkowiibacteriota bacterium
GCTTTTGCTACTGGACAATTTACGCTCACGGCAATTCAGCGCAAAATGTTTTCTCTTGGCTTGGTTGGCAAAACAGGCAAACCTTTGCACCTCGCCAGTATTGAACATATTTTGAAAAATCCTTTTTACTACGGATATTTTCAATATCGTGGCGAGGTGCATCAAGGTTCGCACAAGCCAATGAGTTCAAAGAAACTTTTTGATCAAATTCAAGTAGCACGTATAACGAATGGAAAACCCCGCAAAAAGCGAGGACCAAAGAATTTTCAGTTTTTAGGTTTCGCTACTTGTGGGATGTGCGGATATGCGATTACCGCCGAACGGCACATCAAGAAAAGCGGACTCAAATTTATTTACTATCGTTGCACCCACAAGGGCAAAACTATTCAATGCACTGAAAACCACTTTTTGCGGGAAGAAGTTTTAACTGAACAAGTGAAAAATCTTTGTCAAAAATTTTCTTTGCCCGATGAGTGGCGTGAAAAATTTTTAGCAAAACTTGAAAGCGAGAACAAGGAATCCCGCCACTCATCAGACCTTTTCGCTCAAAATCTACGCGATAGTATTTCCGCCATTAAAACACGGCTTGAGCGACTTACAGACGCATACCTTGACGAGGCGTTGGAACTTGTCGAGCATCAAGAGAAAAAGAATGTTTTAATGGCGGAAAAGAAAACAGTTGAGGAGAAATTATCTGATTTTGAGCGCAAAGGTAATCATTGGCTCGAACTCATGCGAAACTGGATTATTGAAGCCAACCAAGCCGGAAATCTCATTAAACAAGAAAATCTTTCGGGGATGAAAGATTTTCTTGTAGACATCGGCTCGAACCGCCGCGTAGCGGCGGGAATGCTCTTGGCGGAATTCAAAACCCCCTGGAATTTCTTGGTGGAAACCAATGCCGAGGGGCGAAGCCGCGAGGCAACTTCTTCGGCAAATCTGAAATGGTGGACCCGAGCAGACTCGAACCGCTTACCTCTCCGATGTCCATCAGTCAGCAGCTATTGCGCGTCGTTAATAATGTTTCGAATGATTTGATCAATTTCTTTCGGCCGTTCACCAAAGTCGGCTTGCGGAAAAAATTGCGGCAGAACAATCGGGCGCATACCCGAAATAAACGTTTGCCCGTCTTGCGTATACACATTTATCTTGCAGGGAAGGCAAAGACCGATGTTAATATCAATATTCAAAAATTCATTGGCAAATTTTGCACTGCAAAATTCAACAATGTTAAAAGGTTCTCTGGTAAAATTTTTCTCGGCTAACGTTTTTTGCACATCATGAATATGCAAGACCCGCATGCCGGCTTTGGCGATTGCGTCTTGTACACTCTGAACTGCTTCATAGAAAGTTTTCGTCGTCGTGGTGGTGTAATCGAATTCCATATTTTTTGAAAATAGTTTCATACTTTCTTACAGACATAGACACTATAGCACGTCTCGGCGGTGAGTTGCGTTTCTACCAGAGACAATCCGACCTCTTGCAGTATTCTCCTATAGAATTTGTCACTCCAAAAGTAATCGGTAAATGTCTGGTCAGCCCCAATAATTCCAGTAAGAACCGGATCACCATTTTTCAGATTTTGTTTTTGTGATTCTGTGAGAAGACATTTGAATTGATCCGAGTCAGTTACATATCCTGCTGGTGTACAGGTGAGGAAAACAATAATCCCTTGGGCGGTTATCACCCTCTTGAGTTGTAAGGATTTTACGTATTTCCCCCTCTGTTGGGATTTCAAGCAACACGATGCCGGAGAATGCTAAGTCAAACGAGCTGTCTTTGAATGGCAGAGTGCCACTCGAGATCAATTGGTAAGACACACCCGGCATCTCTTGTTGCCCTGCTTTTTTGAGCATTGCCTCGGCAACATCAACGCCGATGACTTTTTCTAGACCTATTTGTTTTAAAAATCGTGTGGATCGGCCAGTTCCGGAGCCGTAATTAAGTGCGATTCTGGCTTGGTGACAGTATTTTTTTATCAATTTTTCTGTTGCTGCGTAGGCGATGCCTTGCCGGGTATCTAATCCTAAACCCAATGCGGCATAAAAATCGGGGGATATGCCAGCGCCTTTTGGTGAATTATTTTCAAGTGCGTTGGCCATAATAAATATTTTGGCTGTAATTTGGTTGACTATAGCGGACTCGAACCGGTCACCTCTCCGATGGACATCGGAGCGCGGCATTTACCCCGCACCCTTTGGACTCGGGGAGAATCGAACTCCCAACCTCTGCCTTGCAAAGGCATTGCTCTACCAATTGAGCTACGAGCCCAGAGGGTGCGGGGCCAGATGAACTATGGGTCTATATCCCCCGTAATATAATTTAATTTAAGCCAAAAGTCAATCAGTTTAGAAAAAATTCATTTTTATTTTAGGTTTTTTTCATCATAGATTTTGTAGGATCAATATACTAATTCATCACTACAAAACTATGCTCGGGAAAATTTTTTCATTCATTTTCGGCGTGGCGCTGTCAGCCGGTTTATTCTTGGCCGTGGGGACACTGCGCGCTGAAGTCACAACGCCGTGCGACTGCGCCTGCCAGTGCCAGAATCAGGTTAATACTAATCAGAGCGTGCCACCACCACCAATCTGCCAGAACTTAGACCTGCGCCTGAATGAGCTGGTGTCTGACCCGGTCAGCGGTGGCAGCGAGTGGATTGAATTTTTCAATATCGGTAACGGTACCATTGACCTGAAAGATTGGACCGTGGAAGACGGCTCGGGCCGTAAGACCAGTTTGAGCGGTTCACTCGGCGCTAAAGGTTTGAGCACAGTAACTAAGCCCTCCGGCGCGCTGAATAACAGCGGCGACATTGTTATCCTCAAGTGCGCGGACACGGTGGTTGATACGGTAACGTACGGCGACTGGGATGATGGCAATACCAGCGACAACGCGGTCGCGGCGGTTGATCCGTATTCACTGGCGCGTGTTCAGGACGGCGTTGACACCGGCAGTGACATTGACGACTGGCGCGTAACACAGACGCCGACCAAAGGCAGTTTTAATAGCATCACGGCGCTGGCGAGCGAGGATGAACCGGCTTCAATCCCCACTGAAGAGAGTATGCTGAGTCAACCTAGTGATACTGCCTCAGAGACTTCCGCAGCGCCGGAGCCGATTGATTATAGTAATAGTATTATTATCAATGAAGTCTTACCCAATCCAGTTGGCGCGGACACCACGGAAGAATTTATTGAACTCAAAAACATCAGCACCGCGGGAATCGACTTGGCCGGCTGGCAGGTGGCTGACGCGGCCAAGCCCTATACTATCGCGGCCGGTGATTTCGCCACCACGAACGTGGCAGCGGGCGGGTTGTTTTTGATTCGGCGGGAGGTGAGCGGTATCGCGCTGAATAACAGTGGCACGGAAGAGGTCTTTCTTTTCAGTCCGGATGGGGCAGAGCAGGATCATCTGACGTACAGCGGTACCGTGGCTGAAGGCAGCAGCTATAGCCGCACGGCCGACGGCTTTGTTTGGACGCCGGACGCCACGCCGGGCCAGGAGAATATTGTCTTTGATGTCACCACCGAGAATACTGGCGAGGACGCGGTTCCCGTTGAGAATGCCGCTGATGGCTTAGTTATCGCTACTGTTGATACCATTAGCACCGTGCCGAGCGGCGAGAGCGTGCGCGTGCGGGGAACCGTGGCGGTCGAGCCGGGCGTATTGGGCACGCAAATTATGTACCTGCAGAACCCGAATATCCAGATTTATTTTTACAAAAAAGACTGGCCGGCGCTCGCGTTGGGCGACTTCGTCCAGGTGACTGGCGAAATGTCGGAGAGTAAGGGGGAGCCGCGGATTAAGATTTCGGCCACGGAGGACATTGTTGTGTTGAGCCACGGACAGAGTTTGTCAGCGCAGACGGTTGAAGAACTGGGTGAAGGTCTGGAGGGCAGTCTCGTCACTGTCAGCGGGCAATTCACCGAGCGCAAGAGTAATACGTTGTGGCTGGACACGGGTCAAGCCGAGGTGGTGGTGTACCTCAAGACATCTACCGGCATTAAGGCGCCGGGGTTTCTGCCAGGCACTCGCATTCAGGTCACGGGTATTGTCAGTCAAAATGATGACACGTATCAGCTGCTGCCGCGGGATCAGGAGGATTTTGTGTTGTTAGAGAATGAGACAAAAGTGTTGGGGGTGAGTACGGAAAAGCCGGCCGCTCATACACAGTATGCGTATGGCTGGTTTTTGATTATTGGAGGCTTGGGAGCGGCGGGGTGGTTTATGTATCGGAGGATGGGGTCTTCGGCGGATCATAGCGCCTGATATAAAAAGGTTAACCATCCCAAATCCAAAAATAAGAATGACAAATTTTTAATGTCAAATGACAAGTCAATATCTAATGTCTAATATCAAATACTATGAATTATGATTTAGAGGATAGAACTGCTACATTTGGTCAGACAGTAATAGTGTTGGTCAGCAAAATACCACATACTATTATTAATAACTCACTGATTGATCAGTTAGTTCGTTCAGCTACAAGCGTCGGGGCGAATTACATGGAGGCTGATAGTGCCAGTTCAAAGAAAGATTTTAGATATAAAATTAGTATCTGTAAAAAAGAGGCTAAGGAATCAATACATTGGTTGAGAATGGTGGCGGTAGCTAATCAAAAATATAGGAATGAGTGCCAGCTATTATGCCAGGAGGCTCATGAATTAGTTCTTATTTTTTCAGCCATTCTCCGCCATAAACCTTCAGCATAATTTGAGGTTTTTATTAGGCATTAGGTATTAGTAATTTGGCATTGACTTGTCATTTGACATTAAAAATTTGTCATTCTTATTTTGGGATTTTGGATTTTTACTATTACCTCTGTCCCGCCCCCATGTCCCGCCCCCATTGACAGGAAATTCCTTCTATGCTATTATGTTCGCACATGCAAAAAGTTTGCCCTAACGTAGAAAAGAGTCGAGTTTCTGCAAAGGCGTAGTTTTGCAGTTTAATTTACTCAATTTCTACCTATGAATGGTAAAATTAAGACTCTGACCGGTAAGGGATTTGGCTTCATTACTTCTGAAGACAACCCGGATAAAGACCTCTTTTTCCACACTTCCGGTCTGAACGGCGTGGCTTTTGACCAGCTGCAGGAAGGTGACGCTGTCACTTTCGATGTAGAGCAGTCTGATAAGGGCCCGCGCGCGGTCAACGTGACCCGCGTCTAACCGTTCCCTCGTCTCTCTAAAAAGACCCTCCGAAAAGGGGGTCTTTTTGTTTTGGGTGGGGTTTGGTATAATGGTAGTGGGCCTAGTTAGGGGTCTTTTTTATTTGTATTTAAATACTAATTTTTGTTTTTAACTGACATCTAAATAATTATAAATTTTCTCTCGACAGTATCTGAAATTTGTTCTACCATATATCTATAATTATCTAACTAAGATATATGGCTAAAATAAAAACAATTTCAGATAAATTGGCAAAAAGAAAATGCGCTGAATGGCTAGAAAAAAATGGATTTAATAGTTTAGGATTAGCTAAAAATAGTAGTTGCGATTTGATTGGGAAAAAAGATGGTCAAAAATATTTTATTGAGGTAAAATATTCATCTAAAGACGATGGCAATTTTTTTGGCACGGTTATGCTAACAGAAATGTTTCAATAAACAATAAAAATAATTACTTATTTTTAGTATGTAGGAGTAAAGATGAGAATATAAATAATTGGTTTTTTAAATTACTTAATGTGAGCGACTTTTTAAAATGCTGCACTCTTACTACTCCTATTTTTCATTATCACTTATACCCAGGACAAAATGATAATTTGACTATTCCAAAATTCAAGGAAAATACTATGGTTGCTTCACAAAAGTTAATAATAGAAATGTGGGATGATTTTAAAAAATGGAAAAATAAATCCTAAAAGTATGAAATATTTTCTAACTAAATATGAAACCATTACGAGAACTGAAAAAGTTCAGTATGAAATTGAGATTCCTAAAAATATTAAAGGTAAGAGAAAATATGCGGATAATCAAATTCAAGAAAACAACTATCAATCCCATAAAGTATTAGATGTCGTTGATAGTGAACTAATTGATGAGGAAACTATTGATTTTAGAACAAAAATGATAAGGAACTAAAATCTAAACGTATGGTAGTAAAAACTTTTGCTGACAGAAAAAATAGTAATGGTAATACTGGTAAGTATCGTAATGGGATTACACACCAATCAAAACTTTTATAGATAGGCTGTATTTCGGAATAATTTTAATTACTAGTTTTTATGCCCCTAGCCTTCCCCAAAGACCTCCTCATCATTGACTTTGAAGCGTCTCTGGGTGACGCGCCCAATACCGAACCGGTGCAGCTCGGGGCGGTCCTATTGGATAAAACCACGCTTGCAGAAAAGAAAAACTTTGTCAGCTGGATTCGGGCTGATTTGTCTAGCGTGCCACCGGAAAAATTAGCGAAAAAGGGTTTTGACCCAGAAACAATACTTAATGCTCCTACTGCGTCAGAAGTCGCCGGTAAATTTGTAGAATGCTTTGGCAAAGACTATTTTCTGGCTTCTTGGGCAGCTGGCTTGGATTGGGCGCTATTCAAAGGGCTGATGCGTTCGGCAGATATTAGTCCCAAAGAATTTGATTATCATGTCTATGATCTATGGCCGGTAGCGTATACGTATTTACTGGAACGGGGCTACGCCGGCTCTTGGCGATCAGAGGTAATGTTTCAAGAATTTGGATTACCATCACGCGGAGCGCATGACGCGCTGGAAGACTGCCGCCATGCCGCTCAAGTGCTGCGGAAAATTTTAGAAAAATAATACCTACCTACGCTACGCTTCGGTAGGCAGGCACCCCAAATATATGACCCAATATTATACAGCTAAAAAGATGCGGGGAAACTACAATCCCAAAGACAAAGAACCCTTCAAACTCTCGCGCTCTAAAATAGACTTGTTTATAGAGTGTCCGCGCTGTTTTTATTTGGATCGGCGTCTGGGCGTGGGCCGGCCGCCGGGGTTTCCGTTTGCGCTCAACTCTGCGGTGGACACGCTCATGAAAAAAGAGTTTGACCTGCACCGGGCGGCTGATACACAGCATCCGCTGCAGCAGAAATATGGCATTGATGCTAAGCCCGTGCCGCACAAAGACCTGGATACCTGGCGGCACAATTTCACCGGCGTGTGGTATTTAGACAAGGTGACGAACTTTTTGGTCTTTGGCGCGATTGATGACCTGTGGATTAATTCGCAAAAAGAATATATTGTCGTTGACTACAAGTCGACCAGCAAAGCCGGGGATATCACGGAACTCAATCAAGACTGGCAGATCGGCTACAAGCGGCAGATGGAAGTATACCAGTGGCTGCTGCGGCAAAATAGTTACCAAGTGTCAGACACCGGCTATTTCGTCTACTGCAATGGGGACACTGACAAGGCGGCGTTTGATGCTAAGCTTGAATTTGCGATTACCCTGATCGCGTACGAGGGTGATGACTCGTGGGTCAGTCAGACGCTCCAGGAGGCTAAGGCCTGTTTGGATGCTGATACCATTCCCAAGGCCGGTAAAGAATGTGACTACTGCGCCTATATTGCCGCCGTCGGTAGCGTGGTGAAATAAATTTTTTGTGATAAAACAAGGCCGGTGTGGTTTTGTTTTTTAATTTACACAAACCATATCCACAGCATCATCAAAATTGTCGAACCTGTAGGGGCGGACCTGTGTGTCCGCCCTAATTTACCCGATCCAGGTACCCGTCGGACAAACCCATAATTCAGGGCAAACACATAGGTTTGCCCTTACGAACCGGACCAAAAATAAAATCCATATCTGAATTGATTGGGTTCGTGCCAGCCTTTATTTTTTGATTTTTTTTCGCTATACTACCGGGTATCTCCTATGTCTACCCAACCTGTAGCCGTTGCCAAAAATACTACCTACTTAACCGCCGCCTACATCATACAGAAAGTCTTTTCGTTTCTGTATTTTATTTTAATCGCGCGCGGCATTGGGGTGGAAGATATTGGTAAATATGTCTTTGCGTTGTCGTTCACCACGATCTTTGGCGTTTTTATTGATCTGGGTTTTTCGCCGGTGCTGACGCGGGAAGCGGCCAAGGATTGGGGCCGGGCACGCGATCTTCTGAATAACATTATCGGCGTCAAGATGATACTCGCGGTACTGACCTATGGCGCCGTGCTCTTAGTCATCAGCAGTACCGGTAAAGAGCTTTTGGTGCGCCAGCTGGTCAGCATCTCGGCTATTATCATGGTGCTGGATAGTTTCTATTTAAGTTTTTACGCGGTACTGCGCGCGGCGCATAATCTGCGCTATGAGGCGATTGGCATGATCGTCGGGCAGATTCTGATTTTGCTGTTCGGGGTGGCCGCGCTCTCGCTCGGTCTGTCACTGCATTGGTTGATTGGTTCAATTTTAGCCGGCAGCGCATTTAATTTTTTCTACGCCTTCTGGCTCCTGGAATACAAAATTAAATTACGGTTGCGACCACAGCTGGATTGGCCACTACTGAAATCAATATTTTTGATGGCGGCGCCGTTTGCCATTGCCGGCATTTTCGCGCGGGTCTACAGTTCCATTGACAGCGTCCTTCTCTCCACCTTGGCGGGGGACAGCGCCGTGGGCTGGTACTCGGCCGGGTACAAGATTACCTTTGCCCTGCAGTTTGTGCCACTGGCCTTTGCCGCGGCGCTGTTCCCGGCTATGTCCAAGTATTTTGTCAGTGATCGGACACAGCTAGCGCGACTGTTTGAGAAAGCTATGTACTACCTGATGCTGATCGCGTTGCCGGTGACGCTAGGAGTGTTTGTGTTGGCACGCGAGTTTATTGTCACCATGTACGGTTTGGATTTCGCGCCCACGGCCCTGGCGTTGCAAATTTTGATTTTCAGTTTAGTCTTTAATTTTCTTGGTTTTCCCATTGGTTCACTGCTCAACGCCTGTGGCCAACAAACGCAGAATACCATCAATATGGGGATCACCATGGTCATTAATGTTATATTGAATCTTATCTTAATCCCGCTGTTGGGACAGCAGGCCTACCTTGGAGCGGCCGCGGCCGCATTGGTGAGTCAGATTATTTTGTTTTCGCTCGGGCTGTATTTCGTTGGTCAGGTCACGGCCTACAATCAACGTTGGCTGCTGCTCGGCGCTGCTAAGGTACTCTGCTCCTCGCTGTTGATGAGCCTGGTGATCGTGGTACTCAAGCCGTATGTGTATTTCCTAGCGCTGGTGCCGGTGGGCGGTCTGATGTATCTGGTGTCGTTGTACGCGCTGCGCGGCATTAGCAAAACGGAGGTGGTGGAATTGTATCAGTCGTTTAAAAAATAGTCCTTAGTCCTTAGTATCTAGTTATACGCTAGATACTAAGGACTAAGGACTAAGGACTATTCTATGAAAAAAATTTTACTCGTCACCATTGATTTCCCACCCCAGAGCGGGGGAGTAGCGCGCTATTTGGCGGGGCTGGCCGCGGCGCTACCTCCTGACCGCCTGGCGATTTTGGCGCCGAAAAATAAACTAGCTGATGACCGTGGCTATCACTACAAAGTTTACCGCCGTCGGTTAGTTTGGCGTATCTGGCCGCGCTGGTGGCCAATGGTGCGTCAGGTCATCAAGGTGGCGAGCCGTGAACGCGCGCAGATGCTGTGGGCGGCGCAACCGTTACCGGTGGGTACCGTGACGCTGATGGTCAGTAAATTTTTGCGTTTACCCTATATTGTCAACAGCCATGGCATGGATATTGCTGGCCCGCTCCAGTCCGGCGGACGGCGGTACAATGTGCTGCGCCGAGTACTGCACGGAGCGCAGATCATTACTTATAACAGTGAGTACACCAAACGGTTACTGCAGCGATTTGACATACCTGAAGATAAACTCATTTCGGTGTATCCGTGCCCGGCAGCTCTACCCGCGGCATTTCCAGCGTCTCTGCAGACAGTGATTGAGCGGCATCAATTATCCGGCAAAAAAGTATTGCTCTCGGTCGGGCGTCTGGTGGAGCGCAAAGGGCATGATATGGTCATTCGCAGTCTGCCACAGGTGCTGGCCAAAGAGCCGAATATGGTCTACCTGATCGTGGGCGATGGTGAAAACCGACAGAATTTGTTAAACTTAATTAAGACCCTAAATTTGGCTCAAAACGTGATTCTAGCCGGTCAAGTACTTGATAGCGAGCTCGCGGCCTACTATGGGGCCGCTATGGCCTTTATAATGGCCGCCCGGGAAGGGGCGCGGGGGGATGTGGAAGGGTTTGGCACGGTTTTTCTGGAAGCGGGTAATTTCAGTTTGCCGGTCATTGCCGGACGGAGCGGTGGTCAGCTCGAGGCTGTCCTGGATGGCACCACCGGTTTGGTGGTAGACCCTCGAGATATCAGTGCCATCGCAGGAGCGGTTATCCGCCTTTTGAGCGACGCGTCACTGGCCAGCAGATTAGGTCAGGCCGGCAGAGAATATGCGCGGCAGTTTACCTGGGAGCGGGAAGCGAAAAAATTGGAAAATATTTTATCGTGATTAAGTAGTAACTGGTAACGAGTAATCAGTAACTAGGGGCATAGATTCCTAGTTACCAGTTACTGATTACTCGTTACTAACTTTATGCAACAAATCGACGTCATCATGTTCTCCATGTCCCACTACACCGACTGGCAGGCCGGGCGGGTGAACCGTAACTACCATATCTTGCAGGCGCTGGAACGCGACGAACGGGTGCGTAAAATCGTCTCCATTGATTTCTTGCCGTTCAATTTTAAAAAATTTCTTAAAGTCTACCTGGAAAATATCATCTGGCCGATGCCGGATCTGCAGCTGGTTTATGGCGACCTGACCAGCGCTTGTCACCAGGTCAACAGCAAATTATTCGTCTACTCTACGGTTGACTCGCTTTTTTCACAGGCTAAAGTTATTAAGGAGTTGCGGCGGATTGTCAAAGCGCTGCAGCTGCAGAATATCGTCCTCTGGTCGTATAATCCCCTCTACTCCGTCAGTTTGGAGGAGCTCGGCCAGCAGCTCTTGGGTCACAAATTATTTGTCTTTGACGCGGTGGATAATTGGCTGGAGCATTCGGCTTTTAGGCGCTACCGTGCTCGGCTGCGTCAGGGCTATGACTTGATTTGCCGCGACGCGGACTTGGTTTTTACCGTTTCTGATTACCTCCGCCGCACTATTTTCCCTAATTGCCGCAAAGGCTACTGGGTGCCCAATGGCATTGATCTGGATCATTTCACCCTGCAGGCAGGTGATGCGCCGCCGACAGCATTTAAACATATCCCGCGGCCAATCATTGGTTACCACGGTATTATCCAGGATCGTTTTGATTTGGCATTAACCAAATACTTAGCTGAAAAAAATCCCGATAAGTCTATTGTGCTCCTGGGCAGTAACGCTTGGCCGGTGTATGAAAAGATTCTCCGGCGGGAGCTGGCTCATTACCGCAATATCTACCTCTTGCCGTTTGTGCCGTACCAGGAATTGCCACAGTACCTACGGCACATTGACGTGGGGATTATCCCGCATAAGGTGACCGAACTGACCAAATCCATGAACCCGATGAAGCTCTATGAGTATTCGGCTTGCGGCAAGCCGGTGGTGACTACGTCCATTGCCGGCGCCGAGACGTTTCAGAATATTTTGTACGTCGCCCAGAGCTACCAGGAATTTAACGACAAAATCCAGCTGGCGCTGCGGGAAGATGACGCGCGACTGGCGAGAACCCGCCGTGAGGTGGTGGCCGACGACAGCTGGGATGGCCGAGTGCAACTAATGCTCAAGTATACCTTTGAGCTTTTGCCAACAGAGCTATGACCCAGCCAAAAATTTCCGTTGTCATACCGTGTTACAATGAAAGCGCTATTATTTCACAAACTATAGCGGCGGTAGCTGATTTTTTTCGCTTTCGCAGCTGGCCGTTTGAACTTATTGTCGTGGATGACGCTTCAACGGATACTACGGTTAAACTGGCTGCAAAATATTCGTGGGTGACGATTATTCGTAATCCGGTGAATCGCGGTAAAGGGTATAGCGTTAAAGTCGGAATGCTGGCAGCCAGCGGCGAGCTGATACTTTTTACTGACGCTGATCTGTCCACGCCAATGGCAGAGTTGCCTAAGCTCTTACGCTTTGCCGGTGAGTATGACATTATCATCGGCTCACGAGCGGTTCAGGGCGCTTACATTGGCCGGCGTCAGCCAATCTATAAGATGCTGATTGGCAAGCTGGGGAACTACTGGATCCGTCTCTGTCTCGGTTTGCCGTTCAGAGATACGCAGTGCGGTTTCAAATTGTTTCGTCGGAGGACACGTTTTATTTTTCAAAAACAAACATTGGATCGCTGGGGTTTTGATTTTGAAGTGTTATACCTGGCTCAACAACACAAATTGAAAATCAGAGAAGTGGGCGTCAGCTGGTACAATGACGCTAGTTCACTCGTCACCTTTGGCGGCTACGGTAAGACGCTCTGGGAAGTGCTGCAGGTGCGGCTGAATGCGCTACGGGGAAAGTATAATTAATAGTCCTTAGTCCGTAGTCCTTAGTTAAGAACTAGGGACTAGGGACTAGGTACTAGGGACTATTTTATGGATCTATCAATCATTATCGCCAACTGGAATGGCAGAGAAGTCACGGAGCGCTGTTTGCGTTCTATTTTTGATACCGCCAAAGGCCTGACTTTTGAAGTGATGGTGATTGATAATGGCTCTACCGATGGTTCAGTGGAGATGATTAAAAAGAATTTTTCGCAGGTGCGGCTGATTCTTAACCCGACTAACACGGGATTTGTTTTTGCCAATAACCAGGGGATGGCAGCGTCCCGGGGAGATTTCGTCTGGCTCTTGAATAATGACACGGTAGTACGACCGGACGCGCTCCAAAATTTTGTTGCCTATATGCGGGCGCATCCGCGCGTGGGCGTGGCTGGCTGCCACCTGGTCAATCCGGACGGCAGTCATCAGTACTCGGTCAGGCGGCTGCCCAAACTCTTTGATCAGATTATTGTTTTGACCAAAATGCACAATTTTTTCCCAGGACTGTTGAAGCAACACCTGCAGTTTGATTTTGATTTTAGCAGAGAACAATCGGTCGAGCAGGTGATGGGCGCCTGTCTGATGATCAGACGCGAGGTGATTCAGCAGGTTGGTCTTCTGGACAAAAATATCTGGTCATGGTTTGAAGATGTGGATTACTGCCAGCGGGTGCGCGCTGCCGGCTGGGACATTGGCTATACGTCAAAGGCCACGGTCATGCATCTCAAGAGTCACAGCTTCGCCAAGCACCTGGCGCTGCCCAAACAGCGGATGCTCAACAAGAGTATGCTTTACTATTTCCGCAAACATCACGGGTGGGGCAGCGTGATCGTGCTCTGGCCATTTACGCTCTTGAGTCTGGCGCTGGCCTGCGGCGTGCAGCTGTTTCACATTAAAAAACGTAATCGTGATTTGTGATGACTATTGACCGTCAGTATTGCCGCTGGTGTTTTGCCGGCTCGCTGGCTCTGTTGGCGCTGTCGTTTGTAGCTTACGTTCTGCCGTCAGTGCAGAGTATATTTTTTATTTTGGCCATTGGTTTGACATTGATAGTAGCGCTGTGGCGGCTGGAGAGCGCGCTCTATCTGGTGCTGGCTGAACTCGGCATCGGTTCCTTCGGCTACCTTTTGAGTGTCTCAATGGGGGGTGTGAATCTGTCACTGCGTATTGGTATGTTTGCGGTGATTATGGCGGTGTGGCTGGGTCGAGTACTGGTTGAACTGGCGCGCACCAAAAGTTTCGGCCGCTATGTCAGCTTACGGCATACCGCTCTCGGTAAATATTTTCTACTCCTCCTCGTGGTACTGGTTTGGGGCGCACTCTGGGGTTGGTGGCGAGGGCATGGTCTGCGAGGGGTATTTTTTGACAGTAACGGTTGGTTGTACTTTTTATACCTGTTGCCGTTTGTGGATTGTCTCAAACGTGAACGGTTGCCCCAAATTTTAGCCGTACTGGCGGGTTCAATCGCGGCCATGACCGTCTTGACCGTCCTGACCTTTTTAGTCTTTACTCAAAATTGGGCAGCGCTGGTCAGTCCGCTCTATGGTTGGCTGCGCGACTTCCGTCTGGGAGAAATCACCTTTGCTGGCGGCAACCTTTGGCGAGTATTTTTGCAGAGTCAAGTCTACGCGGCGGTGGGGAGTGTGTTGTTTTTTTGGCTGTGGCTGAAAAACAATAATTACGAATTACGAATTACGAATTACGAATTTGGGGTGTTTACTCTTGCCAGCTTCACGGTGATTATTAGCCTTTCCAGGAGTTTTTGGCTGGGGTGCGCTGGAGCCTTGGCGTTGATGTTCTGGTGGCTACTCCTGAAAGAGCAAGTGCCGTTAAAAAAATTGTTTCTGGCGGGGCTGCTCTTAATTGTGGTGGTCGGCGTTGAATTCGGCGCTATTCGGTTAATCGCCGGCGCGGGTAGCGGCGAATTAATCAGTCAACGATTAACTGACTTTGGCGAAGCGGCCGGCGCCAGTCGTTGGAATCAATTGCGGCCGCTGTCTCTCGCCATTACCCGTCATCCGATTATTGGTTCAGGTTTTGGCGCTCCCGTGACGTATCAGTCGCTGGATCCGCGGATACTAAAAAACAGCCCGGACGGCTGGTATACGACGTATGCCTTTGAGTGGGGATACTTGGATGTGCTGTTGAAGGTTGGATTATTTGGACTCGGCGTCTATCTTTTATTCTTGTACCAAGTAGGAAAAAAATTAATAATTACGAATGACGAATTACAAATGGGGTTGTTCTTTGGATTGGTGGTGATACTCTTGACTAACATCTTTTCGCCGTATTTAAACCATCCGCTAGGGATCGGGTATATTGTGGTATTGGCTTCACTGATATAAAAATCTGTGTTTTTCTGTGTCCCATTAAAGCGGACACTGAAGAACTCAAGACCCTTCGGGCACAGAAGAACACAGGTATTATTTATACTAACGGCTGGTGGCCATTGAGGTAGTCGTTGTAGGACATGGGTTGTTTGCCTTCGGGCTGGACCGTGTCAATGATGAGCTCGCCTGCGTCCAGGTGAGTTTTTAAAATTTTGACGACTTTGCCGGCGCTATATACCCAGGCGCCGGGCCAGGGGTAGTAGGCGCGCACCTGGTTATAAATTTTTTCGGCTGGGTCCTGCCAATTGATCTGCGCGTCTTGTCGGGTAAGGCGGCGAGTGTAGGTAGCAACGCTGTGATCTTGCGTTTGCGGCTTGGTCTCTCCCCGCAGGTACTGGGGTAGTACTGCGGCTAGAAATTCCGCGCCTTCACAGGCCAGACTGTTAGTCAGGCTTTCGGTGGTATCGTCTTCCAGAATATCAAAAGTTTTTTGCGCCAGTATGGGTCCGTGATCCATTTCAGCGTCCAGGAGCATCAGGCTAAGACCGGTGCGCTTTTCACCATTGAGAATGGCTGTTTGGATTGGCGCTGGGCCGCGATAGGCCGGCAGGAGTGAAGGATGGAGATTGATAACACCAAATTTGGGTATATCCAAGAGTGCTGGTGGTAAGAGCTGCCCAAAGGCCACCAGAACAATAACGTCAGGTTTCAACTCAACAATGGTTTGAATTGCTTCAGTATTTAATTTGGTAAATTGAAAAACAGGCAATCTATGTTTGCCAGCCAGCTGTTTGATCGGCGGGGGAGTGAGTGTTTTGTCGCGGCCGGTTGGTTTATCCGGCTGCGTCACCACGCCAACAATACTGTAGCCTTCAGTAATAAGTTTATCCAAAGAGGGCGCCGCGAACAGCGGCGTGCCCATGAACAGCACTTTGGTATTTTTAACAGATGGCATCATTCTTGAGTTTTTTGGTTAGCTTTTTTAGCTTTATATTTTTCATACCCACGTATTTCCAGACCCATACGAGCAGCCAGGTCATTGAAATCAACGCCGGCTTTGACTGCCGCCTCTTCGGCCTTTTCCAGGCGTTGGACTAGTGTCATTTTGCCATACTTCATCCGTTCAGGCGAGGTCGCATCTAAATAACTTTTAGCAGTAGACAGCCAGCCTCGTTTGCTGATTCTATCCAACAAGTCCGGTGGTAAGTGAGAGTTTAGTTGAAAACGATTAACTTGAAAAGTAACATCACCGGATGTTGAGCCCTTAACAACCTTATTCCAAATATGCCAATACGTGTCGCTACCCTCCACCAAACCTTGATTGTCATAATCGCTAGTATAGCGCTCGGCTATTTCCCGCATCAGAGCGTAATTTTCAAAATTTTTCTGGTTAGGATCAGTTTGTATGGTTCGACGAATTTGCCTCGAGGCTTCACCGGCGACTAACTTCAACAATAATACATCATCCATCAGCACTCGGTAGTGGAAAATCTCTAGTAAAGCCATTCTAATTTTTTCCGGGTCATTCATCAGTAACGCCGATTGGAATTTTTCTAACACTGGTTTTGACAGAAGGTTATATTTTTTGATTACCTGTTGGATCAATGCTTCATCGGCGCTTTGATCGGCATCAAAGATACGCTGTTCAGGCGAAGGTTGTCGCTCTTTTTTCCCACCGGATGGAGGTTCTGGAGTAAAAAATTTTTGTTCTTCGATTTTCATATTTACGTTAGTAATTGTTTAGTACCCCCCGGCGACCTGCTTAACCATTTTATCAATAAACAGAATGCCGTTCAGGTGATCTATCTCGTGTTGGAGGACTCGGGCAAAGAGTCCCTTGACGCGGATGCGCTGTTTATTGCCAGCCTCATCCCAATAGTTCATAACCACGCTGCGGTGCCGTTTCACCAGGCCATAGATACCGGGAATAGACAGGCAGCCTTCTTCATCCAACTCTTTGCGCAGAGAGTGCCAAATAATTCTGGGGTTGATAAAAGCGGTCGGACCAATTTCGGTGTTCACGATAATAATTCTAATATTTTGCCCAACCTGCGGCGCTGCCAGACCAATGCCCTTAGCTTCCTTCATGGTAATTTTCAGATCGGCAATCAATTTTTGGGTTTTGTCGCTTTTAAGAACTGCCAGTTCTAGCGGTATGGATCGTTGGCGCAAGCGCGGGTCAGGGTGGAGAATAATTTTCATAGAATAGTTATAGGAGAGTAATAGGATCAACGTCAATCAGCCAATCATCAGGGACTGCTTGGAGTAATGACTGCAGTGGTGTCTTTGACCTCATAATTATACCATACCGCCAGCGGCCGCGGACGCGACTGGTGTAGACGAGCTGCTCCGCGCTGATCTGACAGGACAGTCTAGCTTGTTTAGCCGCCGCTGTCAACGTTTGACGGAGTCGCTTGGCTTCAGTCAAACCGGAGACTTGGTCAACGCTAGCATAGAGTAATTTTACCAGGTGACTAAACGGCGGATAGCCTGCTTCACGACGGTCAGTCAATTCTTGTTCGTATAATACTTGCTCTTTATTCTGTCGGAATAAACTAAAGAGCTGATGTTCGGGATTGAATGTTTGGATATATAATTGCCGCCCGGAGCTGCTCTTGGCGATAACCCGGAGACGCGCCAGCATTTGCCACAGCCGCTCGCGCGCTTGGTAGCTCGGTACCGCCAACAAGTTGTCCATCAAGAGTACGCCGACGAGACCAACCGTGTCATATGACGGTAGTTTAAAAATAAAGTCAGTGCCAAGATAGATGTCGGCGTTATCCAGCTCGGCCGCGCTCGGCATTGACGCGTCAGCATCCAGGCGGAGAATAAGGCAACCGGGCCAGAGTTCACGCAGTTCAGCGGCTAATTTTTCCGTGCCTTGACCGAGTAGTTTGAAATTGACCCCGCGACAGTTGGGACACGTCTGCGGTAGGGCTCGGCTGTAGCCGCAGTGGTGGCAGCGCAGGATATTGCCAGCATGCAGCGGCAGCGGCAGGAGACAGTGCGGACAGTGGAAAGTATAGCCGCAATCAGTGCAGAGCGTGGAGCGGGCAATGCCGCGGCGGTTGAGGTAGAGTACGGCTTTTTGCTGATTGGCCTTAGCAGTAAAGATCGCTTGACGCATTTTCTCTGAAAGCAGTGAACTGTTCCCGCGTTTAATCTCATCTTTTAGGTTAATAAAGGTAGTGGTGATGGTTATGGTATTACCCCCGAGGCGCTTCATCGGTCCCGTGCTGATTGCTTGAAAGGTACTCAAACGAGGCGAGGCGGCCAGGAATAGCAGTTTGGCCCGGTACTGCGTGGCGAGCCATTGGGCTAGCGTCCGTGCGTCATAGCGAGGGTTCTGGTCCCACTGTTTAAAGCTGTCATCAATTTCATCCAGTACCATAATGAGCGACAGTTTCTTGAATGGCAGCCAGACGCTCTGACGCGTACCGATAATCACCCGGCTCTGACCCGACTGCACACTCTGCCACACACTGAATGATTGCTGTTTGTTGAAGCCGCTGTGGCAAATCGTTGTTTGTCCGCGAACAGCTGGCGAGAGCCAGGCGCCGGCGCGTTCAATATCTTTAATTTCCGGAACGAGAATCAATATTTGACCAGCGCTCTTAGCCGTCAGCGCCGCTAAAAAATTGTAGGTGGTTTGTCTATCAGGGTATTGCCAAAAGTTGGTTGACCCGAGTCGGGGACGCGCTGCCGTCAGCGCCGAGTATGTCTGCCAGTTCACGGCGCTCACTTTACTCTTGGCCGGTCGTTTAGGAATATCCGGCAGCATGCTCTTGATAACCAAACCGAGTGACACCACATAGTAGTCCGCGGTGTTTTGCGCGAGCGCCAGCTGCCGGGGCGTGCAGAGCGGTACGGGGTAGAGGAGCTGGATAATCGGCTTGAGCCGCGCGGCTGGTACGCTCGTACGCGGCGACAGCGCGATAACCACCGCCGGAGTTCTGCGGGCACGGAACAGCACCTCAACCACCGTGCCGACCCGGAGTTGCTTTTCCAGTTCTGCCGGCACGGTATAGGTAAAAGTATCTAAACGTTTCGGCAGACGGAGCGCCGGGATTACTTCAGCGAACATAGAGCTGGTTACAACACTACTTTTAAGCGGAATGTAAGGCTTTTCGTCCGAGACGAGGCCAGGGCGGCGAAATGATTTGAGTCGTAAAACTATTTAAATTTCGCGACGGAATAGTTTTATAACCATCTCAAGGTATTACTGTAAATGAAACTGAACGGTCAGGTAGCCCACGCCAAAGGGTGACTCATAGCTAAGCACTTCCGGGGTATAATTGGTATTTTTGATTACTCCCAGGAGGATCAGAATGGAACGTAGTCCGCATTCACCGGCCGCTTCAATCAGCGCATGATCGAGCTTGAGGATACCCTCGAGATCTTTGTTTTTGAGGAGTTCTATCAGTTTTTCATCAAAGACTTTGGCCTGTGGGTCATAGCCGGCGGGGCTATCCTTATTCAGTTTGTGCGCCAGGTCACCGGAGGCGATCAACGCGACGCGGTCATTGGTTTTATAAATTTCATCTTTGAGTATTTCTCCAAACTTGATATGCGTGGCAAAGTCCAGGAGGGAGTAGCTTATCGGTACTAGGGAAACATCCTGGAGGTGTTTCGTCAGATAGTACAGGGGTACAGTCGCGCCGTGATCTAGTTTTGGTTCAGATGCCACGGTCAGGATGGTGTCAGCGGCCTGCGCCTGCATCCGTAGCCCTTCAATCAGCGACAGGTTTGGTTTGAATTCCAGGCTGGTGCTGAAGTCGCCAAATTGTCCAAAGTCACTGTGGTAGCGGTCAGCGAGATTAATCAAAAAGGCATCCAGGAGCACCACGCCGTGGGGAGAAATAATGACAATAGTATCGGGCTTGGCGGCGTAGAGCTCTTGTTCCATTTTTTCAAGAGCTTTAACCGTAGCATTTATTTTGTACAAGTTATCTTTCCCGATCGTGGGAATGAGAATGGGCGGATGGGGCGTGATAGCGGCCAAGACAAGAGACATAGGGAATAATTAACGCGTGACAGTTTCACCCAAGGGGTGAAGCGCCACGACTTTGTACGAGGTGGTGATGATATTACCCCAGTGGTAGCCGAGCCCGATGAAGGTAGCTTCATCCGGAATCCAACGTCGTTTACCATTAGAGACCGCGTAGACTTCGGGGTATTCAGCGGACTTAATCAAGGTACCTTCTTTAAACAATACCGGTTGCTCCGTGGGATAGGTTGCTAGCTCTTTGGGCGCCAGTTTAATGAGTTTACGACCCGGGTAATTCACCTGCATGATTTCCTTGGACCACAGCGGGTACTTAATTCCATCTTTGATATAGTAAATACCGCCACTCTTGGTATCTTGAGCCAGCACGCCCTGCGGGTAGACGCTGCTCGCGTCAATATCATCTCCGAGGAAAAAATTGTCCAGGTCAGCATTAGAGACGTCTTCCACCTCTTCAGGATTCCAGCCGATTTTTTTGAAGACCTCCAAAGAAACGATGGGGCGTTTCTCATCATCCACGATCAGGTAGAGCTGGCCGGTGGATGAGCGAACCAGGGAATAATTGGCGAGGTTAATCGGCCAACCTTCGGGGTAAATGTTGAGATCGGTCTGACTGATGGTAATAATATTTATTTCATTGAAACGGGTGATCAGCGCCATCTTGGACTTGATGGGACGTCGCGTGCCATACTGGATGTACCAGATGGTTTGGTCTCCGGCCACTTGCACGAGTGAGCCATCAGGATAGGGATATTTGATAATTTGCGGCGCGGCGTTGTCACCAAACCAGGTGTTCCAGATACTGTTAAAATTTTGGTTACCGTGCAGGTGGGGCGTGTAGTTGTACATGGCGGCGGTAGCCACACTATCGGGCGTAACGAGCGTGTCATCAATAGTGTAGGTTTGGCTGGGCTGGTAGGTGAACTCATTGATATGTCCGAGGTAATAGTCAAACTGCGCCGCGGCGCTGTTGATCTGTTTATAGAAACCGCGCCAGCGCTGAATGGCCGGATCCTCCAGCGAACAGGTGTCACAAACCGCGTAGCCGGTGGCCCAGTCATACCGTTTTGGTTCAGGATTGGGGTGGGTGACCAGGCTCATTTCTTTTTGTACCAGCACCAGGAGGAATTTAGGAGAAATGTTCCAGCGCTGCGCCACTTCAAAAAACGCCTCCGCCGCGCTGATGGCGCGCTCGGCTATCGGATTGCCGTTCTGGTCTTTGCCTTGAGAAATAGTTTGGTAGGTATCCAACGTGCCCTCTTT
Source organism: Candidatus Falkowiibacteriota bacterium (assembly GCA_016218485.1). Taxonomy (GTDB): domain Bacteria; phylum Patescibacteriota; class Patescibacteriia; order JACRDY01; family JACRDY01; genus JACRDY01. The sequence continues at coordinate 21,091 of JACRDY010000038.1, forward strand.
GGACTCCAAAAATGTTTGAATCTGATTTTGATTCAGGGCATTGCGGTCGCGCATTAATTCTTCGGTAATAATGCTGTTGGGGTTAAAGTCAGCGGCTAGTACGGGAGTAATGAGAAAACTGAATACTATTAAGTCAATCAGTAGTGTTTTTCCTAATTTTGGCATAATTTTATTAGCCCTGGTGTTGATTATTTCTTTTACTATTTTATCAAAAAATTGCCATCAAAGCAACTGCAAATAGTAAAACATGAAACATGAAACATGAAAACACTAGAACATTAAAACACGCCGTTGTTTTAATGTTCTAGTGTTTTCATGTTTTATTTTGCCGTATTCTATGCTACGATAGACCAATGAAAGTTGATATTCTCGGGCTACACATTAACCAAATCAGCTGGCCGGAAACGTTTGATGTGGTTAAAAATTTTTTAACTGACGGGCGGCAGCATACTCTGGTCACGCTCAATCCGGAAATGGTGGTTTTAGCGCGCCACGATCCTGAATATAAAACCATACTCAACCAAGCGGACATCACGATACCTGACGGTATTGGTTTAATTTTTGCCAGTTGGTTTTTGGGCAAAGGAAAATTGCGTCAGCGCCTTCCCGGCGTGGACTTGAGCTGGAAGATCGCGGAATTGGCTGCGGCATCAGGCCAAACCCTGTATTTGCTTGGCGGACAGAATGGAGTGGGGCAGCGCGCTGCGGCAGAAATGCAGCGACATTTCCCCCGTTTAATGGTTTACTCCGGCGGGGATAATTTGCACTCTGATGATCCGCAAATTATTACTGATATTCAAAATAAGCAGCCGACTATTCTTCTGGTAGCGTTTGGGCAGCGCGCGCAAGAATTCTGGATTGCCAAAAATATCTCACGGTTACCAAGTGTGCGGATCGCGCTGGGAGTAGGGGGGACCTTTGATTTTATTTCCGGCCAGGTCAAACGCGCGCCGCGAGCCTTCCGTTCCCTTGGTCTGGAATGGTTTTGGCGTCTCTTGATGCAGCCGTGGCGCATTGGTCGCATTATCAACGCGACTTGTCGCTTTAGCTATTTGGTAGTACAGTCTAGACTGCTTGGTAAATAGACCCGTTGCTTAATACCTTTCCTGCTGCAACTCGCAGTGGCGCTTGCATTATGTTCAGAGCTCGTCGGCTTAATTCAGCCATTAAACCTCCTCGCTCTTCACATTTTTCGCCAGCCACTACAACGCTTCGCGACGAAAAATTATTAAGCAACAGGTCTAATAATTATGCTGCAAAAACATCATCCCGTGCGTGTGCGCTTTGCTCCCTCGCCAACTGGTTTTGTCCATGTCGGTAGTTTGCTGACTGTTTTATTTAATTGGCTACTCGCTCGACAGCATGACGGCACGTTTATTCTCCGGATTGAAGACACGGATCAGCACCGACTCGTACCGGGTGCCGTAGAGAATATTTTGAAAGTATTAGCCTGGGTTGGGTTAAATCCTGATGAAGGGGTGGTATTGGATAGTCAAGGACAGATCAATCAGATCGGTGCTGACGGACCCTATATTCAATCACAGCGACTGGATCTCTATCGTCAGTACGTTGATCAATTGCTAGAAAGTGGCCACGCCTACCACTGTTTTTGCAGTCCGGAGCGGCTGGAAAAGCTGCGTCAGAATCAAACTGAACGAAAATTACCGCCAATGTATGATAAATACTGTTTAAGTTTGAGTCCAGAGGCAGTAGCCGAGAAGCTAACGAACCTGCGAGCGGGCGATCACCATGTTATTCGTCTGAAGGTGCCACCGGATGGCTCCACTGTTTTTGAAGATTTGATTCGTGGACGTGTAGAAACCCCTCATCATAGCGTGGACGACTGTGTGCTCCTGAAATCTGATGGTTTCCCGACCTACCACTTGGCGGTGGTAGTGGATGATCACCTCATGGCCATCACCCACGTCATCCGCGGACAAGAATGGCTGGCCAGCGCTCCAAAACATGTACTCTTGTACCAAGCGTTCGGTTGGACGCCACCCTTGTTCGCGCACCTGTCGCACCTCTTGAATACCGACCGGAGTAAATTGTCCAAACGACAGGGCGACGTGGCGGTGGAAGAGTACATGACGCGCGGCTACCTGCCTGAAGCGTTGTTAAATTTTTTGGCCATCACCGCCTGGAATGAAGGCGAGGGTAGTGAACAAGAAATTTATTCACTGAAAGAATTGGTCAAAAAGTTCAGTCTGGAGCGCGTGCACAAAACCGGCGCGGTCTTTGATTTGGATAAACTGAATTGGCTGAACGGGATGTATCTTCGGCAGATGGATATTGCCGAACTGACCAAACGGGTGACTCCGTATTTGACGCGAGCGGGGTATGATACTACCGATACGGTGTACCTCAAAAAAATCGTAGCGTTGGAACAAGAACGTATTAAGACGCTGGCGGAATTACCTGCCATGGTGGATTATTTTTTTACCGACACCTTAGAGTACCAAACTGAACTGTTGATGTGGAAAAAGAGCGATCGAAGGCAAACGAAAAATAATTTAGAACAATTAGTATTATACCTCTCCGCCATGGCATCATGGGATGAAAAAAAATTAGAGGAGGGGATTATGACTTGGATCGCGGAGCAACAATTAACCAATGGCGAAGTGCTCTGGCCGATGCGGGTGGCCTTGAGCGGTCAAGACAAGAGTCCAGGGCCGTTTGCCATCGCCGCGGTGATCGGAAAAACACGTACACTGGAACGGCTTCGCCATGCCGCCGCTAAACTGTAACCACCAACTGTAACCACCTGGCCAGGGACGTGAAATTTTGTTATACTTCCCCTGTCATGCTGAAACAAAAACAAAAATTTCCACGGCAGCAATTGAAGCTGGCAGTAGCGCTGATGGTAGCTACTTTTTTGTTTGGTAGCTCCTCGCCAATTTTAGCGGAAAATATTACTATTTCCGCTAATAATGACGCTCAAGTGACTGACCTCAAACAGCAAGCCGAGACAAAACGGCTGGAAATAGAAAAAATTCAAAATAAATTGGATGTTTACCAAAAGAGCGTTGAGATCAAACGTCAAGAACAAATAACGCTTAAAAATGAACTGGATATTCTCTCGGAACAAATTGACCAGCTGCAGCTGGAGATTGAAAAAAACAGTTTGGAAATTGACGCGACCAATCTACTCATTCAGTCCGTGCTCTTGCAAATTTTGGATAAGGAAGATTTGATTCAGCACCAAACCGATCAGCTCGGAGAACTCATCCGCGTCATGAACGCCAATGATGGCAAGAGCTACCTTGACATTATTATCAATAATAACACGCTGTCTGATTTTTTTGATGCCGTCAGTCAGGTGGAAGAGGTGGAGGGTCGGCTACAGAAGTCACTCGTGGAAATTAAAGCGCTGAAAGTGCAACTAGAAGAGCGGCAAAAAGAGCTGGACAAAAAAAGCGTTGAACTCAATACGCTCAAAGAAACACTAACGGAAAAAAAAGTTAAGCTCGATCAGCAGGAAACCGCTAAGACCTACTACCTGCTGCAAGCGGGACGTTCTGAAAAAAAGTTCCAAGACCTTATCAGTCAAGCCAAGCTGGAACAGCAGAAACTTAATAGTGACATTGTCAATCTGGAAAAAATCATCCGTCAACGATTAGGCAGTAGTGGTGAGCCAATTCAGAGCACGGGACGACTGATTTGGCCGGTGCCAAAAAACACCATTACCGCTTATTTCTATGATCCGGAGTATCCCTTTCGAGCGATTTTTGAGCACCCTGGTGTTGACGTTCGCGCGGCGCAAGGCACTGCCATCAAAGCGGCTGACAGCGGCTATGTGGCCAAAGCCAAAGATGCCGGCAAAGGCTACAGCTATATCATGATCATCCACAGTGACGGCCTGTCTACGGTCTATGGGCATGTCAGCAAAATCTATGTTCAGCAGGATAGCTATGTTTCCCAGGGAGATATTATCGGTTTGACCGGCGGCACTCCCGGAACTGCCGGCGCGGGTCCCTACGTCACCGGTCCTCACCTCCATTTTGAGACTCGACTCAATGGCATCCCCACTAATCCTTTAGATTATCTGCCCTAAGCTGTATGCTTATAACGGTATATGACCAACCCCATTAAACTCTCGCTCAAAACAGAACTGGTTATTATTATTTTAATTCTGCTCAACATTGGAGCGGCTTTTTGGTTTTACGCGCATACGCCCGAACAAATACCGACGCACTGGAACACGGCCGGGGAGATTGACGGCTATAGCTCGCGAGCTTTTGGCGCAACATTTTTGCCAGCGCTAACGATTGGCATCTACCTGCTGCTCATCCTACTGCCGTATCTGGATCCGAAGCGGGATCGCTATCAAGAGTTTGCCAACATTTATTTTATTTTTTACGATTCTTTATTTTGTTACCGGTTTTATTGGAGTAGGGTATAGTCTACCGATGAGCCAAATCATGTTCGCGCTCATTGGCTTTTTATTTTTGATTATGGGTTGGTATATGCCGGGGATCAAGCCGAATTGGTTTGTGGGTATCCGTACACCTTGGACACTAAGCAGTGAAGCAGTCTGGGTCAAAACCCACCTCTGGGGCGCCAGAGCCTTTATGCTCGGCGGTATTTTGTTTCTGCTCAATGTGCCATTTTCCGGAGCAGCGCTATTAATGACCACTATAGTTGTATTTTTCGCCACTATCGTGGCGGTGGTTGTTTATAGTTATGTACTGTACCGCAGGCTCAATAAAACAGGGGAATAGACCTACTGTTGATAACTACCCCTTGCCGGACTACCTTAAAAATGTCATGATTGTGTCAGCCCTATATTGTTATAGGGATTTTTTATCCCCCCAAGGGGACTTAATAAATTAATTAATATTATGTTTTTCCAAGACGAAATGGATAACACCACCGATGGTGAAGCTACTAAAGAAGAGGGTATGGACATGGGCATGGACGAAGCGTCTGACGACATGGACAAAGATGACAGCACGACCGAAGAGGGTGAGTAGACTCCCTATAGACTATTCTGAATTATAAAAAAATTAACTCTGAAAACATTCCCGGGGTTAATTTTTTTTATATCCGCCAGTAATTAAAAATAGCTACGAGAGTATTTAATAAAGGGGAAGGGGTTAAAATCTATATTTGACGCTACTGATTTAGTATCACTGAATCATCGGATAAGCGACTGGGATTTTTTCTAATTTAAGGTAAAACATCATAAATTCTCCACAGGGTATCTTGGGGTATCTTGGGGTATTGTATAACGCTTATGTTTTTGGTATACTTCTATTGAAAGGAATCTCTATGGCTATCAACCGAAAGAAGTATCAGAACGCCATTTTGTATCTGTGCCAGAATTTAAAGGGTGAAGTAAGGGGTAAAAAGAAGTTAGCGAAATTGTTATATTTCGCTGATTTTGATTTTTACGAAAAGACACAAAAATCAATAACGGGGGACACTTATAAAGCATTACCTATGGGGCCATTTCCCGCGTCGTTACCAGATGTTACTACTGACATGACAAGTAAAAAAATGTTGAGTATTGAACCTACAGATGAGTGGAATGGTTTTAATCCAACAGAAATATACAAATGTCTCGTTGATCCTAATGTTAATATTTTTAGCAAGGATGAAATAGAAATATTAGATAGGGTTATAGTTAAATATGGGCACTTAACAGGAAAGCAGTTAGAGGATCTATCTCATGCTGAAGCTCCTTACATTGGCACACAACCAAGCAAGACTATTCCTTATGAGTTAGCGTTATATCGTGGAACTGACTTTGCCACCGTATGATCCAATTTTTATATCACGATGGTATCCAAAAAGAAATCGCCGCCATAAAAAAGCGGCGATTGCCGAATATAGAACAAGATTTTAATTCTATTGAAAGATTATGCCAGGTTCAATTTGATCCAAATAACCCACGACAAGTTATAGCGCCAACAAAACTTCATAGGATTAAACAAAATGATGTTTGGGTCCTATGGAAAATTGAACTGGCCGTGCGTAATACCAACCTAAAACCGAATCAATGGCCACGGTTATGGTTCGTTGTTAGGGGAGCGACGATTGTTTTCTTATGTATTGCGTCGCATATTGATAACTACAATGATGAAGAAAAAAATAATTTAGCACTGTCTAGATTATCAGATTATTTTTAGTTACTATTTTTAATAGACGTGTTATCTTATGGAGTAGAGCAGACGTCCATTGAAATATCTGCTTTAAAAAATGCTGTTGGTAGTGTCGCACAATGTATCTTATACGA
>JACRDY010000040.1 GCA_016218485.1 Candidatus Falkowiibacteriota bacterium
AAATTTTCAACGAGATGGTTGAGAAAATCCACGAAAGCCGAGAACCCGTCGGGATAATTTCATGGCACCCGGATCGTCTTGCCAGAAACTCGGTGGATGGCGGGCAGATCATCTATCTCATAGACCAAAGCAAAATTGCTTCTTTGCGCTTTCCCACCTTTTGGTTTGAGCCAACTCCGCAAGGGTTGTTCATGTTGCAAGTGGCGTTCGGTCAATCAAAATACTACTCCGACAATCTTTCGGAAAATGTGAGGCGCGGGATTCGTCAAAAACTCCGTCGTGGCGAATGGCCCTCAAAAGCCCCTCTCGGTTATGTGAACAATCCAAAAACTCGGAATATCGAACCGCACGAAATCAAAGCAAAAATCGTTGGAAGGGCTTTTGAGGAATTTTCCGAAGGGAAATACACGCTTGAAAGCCTGGGCAAAAGATTGGCGGAGTTTGGCTTGGAGAGTAAAAACCGAACGCCACTTGCCAAGGCAACGATTCAAAGGATGCTCACCAATGTCGCTTACATTGGATTAATAAAACATGGAAGCGAAATTTACGAAGGAAACTATCAACCAATTCTTTCTCGGCAACTGTTTGAAGCGGTGCAAAAGAAATTGAAAGAGCGAGCACGACCGAGATATAGCAAGAAGCGACACGATTTTCCATTTGTTGGATTACTCCACTGTGGCGAGTGCGGCGGCATGATTACCGCACAATTCGCCAAAGGCAATGGCGGCATCTATCGTTACTATCGTTGCACCAAGAAATTCGGCTCGTGCTCGCAACCCTACATCGGCGAAAATCAGTTAGCCGAACAATTACAATCCTTGTTTCAAACAGTTGCCCTTCGCGATGATTGGACAGAGAAAATGTTGGAGCAAGTTGAGATTTGGGAGAAGGAAAGAAGTCAATCATCGCGAACTTTTGTCCAAAATCTGGAGAACGAGCAAAAAGCCAACCAACAGAAACTCGACAAGCTCGTTTCAGCCTATCTCGATAGCGATATTGAAAAAGAAATTTACCTCGAAAAGAAAGAATGGCTAATGAAACAAAAACTATCCCTCCTCAAACAAAAAGAAGATTTTGGACAAAAGAGAAAGAATTGGGTCGAACCATTGAGAGAATGGATAAAATCAAGCAGTGAGGCTGAAATTGAGAAGAAATGCCAAAATTACCACGAGTTGAAGCAATCTATGGAAAAAATTGGAACGAACCGCCTTCTTCTCAACCGGAAAGTCCAGATGGATTTTTCCGAACCGTGGGGATTTGCCGCGTCCCGCAAGGCGGGACGCGGAGATACCAAGGGGCGAAGCCCCGAGGCAACCTCATCTGAAAATTTGACTTGTCTTGAATGGTCGGGCTGGCGGGATTTGAACCCACGACCTCATGCACCCCATGCATGCGCGCTACCAACTGCGCTACAGCCCGATTGGGGCATCCAACTTTTAGCACCTTTACCCGCCGTAACCCCGAGCGTAGCGAGGGGTGAAGGAGGGCCATGCATGCGCGCTTCACCCGCCTAAATTTTCGCTGCCCATTCAAATCGTTATCTGCTTGATTCAGCTGTCAGCCAATTCAGTATAGACAACTCTGGGAACTGCAGCGAAATTTTGGCGGGTAAACCAGCTGCGCCACACCCCGAGGCAGTATACACAAACAAAAAACTTCACTACCGACGGGCCGTTAACGATCTGGCTAAAAACTAAGTGTTGCCAGTTAAACTTCGAATTCCTCATTTACTGCCCTTGCGAGCAATCCCAATGGAACGAGGGAACCTACCGTTAACTATTGGCAATCAGGGTGCACGCTCAGATGATCACAATCAGCCAAGACGTCTGCTCCCTTTGTACCAGATTGACCCAGAACGTATACAGCCTTAATTCTCTTTGAGAAACGCCGGATAGTGAAGCTCACTTTTATTATACCACTGGGCAAAAAAACCAACAAATGGTTGTCCACCATTGCGGTGGAGAAAAAAATGGTTTTAATTTAGAGGTTTTTTGGAGAAAGAAAAACGGCCGGGGAGATGCCCCGGTCGTCACAAATTCGTCTTCCTTGTCGATGTCGACTGTGTTTAGCCCGCCCTACTGATAGTAATAATACCCTCCACCCCATCGGCGAGCATCTTGCCCTTGTCAGGCAGCGGCGGCGACACCGCCTGCATGGCGGTACGTAGGCGACGGCGCATCACCAGCAGCGCATCGCGATCCACCAACAACTGCTGGCGTTTCCGCGATAATTTGTGACGCTCCTTCGGCGACATCAGCCGATCAGATTCTTTGACCGGCAAATCTCGCAACACCTTGTTCAGCACCGCCAAGGCAAAGTCCAGACGGCCTTTAGCATCGGGCTGCTCGGCAGCCGCTCGCCACTCGTCAAAACTGGTCGTGTGCGTCTCCTGACGTGATGCTCCTCCCGACCCTTTGCCAGGCTTGAGCTTCACCCGAATAGTAAAACCCGGTATGATGTGCCTGGCCAAAATGTCGGCCTCCGTTTCATCAACCACTATCCCATAAATACACGCCATCGCTGTCTCCTCCAGATCTCCTGTTGTGTTGTGGCTTTTCGCCACTGCTTCCCGTAGTGGCAAACGTTCTCTAGCGGGAAATCGCTGACCAGCGCTGGCCCTATCTAGACGGCTTGGCTTTGGCATAGCGATGAGTGCCACACCCGGCACAGCGCTGTGCCTTACGTTTGTTGGCAGCGCCGCAACGCTTACATTGCCACCCGGTGTTTTTACCCGCCTTCTCTTGCATGAGACTACCCCGTGTTGCTGGCCGGTCGGCCAAAATGTACCCACTCAGACGAACTCGTCTGCTGGCAATTGATAAACGCGTATCAACTCCCAGCAAACGAAATAAATCCAGCACCTTCCTGTCAGGGTAGTACACGCCGCAGGCATACTCTCTCAGCCATTCATCCAGCACCTTCCAGAATATCCCGTCAGCTTGCTGCGGAATATTCTGGAAGGTGCTGGATAAAGTTGGGAGAGCGGGGAGACATCGGTCTCCCCGCTCCAGTTGTGTGTATAGCGAGGCTCACCAGGCGCCGTTGGCACCATCGGGCCAAAGACTGTCCCGTACGGCAGTCGCTGCCGCATCCAGAACCTGGAAACTGGCGTCCGGGAAACTGGTGTCACCTGACCCCATCGCCAAACAATAGCGCAGAACCGCGTAGATCCGCTGATCATCGTCCCGAGTGCGACTGGTGGCTTTCGCAATCTGCTGAAAGCCCGCGAAATCCAGATAACCACTCCTCACATCAAGACGCCTGCCGGCCAGCAACTGCTCCACCAGCGGCATGACCGCAACGGGAATCGCCGGCGGAGAATATGCCGAGCCGCCGATGGGCACCAGACCGGCCGCATTGGACGATGCCACCCCAGCAGTACTTCCGCCGCCTACTTCAGGACCTCTCCCTGACAACGTAACGCCCATAGCTCTGCCTCCTCAAGGTGTGTGAAGCGCTCACGCGCTGTTAACAATGTGCCCCAGCTGACTCTTCAGTCCCAAACGTGTGCTGATGGCCAGGTGCGGGGCGACCTCTTCGCTTGTACGAAGCGTTCTTCACCCGCCCAAATTTAGCTCTAATAATTTAAGGACGTCTGCGACTACTCACACATATGTAATCAAAGCAGACAACGTTCTTGTACCGAGCTAAATTGAGGCGGGTAAACCAACCGAGCCCCATCAACATACTCTGTCCATATAACTGATAGCTGATAGCTGATAGTTGATAGATACCCGTAAGTAATGGACTATCAACTCTCAACTATTAGCTATCAATCCAGCTATCAATCAACTGAAAACCGCCGCGACTGATCTGTCCGGCGGGTTCTGGTTCAAGGTAATACTTTTTACTGAAGCATCTACCCCATACTCCTGACCACCGGACGAGCCTTGGTAAACACCAAGACAGCAGCAATAAAATCATGGCTAATCAAAGCCAAGGTATTAAACCACTGCTGAATTGTCCGGGAATAATAAGACATATACACTAACTGGTACTATAAAATATTTAGGCTAAAGGGTCAACGATACTTGTCCACACGTTTAAGCGCCGCCAAACATGACGTCCTCGTCACTGCGCTGGTAGTCGTAAATTTCAGCAGTATGGAACCACAGCTCGGCTTCATATTTGGCTTCTTCCGGATTGCCTGAAGCGTGCATCATATTACGCACCGCCCGCTTGTTGGCGTTTGCCAGCGCCGGTGAATCAACCGAAAAGTCGCCGCGCACCGTACCCGGCGCCGCAAAAGCCGGCAGGGTGTTACCGGCGATCATCCGCACGTTATCAATGGCGTGCAAACCCTCAATCAGCAGCGCCACCACCGGACCGGATGTCAAAAACTCCATATTCCAAGAATTGACCATCCGGCCGATGGCTAGTGGATCCATGGTACCCAACCCTTCTTGAGCGTCCTTGCCATATTTCTCATAGGTGGCGAGCGTCTTCTCACCCATGCCTTTGAGGAATTCCGTACGATCATCCGGGTAATGTTTGCCCACCAGCTCAGCGTCCGCCCAGACCATTTTCATCGCTACGATTTTCAGACCGGCCTTCTCAAACCGGCTGATAATCTCGCCAATCAGACCGCGCTTGACGGCGTCCGGCTTGACCAGTACGACCGTCTGTTCTTTTTGCAAATTGTCTGCCATATAATGTAATCAATAATTAATTCGGGTTTAGTATAGCATAACAATGAAACATGGCAAGTAGGGGCGAACCCTGGCGGTCGCCCCATATTCGGTCGCCTAAATCAATTCCGAGTAACCGTAAATCACCACCGGGCGACCGCCAGGGTTCGCCCCTACAGGATCGTGTCATTTAAACCATGCCGTTATTCCATCACTCCACACGACAACATCTCCATCCCGATCCGTCCGCCGCACCGTCGCCCCCATGTTCTGCAACCGGTTAATCACCCGCAGTGACGGATGGCCAAATTTATTATCTTGGCCGACTGAAATCAGCGCCAGCGCGGGCCTCACCGCCGCGAGGAAACCGTCTATGGAAGAGGTGCTGCTGCCGTGGTGGCCGACTTTTAATACCGAGGAATGCAAGTCGACGCCGGTACGTAAAAGCTGTGTCTCGCCAGTAGCCTCCAGATCACCGACAAACAAAAACTTCACCTGATTATAGACGAGCTGAAAGACAATAGAGCCATTGTTGGGGTTATCCAGGGACTGACCTGACAAACCGCTGAATGGATAGAGGATACGGACAACCACCCCTGAACCAAACGGCCACTCTTGACCTTGCTCGGCAGTGACGGCGGGGATCTGCTGCTCGGCGATTAAACGTCTAAACTCACCATAGGCGGCATTGCTATACGTTACATCAGTGAAGACTACGCGCTCCACGCGGTACCGCTCCAGCACCGGCACCAGACCCACCAGATGATCAGCGTGCGGGTGCGTCAGAACGACGAGTTCAATCGTCCGATCATAAAAAGGCAGGTATCTGCCTAAACAATCCAAGACCGACAAATCCGGCCCGCCGTCCACAAGGATATCATCATGTGTCGGAGTTTGGATAAGAATGGCGTCACCCTGGCCGATGTCGCAAGCAACCACGCGCAGCTGCCCACTGCCCCGCCACCACTGCGCGAGCGCGATAGCAATCAGTACCACTGCGGCGCCAAACGCCCCAATTAGTATTACCTTATACTTTTTTGACATACATTTTTATCTTTGGCCACTGCCAGACTATAGCCAGCGCTAGGTAACTCCCAACCAGCAATGGAGTGTTGAAATCAATACCGGTCAAAGCCGCGCCCGGCAAGCGGGACGCGAGCTGCGCCACCGAGATAAAGTAAGTCAGCAGCAGCCACAAACACCACCACAGTGGCTGGCTCAGCGGCCAGTACAGCCAAGCGACAATCACCGCCAGCGCGCCACCGATCATAATCGCCGTGGCTATAGGCAGCACCAGCAGGTTGGCCAAGAGCGAGACGATGGATACATTGCCAAAATTATAGAGAATCAACGGCAAGGTCATTAGTTGAGCCGACAACGTCGTGGCCACCATTTCCGTCAAATGGAGTTTATTCAGAATTGGCAGCAGACGATCAATACCCTGGCTAAGGCTCACTGACCATCTGACAATCCCGGCCACCGCCGCCACTGACAGCTGAAATCCGGCGTCATAGATCATCAGCGGGTTCAGCGCCAGCATCAGCGCGGTGGTCAGGGTCAATGTCCAGAGTGAAGTATTGAGTCGGCCCACCTGCATGGCCAGTAGCCCAATACCGCCCATCACCGCCGCGCGCAGCGCCGAAGCGGGCCAGCCAATCATGATCATAAACAGTGCCATCCCCACCACCACGCCATAGAAAGCGCGCCGGCGCGCCAAGCCAACCGCCAACAGGAGATAAAACAGAACATTGACGAGAATGGTAATGTTCATCCCGGAAATAGCCATGACGTGGCTCAACCCCGCCAGGGCAAAAGAACGTACCAAATCTGGCGGAATCTCTGCATCTTGCGCCACGAGCGTGGCTTTGAGTACGGCCGACTGCGGCGCTGGCAGTCCTCGGTCAATCAGCGCCACCAGCCGGTCTCTGACTGCCAAAATGCTCTGCAGCCACAGACTGCCCTGCCCGCTGTCACGTAGGCTGATCTTTGGCCGGTAGCACAGAGAATAAATTTTGTCTTTGGCCAAAAATTTGTCATAGGCAAAGCCGTCAAAGGCTTGAGGGGATTTTAACCGGCAGCTGACCGCCACCAGGTCGCCGTAGTGATACTCCGGGTAACGGTCAACTGACAGGAGCACGCGCCCGGATAACTCTTGCCCAACGACGACCAGCCGCGCGTCAGCCAGACGATTGTCCACGGTGAGCACCAGCGCGGTAAATTGAATAGCCGCTTGATCATTATAAAAAGCCAGATCGGCCGGACTGAACGTCGGCCACCACCAAACATACCGCAGGCCGGCGACCGTCAGGAGGAGAATGAGAAAAAGCCTTCGGGCGAAAATGACTGACATACTGACAGTCTATCAACCCAGAGGTAAACTCCGTCTAAAAAAATTATGAAAAATTGTTAAACTGAACTACCACCCCGATATTTCAGGACGGTTTTCATATATCCCTTCAAAGTTAGATAGATTCAAAACTAACACAATCTAAGTCCGGCCATCGGCTCTGTAGGCTCAGGCCGAAGGGTGGAGGTCTGGGGGCGCCTGCCTGCGCGAAGCCGAAGTAAAGCCTCGGCTTCGCTTCAGCGAAGGCAGGAGGCGGGGGAAGTAGTGGGTGGGTCTCCCCCTGCCTGAGGGGGAGACGCCTCCGTTGCTGAGGTCCCTGCCCCGATACTTCGGGGCAGAGCCGAAGCTTACGGAGGCGGTGGGGGTGGGAGCTGGTTACAGAAAGTAACGAGCCCCCGCGGAGGGGTACCACCGTATAGTGGAACTAGATATAACGGTGGGGAGTGAGAGCAATCCGGTCCGATATTATTGTAGGGACAGGGCACTGCCCTGTCCGTACAAACCGTTAAAATAGGAAAATAAATAACCTAAAAGGCTCCGCCAGTTGACGGAGCCTTTTTCTCAAATTGACTATTTTACTTACCCAGAGCGTAACCAGCACCCCGGACTACTGACCAGTCAAGCGGTGAGGTCGGGTTCTTACCAAAGACACTCTTGAAGAACTTAATGCCGGATCGTTCGGTATTGAGGTCGCGGGTAAAGCGGATACGATACATCATAGTGTTCCACGCCAAGTCTTCGGCGTTATTCTTAAAGTTCGGCTTGTGTCCAACCATAGCCACGAACTTATTCAAGACCACACCCACTTGCGCCTGCTCTTTAGACAAGTTGCGGTTAACCGGCTTCTGTCCATTGGTCATTCGTTCAACATCCGCCCAGTCAACATTAGCCCGACCAACGGTTTCCAAGTAATCACGCAGTACCGCCCGGCGCTCGCCGCTGCCCAATTTCTGGGTAGCAGTGGAAATGCCGTACGTCACAAAGTTAGTCATGGCTGTTTGCTGGGCAGCATCAGCTGAAACCTTAAATTCTTTGACATCATTCACGACTGATTTGGCGTTTGAGGTTTCCTTAACGGTATCGCGAGTAACCCCTAATGTACTGACTAATGTCGCAACATCTGTCGGAGAAGTCACCGTCGTACTCGGCGTGGTAGGCGTGGTGGTACCGCCAGTCGTACTGGTATCCCCAGCAATGGGCGGAGTGTAGGTAGAGCCAGCGCCGCCACCGCCACCGCCAGTACTGCTGCTGGTAGAACCCGGAGTCGCCGCGGCTAGACTGGAATCAAGACCGTGGTTAAATTGGCTATCAAACAGATAGGCGCGGAAGTAGTAGGTGGTACCTGCAGTCAAACTGGAAATCGTCGCGGAAGTAGTCGCTGAATCAGTAATCGTCGCGCCGAGCGTGCCGCTGGTCTTATTGGCCGTAGTGGAATCAGTTGAATAGTACACATAGTATCTATAGAAATATTGTAACGACGTACTGTCAGCCGCTCCACTGCCCGCCACCCAATTACAAGTTACTGAAGTTGAGCTGGCGCTAGAACAGGAGAACGTGGTTACCGCGCTCGGGATGGATGAACTGTAGTGGTACCCGAAGGTGAATGTATCGTAGCTATACCCGAAGCCATAGCCATCTGCCGTGGTCTCTTCAATAACTTCTGAAAAAACCATTGTTGAAGATAGTGTGGTCGCCAGGACGACGAGCGTGGCCATCACCAATCCCTTGATAATAAAATTTTCATTCCGGGAAAGTTTTGCAAAAAGTTTCGCCATATCTTATCTTGTTACCTTTCTTTATCTTATTTTAACAAAAAATGTTGATAGAATAAGACAAAAGAGTCTATTAATTAATTGATACCTAAATTATACCAAAATATAAAGTATTAGCCAATGCTACAGAGCTATTGACTTATCCACAATCTAATTACCCCCTCAAAAACCGCTGCCGTAGCCTAGGGCGCACCCATTGCCAAACTGATTGCAGACCATAGGCAATAGTAGCTGCCAGCAAATTATAATAGAAATATCCAGCATACAGCTCCGCATTCTCCAGATGTTCTTGAGCCACATGGACCCCCGTGGCCAAGAGAAATACCCCTGCCAAACCAACGAGCCAGGCCGGCGAATGGCCAAAAAAGGCGCTCAAAACAAATCCCAGCACCATCAACAAATACACCACCGGCAGTGGCCAAACAATAAAAACACTGACACACAGAGCCACCACAATTACTTTTGTCCACGTTACCCATGATACGGCTACCACCCGACGCCAGATATCTACGAGCGCGCGCCAAAATTGCCTCACCACCTGAAGACCTGCCATCCAGACGCTGCGGCCTAGGCGCGCCACCATCTGCGCGATCTGGATGACTAGTGATGCCAGCAATGTCCAGACCGAGTGGCCGAGCTGCGGCGCTCGCCGCAAGACCACTACGGTAAAAATATTAGCGATAGTATGACCAAACAGCGCTGCCCGCCGCGTGCCTACTAATGAAGCCTGTGCACTATATGCCCGAACTGCTTGCAGTGACCGACGACCCTCCGTCGCCACCCGATCCGCCCGGCCGACAAATGAACGGTAGATGCCGTCAAGGATATTAGCGCCGATCAACAGCCAGCCATAGAGAACAAAATTATAATTAATCAGATCATCCCGAGAGAGAGCGACAAACAAATAATTGATGAGCAAGAGAAACAGCCCCGCCATAAACCCCACTTTAGGGTCCCAGCCTAAAGACAGAGATAAGAGAATGTACACTAAGAGGAGGGCCAAGATCATATCCAGCTGTACATACCAAGCCATCACGATAATGATCACGCCCAAGAACGCTACCGCGATAATATTTTTAACAGGCATAGACAATTATAATATAGATGAATTTATTAAGACTACAAATGTACGAATACGGCAGAAATTGGAAATTAGATATTGGCAATTGTCTGAAAATAACGTCTTCGTTAACCAGGGTTTTAAAACCCTGGTTCAAGACTCTGCTCATCCGTTAACCAGGGTTTTAAAACCCTGGTTCAAGACTCTGCTCATCCGTTAACCAGGGTTTTAAAACCCTGGTTAACTCAAACGCTGCTTTAGACAATTTCCAACCCGCCCCGCCCCGCCCCGCATTGTGCGGGGTGCGGGGCGAGTATCTAATTTCCAATTTCTACCGTATTCGTAAATTCGTAGTCTTAAGTACATTCGCGATCAATGAATAGCCGCCGGACGCCAAGTGATATTCCGATAGAGAACAATATCCGGTGAACGGTAGACCTCTGCCAACCCTGCCGTTGTATCCAGTGAATCATAGGCCCAAAACGTTCCGCCGGTAGCCAAGATCACATACTTAAAATTCAACTGATTGAGCGTCTCTATCAACCGCTCTGACTTATCCTGGCGCAAAACAATATTCTCTTCAATCACCCGCGACTCGGGTCGGGTGCTCTGGCTGTAGATCTGGCCAATTTCAATATTATCGCCGGCAATGACTGGCTGGTCAAAAAAGTCCTCAGCCGGATTGGCGATGATCTTACCGCTAAAGGCGAACTCTAAATACTGGTGCCAGGGCAAGAAGAGGGTACGGAAGTCATCCGGGTCATCATTCAGAATGTTATTAACCTCATACCAGCCGGCCGGATACCACGACAGATAGAGCTGATTGCCAAAGGCGCTGAAGAGCGCCGGCGAGTACAGGAGCGGCAGAATAACGATCAGGAAAACAATGGACGGGTATACCTGCTTATTCTTTTTGATAAATGCGCTCTGCTTCAAGAGCACAATAATATTGTTAAACCCCAGAGCGCCGAGGTAGGCGTAGGCCAAAACAATCAGGGCAATAAACTTCTGCGGCTCACGATACCCCCGCAGGTACAGAATGTGGCTATAGAGCCAACTCACCACGATGCGCGTATAGGGACTGGCAAACCCCACCACAAACACCCAGGAAAATAAAGCGACAATAGTCAGGGTCAAGAGCAGCGGCGGACCGGTAGCCGGCTGATCATTGGGATATAATTTCCAGCGACGGCGAAGAAAGAGAGTACTGACAAGCCCCCACAGCACTAAGGCAAACAGCGCCAGGAACACCCAGAACCAGTACGGGATGACCTCTTTCTGCACCACATACTGCCGCTCGCGGTCGCCCCAGAATCCATACATCGCCGCCGTATTCCAGTAGACGCCGACATTCGCGTCAGACACGGTCGTGAAAACGTCAAAGTTCTGATCGCTAATCTGTGTCTTGACCCATGATACTAAACTGTTTTGACCAAAAAATGCGGGAATCAGCCAAAAACTATTGAGCAGCACAAAGACCACGGCCACGACCACCGACCATAAGATCAGCCGAACAAACTGCGAGTCTCTACGGCAAGCGCTACGACCATCTCTCATGAGTAGTGTTATTTCGGTACACAACCAATAGACGGCGAAAAACAGCAGGACAAAAAAGATAGTCCGGAAATCAATCAGGGTAATCAGCACCAGCCAGCCAACCACGCGCAGCGCCGAACGTCGCGTCGGCGCGGAAAAAAAGTCAATGATGGCCCGTACGGCAAACGGGATCAGCGCGTAAGACAGGAGAATCAAAAGGTGACCGTACAGAAA
Organism: Candidatus Falkowiibacteriota bacterium; assembly: GCA_016218485.1. Classification (GTDB taxonomy): domain Bacteria; phylum Patescibacteriota; class Patescibacteriia; order JACRDY01; family JACRDY01; genus JACRDY01. Next base: position 11,578 of record JACRDY010000040.1, read on the forward strand.
CCGCGAGTAAGTGAACGGATTAAAGATATAAAAAAACGCTGCGAAGTAGCGAGGCCACCGGCTCTCGGTCGGAATAAGCCGATACATACCCACGCCGCTCAAGAACGGCACCAGACAGAGCATGATTTTCTGGACTATGGTTGAAGGGATAACCCAGTTGACCAGCCACATGAAGAAATGGAGAATGGTGTAGGGATCTATCTCGCGCGGGAAACGAATCTGCGGCACGAAGACCATGTCAATAGCAAAGACATAGCCCCCGCGGATCAACAACGGCCAAAAGATAAACAGCGAAACAATGGCGAATTCTAAATAGATCCGACGGTCATCGGTCTGGAAAAATTGTTTTATTTTTAGGAAATTGCTTTTGATATGCATAACCGTACCGCGTCTTATCGCTTATGAGCCTTCACAATAAACCGCCAGCCGAAACTCGGGAAAAGTTTCCCCAAGAGAAGGCTGGTAAAAAAGAACAGGTGCAAACCATCGGTAGTGACGGTATCAACCGCGAAACCATAATACTCCAGCAGGTCAACCAGGGATTTCTTAACAAAATACTTCACGTGCCCGACCGGCGGAAAATGGTTAACCTCCGCTTGGCTGGACACCTCAATGAACGGATTACGACCAAAGAGCAGCATCAGCCGCCGGCCAAATGAAGCGAGGTTAGGCGTCGCGACGATCAAAAGGCCGCCCGGCTTGAGACAGCGGTGAATATTAGTCAAAAATCTATCAGTATCCACCATGTGTTCAATAATATCCCCAGCCACCACTCCGTCAAAAAAATCGGGCTGATACGGCCAGGAGTCTTTCTCTAAGTCTATCGCTGACACCTTGATCCCCCGCCGCTCCGCTTCAGCCGCCGCGGCTGGCATAATCTCAATGCCATAGACTTCGTTATTATTGTTCATGATCCGTTCCGAGTCCCGACCATCATAGCAGCCGACATCCAAAACTTTTTTGCCGCTGCCGATCCAGTCTAGTATCATTGCGGTCTTGGCCGCGGAAAAACCTGGATCCATGCTGCTGTCTTCGTTGTACATATACTATTTTATAATTTTTACACTGCGGTGTTTTCTCTTCACGCGGTAAATTGAATAGACGGTCAGTATAATCAAGGTAATAATCGAAATCGTGGCGCCAAAATAAAAATACTTTTGTGGGGCAAAATCCACGACCAGGGTAAGGGTAAAGCTGCCATCGGCCTCTTGGCGTAACGCCTCGGGAAAATTATTTTTTAAATACTCTAAATCCAACCACCAGGCTTGCGCGTACTCATTGGCGTGCCAGTGATACCGGTCATCAATGGACTGACCACGGCTCGCCGATGCCGACGCTACCGGATACGCCCGCCAACCACGGTGCCAGGCTTGACTAAAAACTAAACTGGTATCCGCGGTCAGACGTTCCAACTGTACCGCGTACCGGGTAAAACTTATTTTACTCACCTGCACCGCCGGCAGAGTCTCCGCTGCCGGACTGCTCACTGCTGGCAACAGTTCCTCGGGTACCGCTGAACGAGTATAAAAAACACTGCTGAACTCATAATCTGGATCAACAATAATTCTATCAGCCATCTCCACCGGCTCATTGTAAAGGATGGCGGAGGCGGGAATATAAAATCGTGACAGCTCATAATCCTGATTCTGATACATCATATAATGCCCCTGCTGATACACGAGCGGCCAGCCCAAACCGTCAACAAAATCTTGCCAGGCCTGCACATTGGGGAACAGCGCGAACAGCTCAGCGCTATATGGCCAGCCGATAAAGTAATCATGGTAAATCTCCGCTGAACTATTGTAGAAGAGGTAACCGACATTCATCAGCGCGAACATCCGGTCAAGGGTGCGGTAATCCTTGGTCGCCAAACGCGACAGCAAAAATTCGTGAGAAAACACCTGCGCGTCCGGAGCATCAAAATTACCCAAACCGGTAAAGACACTCCGACCAGTCAGGAACGACAACGGCGAAGGGCCGACATACGCGCCGCCATACTCCCCTTCCACGATCTGGTAGTCAAAGGCCGTCAGGGGAAACGCCACCAGACGACTGTCTGACCCCTCCCTGTTTAACCAATCCACGATGGCGCCAAACCCCTGTCGGAAAGCATGCGAAATCTTCACCTGCACGGTATCTTGCATTTCAATATTAGCGATCTTGCCGCTGATAAACGGCCAGGCATTAAAGAGCAGCGCCGCGGTTACGAGGCCGCTGAGACCATACCGCCAGTAGGTATTCGGCATTTTGACAAAAATAAACCGCAGCGCCCCGCCTAGGGCAATAGCGTAGAAAAATATAAACACCACCGCAAAGACGCCGTAGAAACTCCGAAACATGCCAAAGCCGGGCAGATAAAACAGGCGCGCGTAGAAAGCTGGACCGTACTCGCCGAACATATTAGCGGTCATCAGGAACAACGTCAGTAGGAAAAAAAACACCGCCCAGACGAACACACTATCCTCCCGTGCTCGCGTCGGTCGCTGCCGGGTAAAAAAGACGGCTAAACCGACGACGAGGACTAAAGGGAATAGTAAAAATACATATAAATATTTGACGCCATAATCATTCAGCAGCGCCAAAAGCTGCGGCAGAGAGGAATACTGCTGGTAAAGATGGTATTGGTGGAAGCCAACCAAATTGTAAATCAAACGCACCGCCGGACGCACCGCGTTAAAGTAATTTAAACCGCGGTCAATCCGATTCTGCTCACTAAAGAGATTCAGGTAAATGTTACTGCTCGGCGCTGACAAGCTGGCGAGTTGAGGCAAAAGATGGAAAGCGTTCAATAATATAAACAGCCCAAGGAATATGAGACCGCCGCGCAACAACACCTTGGTCCGGCCGTGGAGCAACGCGTACCCAATCATAAAGACAAAAACGAGGGGAAATAGGCCAAAAAATACCGGACCAGATCCTAAACTGAAATTGACCGAGAAGACTACCGTCATGAGGAGACCGATCGTGAGATACAAAAAATTTTTGGTCTTAATATAGCGCAAAAATAAATAAAACAATAACGGATACAGCGCGATCTGATGAAATGAATAGGGATACTTCTGCCAGTTGAACGTGATGATCTGGGAAAAAATGAAAAACAGCGCGCCGGTCATCGCCGCCAAACGCAGTGTTCTATCTTTCTGCTGGGCGGTCGGCGGAGAAAACAGCTCAATAATAACTCCGTACATGGTCAGCCAGGCTCCAGACAGGAGCAACCCGTCAAACACTTCCAGCAGCCACGACCCGCCGCTGGGCAGAATGACCTGCAACAGCCAGAGGAGAGCCAAAAATGGCAGCATAAAAAATGCGGGATTATCAAAACCATACCCACCGACGTTGATCTCGTGCAGGGCCATGGTGCGCAGCCAGCTGCCCGGATCATAAAAATAGAGACGCGACGAGTCCCCGCCCAAATCCATCTCGCCATTATGAAACCAGAAAAAGGGAACCAAAAAAAGTATTGTGGCCACAATAATAACGGCCGTGTGCTCACGGAACAGCCGCGGACTATTCCTAACGAGCCACCGCACCGCCTGACGCGACCGGTACCCCAGCGGCGACAGAAGAACACTATGCAACAACTGCAGAATACTCCCCGACAATCGCAGCAGCCAAAGGCTGAACCGATGAATACCATACCCGCAATAGTTTTCGGTCCGCCGCACCCACGCTACTGGCCACCGGCCAACTGCAGTCTCGGCCAAAAGATCAACGACTTGACGAACGACAATCACCAGCAGGACATAATAGAAAAAAACCGCTGACTGCTCGGCCAAAACTAAACCGTCCCGCTGAACGAAATACCACGCGGCGCGCAGTAGCAGCACGCCGGCAATCATCGCGGCAGCGGCCAGCGACAACAAACCACTAAAAACGCTAATCATCAATACCATCAACGCCGTGTACGGCAACGGCCAGCCGCTCCAGACCAACAGCCAGACTGCCAGCCATGCCACGAGGATCAAACGCACCACGACCGGCCGAACCGGCTGAACGAAAAACAGGCGGGATAGTGCGCGCAGCCACCCTAAGAGAATACGGCCAACTGATAATACCCAAGAGAACATAGATTGAGATGGTTACAAAACTACTTTTAAGCGGAATGTAGGGCTTTTCGTCCGAGACGAGGAAAGGGCGGCGAAATGATTTGAGTCGTAGCTGGGCTACGATGAAAATCATTTCGCGCCAGCTTGACGAAGTATCGGACGAAAAGAACAAATTATAGCCAAAGGAGTTTTGTAACCATC
>JACRDY010000041.1 GCA_016218485.1 Candidatus Falkowiibacteriota bacterium
ACAAAGCTGTGTGACAACTGCTTTAAGCTTTTTGAAGATTAAGAGCTTCATAGACTTAGACAGTTCTAAAAAGACACCTGAGGGTGTCATTTTTAGTATATCAAGTTTTAGTTAATTGGGGGAGTTTCGTAATTCACAGCCCCTAGACAATCCTTTTATTTTCCGATAAAATAAGGGTACTAGAGTTTTTTATTTTCTTGGTATGTCTGAAGCGATTAAAAAAAGACTGCCGCTCCTCATTGTGGCTATAATTTTTGTGGTGCTCATTGGCGTGTTTGTGTGGAAATCAAATATTAAGGAGGAAAAATTTGACTGGGCGTCGTATGCTGATTTAACGCTCAGCGAGCAGGAAAAGACGACCTATCAAGAGGCGGCGGATAAATTATCCAAGAATAATAATGACGCTGATTCGCTGTTGAGTCTCGCGCGTTTGCGTGATTACGGCGGTGATCCGGAAGGCGCGCTCCGGCTGTATGAGAAAGTCCTAGAACAACGACCGCAAGATATTGTGATTCTGAATAACATGGCGGTGATTTACTATTCCATTGGCGAGTATGAGCAGGCGGAAGGGAAATATCAGCAGATCCTGGCAGTGACGCCGAAATGGACGAACGCCTATCGCGAGCTGGTGAATCTGTACCGCTACAAGCTGACGGATAAATACTCAACCGTGCCCGAGCTGTTGCAGAAAGGTTTTGACGCGACGCCGGAGGCTAAAGAAGATTTTTACGCTCTGTTCGCCGTGTACTATGAAGACGTGGATGACCTGCAGCAGGCCATAGAATACTATAATAAAGTCTTAGAGGTGAATCCGAATAATACCGGCGCAGCGTCGGCTCTGGATTCTCTCTGGCAGCGTCTTCAATCCTAGAGCTGGTTACCAAACTATTCCTGCTGCAATTTGCCATTTTTGCCCGAACGGAATAGTTTGGTAACTATCTCCTAATCAGTCAATCGTATGTACAAACAACTACTGCTCATTGCCTGGTTCTTAACCATGCCATCACTGGCGGCCGCCGCCAGTGACACGACGAATAATGGCGCGACCGGGGACTTTTTTTACCCCGCCACGTTGGATAATCTAGCCCTGGATATCAGCCTGAAGAGTTCGGAGAGCTATGACAAGCTCCTGGCCCTGACCGTGAAAAATAACGGCACCGCGGGCAGTATCTATGAGATCGCGGGACTCAAACTTTGGCAGGATAGCGGCGCGGCGGGCTGGCAGGGCTGGGGCGTGGATACGGAGTTAGGCAGCGCGAGCTACTTCAATGGCGGATGGTATTTTAATAATCTTGACGCGATTATCCCAGCTGAAGGACTGCGGGTGTTCGTCACGCTCGACACCAACCGCAGCATTGTCACCAAGCGGACGGTGCAGCTGTACATCCCGGTGCTGGAGGACGCGGGCACGGTAGGCATCTTTGACGTCGGCGACCAGGGAATTTTTACCATGAGTAAGCTCAATGGTCCGACCGTGAACTCGGTGATGAATGAGAAGGTCCAGGCGATCAACACGCAGACGGCGGATATCTTCAAGCCGGAAGGATTTATCAGTAACCTGAAGGATGGTACTACGCTTGGCAATACAACAAGTTTTACCATTACCGGCAAAGCGCGGGATCAGGGCCGCGGCCATGTCAGCGCTGTTCAGCTGAGCGTGACGCAGGGCGCGAATCAGCAGCAGTGGTTCTCCGCCACGAGTACGGGGTCAGATTTTGCCACTTGGGAATATAAGATCCAGAATATTATTCCCGGTAATTATCATTTTTCCATTGAAGTCCGTGATGACTCCGGGAACACGACTGGCGAGATCAATTCAATGTTTGTGAAAGTGGCCGAGCCGGCGAGGCCGAATCAGCCCACCACGCCGGCATTGGGTGAGGGGGTACTGGCTCGTCAGGCTAATGGTTCACCGGTTTACCTGATTCAGAACGGCAAGAAGCGGCTGATTGACTTGGTAACGATTTTTGATTCTTGGGGCTATGATTGGGCTGATGTGGTGAACGCGGACATTTCAGCTTATCCTGATGGCACGCCGCTCGGATTCCGCGACGGCTATCTGATTAAGGCGGATAATGACAGTAAGGTCTATGTCATTGCCGGGGGGAGCCGATACTGGATTCCGACCGCGGCAGTGTTTGAGGATTTAGGTTACCGGTGGCATCAGATCAAGGTGGTCAGCGCCGAGTTTGTGGCCCGTCATCCGGACGGCGGCAGCTGGACCAAGAGCTATGTCCACCCAGACGGCACGTTGTTCAAGTATCAGACGTATCCCAAAGTGTACCTCTTAGAGAATAATACCCGGCGCTGGATCATCAATGAAGCCACCTTCCTCGGACGGGGCTATAAGTGGGAGAATATTATTACCCTGCCAGACTGGGAAGGCTATTCGCTGGGGGCGGATATTACCTTGTAACGTGGTTGATATTTTAAAAAACGGCTGGAGTGTTCCGGCCGTTTTTGGTTGAGGATTCCAATATTAATTTAAATAATTCCGGTCCTGTGCCCACTTCCCCGGGTTATTTTTCATATAACCACAAATATTTACATAGTCCCGATCATCCCTGATAATCCGTTCGTAATAATTCCGTTGCCACACCGGGTTCCCCTGCCGCTGTAACAAACAATTAATCTGTTTTGCTGAATTCATTTTGAAATACCCAATAATTTTGGATAAGGTCATCTGACGTCGTTGATCGCGTAACGGTATTATGGACGATAAACGCTGGTGTAGGGGCGATTCATGAATCGCCCCTACGGGTGCGATGATTTCAATGATACCGTGGATATGGTTGGGCATAATGATATAATCGTCCAAAATCACATTATTAAAACGTTTCGGGATACGTACCCATTGGTGTTTGATGATTTTGCCACAATCGCTTAAAACCATCCGTTCGTTGTTAATGTCCCCAAACAAACATTGTTTATTATCCGTACTACAAATGGTAATGAAATACCACCCTTCACCTGAATAATCATAGGCGGGGAGGCGAATGGAACGGCGTCGGTGGTGATTGGGGTTATAGGGCATATACCCCACCATAACATTTGAAGGATTAAATATTTCTAAATTTTTTATGAATATTTTTTAAATTTATAACCATGTGACTAGGTGGTAATGTGACAATATCCGTTTTTTCTGCTAAAATAAAGCTATATGTTTCATAGCCGGTTACCTAAAAGTACGATTGTCCTCGTTATTTTTTTAATCAACTTGTTTATCATATCGCCGGCCTTCGCGCTCAAGCCCAATGACCCCGATTATTTTTTGCAGTGGTACATTGAGACGATGCGCCTGCCGCAGGCTTGGGATTATACCCAAGGCTCGGAGGACGTGATCGTCGCTGTCCTAGACACCGGTCTGGACCTGGATCACCCTGATCTGGCGGCTAACGTTTGGGTCAATAGCGATGAGATCGGCGGGGACGGCGTTGATAATGATCACAACGGCTATAGTGATGACGTGCATGGCTATGATTTCGTTGATAATGATGCTGATCCGAGCCCAGACTTCAGTATCGGCTATGACCCGAAAGCCCTGACCCATGGGACGATCGTCTCCGGTTTGATCGGCGCGGTGGGGGACAATCTCTGGGGCATTAGCGGGGTGGCCTGGCGCGTGCGCCTGATGCCGGTGCGCGTTTTGGATAATTACGGCATGGCGGATATTGGCCCGACGCTTAAGGGTATTGATTACGCGGTCGCCAATGGCGCTGATATTATTAACTTAAGTTTTCAGGGAAATTTTCCCTATGAGGATTTTGCCGCGGCGATTCAGCGCGCGTATCGAGCCGGCGTGGTGGTGACGGCCGCGGCGGGCAATGGCACCAGCGCCGTCAATGGCTTTGACTTGGATCAAACACAGTTTTACCCGGTGTGCTATGGTTTTGACAACGCCGCCGATCTGGTGATCGGCGTTGGCGCGGTGGATACTCATGATGTTCGTTCACTCTTTTCTAATTTTGGCAGCCGGTGTTTGGATGTGACGGCGCCGGGCGAAGAGATCTACTCAACGCAAGTCTACCGTGGTCCGGGTACGGACTTGGCGGTGTACCAGGGCGGCTGGTGGCGGGGGACGTCACTGTCGGCGCCGATTGTGGCCGGCGTGGCCGCCCTGATCAAGTCCGTTAATAAAAATTTTTCTCCCAATCTCGTCTACAAATTTTTGACTGACACCGCCGTGCCGATTGACAGCTTGAATGAAGAGCGTGTGCGCGGCAAACTCGGCCGGGGGCGGGTGGACGCCGGCGCGGCAGTCAAAGCGGCGGTTGACTACAATCAGACGCAGGGGCGGCTGGTGGATACATTGCCTAAGTTTGTGGCGCCTGCGCCAACATTGAATCTCACCAGTGGTGTCGTCGTCGCGCCTGGCGCCGGCTACCAACCGGAAGTGAAATTATTTAATACTCAACTGCAGGATGAGGGAAAATTTTTGGCTTATGACAGCAAGTTCACCGGCGGCGTCAACCTGGCGGTGGCTGACATTAATCACGATGGCCGGCAGGAAGTCATCACCGCGCCGGGTCGTGGCGGCGGACCGCACGTGCGGATCTTCACCCAAGACGGCACCGTGCTGCAGCAGTTTATGGCCTATGATCCCAAGTTCACCGGCGGGGTGAACGTGGCCATCGGCGACGTTGATGGTGATAAAATTTTAGATATCATCATTGCGCCGGGTCGCGGCGACGGGCTAGCCTCGCCGAGTCTAGGCGGGCCGAACGTTCGCGTCTTTGATTACCAGGGCAATATCAAGTATCAATTCATGGCCTACGACAGCAAGTTCACCGGCGGGGTCAACCTGGCGGTGGGCGACCTCAATTTGGACGGCGTTGATGAGATAGTAACGGCGCCGCAGAGCGGCAGTCAGCCGGTGCGGGTATTTAATTTTAAGGGCCAGCAGCAGTCTTCTTTCACTCCCTATGCCGCCAATTTTAAGGGCGGCGTGCGGCTGGCGGTGGGTGACCTGGACGGCGATTATCAACCCGAGATTATTACCGGGCCACAGGGGAGCGGTGGGCCGCACGTCAGAGTGTTTGATTCGCTCGGTAAAGTGAAAAATCAATTTTTTGTTTTTTATGAAAAATATCTGGGCGGCGTGCGGCTGGCGGTAGGCGATTATAATTTTGACGGGCGCGATGAACTGTTGGTGGCGCGTGGTTCGGGTGATAGCCAGGTGAAAGTATTGACACTGCAGGGGCCAGCCTCGCCGAGTTTAGGTTGGCAAGAAATCGCCCAGTTTTCCGCTTTTAGTCAAGGTTACACGGCAGGGGTAAATGTTGCTATAATAGAAGTACGGTAATGTTCATAACCAAACTGTCTGGCGGTACCGTTCGCCAGCTCCTGAAGTTTTGCCTGGTAGGCGCGGTCAATACCGCGGTGGACTTTATAATGTACATCAGCCTGACGCGGGGCTGGAGCTGGTGGGCGGCGCAGTATCTGCTCGCCAATGCGATTGCATTTTTGACGGCCAATATTTTTAGTTTTATTGTCAATAAATCGTGGACGTTTGACGATTTTGCCAATCAGTCTTACCATTGGCAGTACCTCAAGTTTTTCCTTGTCAGTGTGACGGCATTACTGTTGGTTGAGGGCGTGCTGTTTATCACCGTTTACTGGTTCGACGGTTACGATTTGGTGGGTAAGGCGTTGGGTACAGTACTGGCGATCATTTGGAGCTTTGTGCTGCACCGTCGCTGGACGTTTCAATCAGTTGAAAGTTAAAAGCTATCAAGTTGAAAGTTTTGTACTTTTAACTTTATAACTTTTAACTTTATAACTTTAAACTAACTGTATGGCTGACAATAAAAAGAATATCGTCGTGCTCGGCGGAGCGGGTTTCGTCGGCTCTCACCTGTGTGATGAGCTGGTCAAGTACCACCATGTCATCTGTGTTGATGACTTTATTTCCGGTGAGCAGAAAAATATCGATCACCTGCTGCGCGATCCGAATTTTGAATTTATTAAGCACAATATGGTGGAGCCGCTGGAGCTGGAGACTTTGCCGGAGCTGGAACGTTTCAAGCTCAAAGTTTACGGCGTGGCGGAAGTCTACAACCTCGCCTGTCCGACTTCAGTCAAAGATTTTGAGAAAGATCGCATCATCACCCTGGAGACGAACGGCTGGGGCACGCGCAACGGCTTGGAAATCGCCCGCCAGTACAAGTCCAAGTTTTTGCATTTTTCTTCTTCAGTTGTCTATGGCGGCCGGACGGATGACGTCAAAGTGTTTACCGAAGACTACTGGGGGCATGTGGATTTCCTCTCACCGCGGGCTTGCTATGATGAGGGTCGCCGCTTTGCCGAGACGCAGGTGGTGACGTACCGTGATGTCTACGGACTTGATGCTAAGATCGTGCGGGTGTTTCGCGCCTATGGCCCGCGGATGAAGCTCTTTGACGGTCAGATGCTGCCCGACTTTATTACCGACGCGCTGGAGAATAAGGAATTGGTCATCTACGGTGACAAAACATTTTCCACTTCACTGGTGTACGTCTCTGACGTGGTGGATGCAGCCATCAAACTAATGGAGTCTGAAGAACATGGGCCGATCAATATCGGCGGTGTGGATGATTATAACTTGTACGAGGTGGCGCAGCAGATTGTGACCATGACGGGGTCACGGTCCAGTATTCTGTTTAAAGATCCGCTGTTGTTTATGACGCCGCTCGGTATTCCCGATATCAGTCGCGCCAAAGATCTGCTCGGCTGGCTGCCGGTGGTGAGCCTGGCAGAAGGACTGCGCCAGACTATTGATTACACGCAGGCGGAAAAGGGGATGGTGAGGAATTGATGATGATTTCAGATTGCAGATTTCAGATCGCAGATTTGTATCGTAGTAACGTTTAATGTCAGCCCAATCTGCAATCTACAATTTTTATGAATATTTATATCGTTGTTCCGGCGTATAATGAAGCGCGGCATATTAGTCAAACAGTGGGGGACTTGAAAAAACAGTTCCCGCCGAAAAATATCGTGGTGGTGGATGACGGTTCGGTTGACGATACGTTTACACTGGCGCAGACTCTTGGCGTGGTGGCGCTGCGGCACAGGATTAATCGGGGACAGGGCGCGGCCTTGCAGACCGGGAATGAGTATGCCTTGAGTCACGGCGCAGAGGCGATCGTCCACTTTGATGCGGATGGGCAGCACCAGGCCAGTGAAGTCGGCCAGTGGATTGCGCCGATTATTGCCGGTACTGCCGATGTTGTACTTGGCTCACGTTTTCTTGGCACGCAGTCGAATATCCCCTTGAGTAAGAAGGTTTTTTTCAAGATCATTATTCCTCTGCACAATCTGTTTATTGGTTTACGCCTGACTGACCTACACAATGGCACCCGCGTGTTGAGTCGGGCGGCCGCCGAGAAAATCCGGATTACCCAGGACGGTATGGCCCACAATTCCGAGATTTCCGGGCAAATCAGCAAGTTTCAGCTGCGCTACACTGAAGTGCCGGTAACGGTTACTTATAGTGAATATGGCCAGGGTCTGCGCGGGGCAGTGAAGATTTTTAAGGATTTAATGAAACGGGGAGTGGTGGGGTGATTGTTAGTGGCTGGTAATCAGTAACTAGTAATCAGTAACTAGGAATACAAATTACCAGTTACCAGTTACCAATTTATATGGCGATCAAAATAATTCTCTTAATCTTTATCCTCTTCGTGGTGCTGCGAACCGTTTTTCGTTTTACCAAAAAAGAAATTCGCGGGCGAGAGCTCGTGGCTTGGCTGGTGTTTTGGGTACTCGTCGGTTCGGCCGTAGCGCTGCCGCAGACGACTGACGTACTGGCCGGTAAAGTCGGGGTCAGCCGCGGAGCCGATCTGCTCGTCTATATTTCCGTGCTAGTGTTGTTCTACTTAGTCTTTAAAGTATTGGTCAAGCTGGAAAAAATTGAGCGGCAGATGACGGAGGTGGTACGAGAAAAAGCGTTGAAGGAAAAAGGTGATTAAATCCCAATACCTAAAAGTTCAAAATCCTAAGCTCAAAGTTTAAATCAAGTTCAAAATTCTAAGTTCAAAATATCCAACATTGCTACTCTTTGAACTTTGTCATTTGGCATTGATTTGAACTTTGCCTTTCGGCCTTGAGCTCAGGGCCGAAGGGGGTTTTGAACTTTGAACTTAAGGCCTTGAATTTTTTGTTTAAACTATGATTAAAAAAATTGCTATCATCCTCGCCCCGAACTGGCGTGATTACGCCGAGCGGTATTTGGCCGACTGTGTCCGGGCGATTCGGGCGCAAGACTGGACGGGCGAGTACAAAATTTTTTTGACTGATAATTCCTCAACGCCGGAGAGCGTTGCTTTTATTAGACAGACAGCGCCGGAAATTGATTTAATTACTAACGCCGCCAATGACGGTTTCTGTAAAGGTAATAATGACGCGCTGCGGCGAGCGATGCAACAGGGGTTTGAATATTTCGTGCTCCTCAACATGGACACGGAGGTGGCGCCGGATTGGCTGCGGCAGCTCGTTTCAGCAGCTGATCGTTTGAATAGCTGGGGCGCGGTGCAGTCGCGGCTGATGCTGTTTGATGACAAGACGAAAATTAACAGTCTGGGGAATGATTTGCACTATTTGGGGTTTGGGTTTTCACATGGGGAAGGGCAGGAATGGGAAATTAGAAATCGGAAATTAGAAATTGGAAACTCACCTCGCTTCGCGGGCGAAGCGGGTGGACAAGGGGAAGGAAATAACGAGGTAACATATTTTAGTGGTGCGGCAGTATTATTGCGCAAAGATGTATTAGACGCGGTCGGGTTGTTTGACGAGGAGTTCTGGATGTACCATGAAGATCTGGATTTGTCCTGGCGGATACGGTTGGCGGGCTACCCCTTATGTCTGGCGCCGGATTCAGTGGCGTACCACAAGTACCAATTCGCCAAGAGCATCAGGCAGTATTACTGGATGGAGCGCAACCGCGCTATTTGCCTCCTGACCCTCTACCGCTGGCCGACGATACTCTTGATCTACCCGATGTGGCTGGTGATGGACGCGGCGCTGTTACTGTTTGCCATCAAAAATGGCTTTTGGTGGGAAAAAATCAAAGCCTGCTGTTGGCTGATGCTGCCGACCACCTGGGTCTATTTGACAAAACGTCGCCAACAGATTAAAAAGCTAAGACGCGTGGGAGATCGCGAAATTGTCCGTTTATTCGTCGCAGAAATTAAATTCCAGCCGGTGGATAATTGGCTGCTGCGGCGGGTAGGCAATCCGGTGATGCGGCTGTACTGGCGGGTCGTTTTGCCATTGATTATTTGGTAGTGAGGAGGTATGTCGTATATGGTATGTGATATGTGGGGCCACCCACTACCCCCCATATACCATATACGACATACCATATACTAGATACTTATTTTATGAAAATCGCTCAAGTAACCTGCGTCTTTCCTCCATACAAAGGCGGCATGGGTAATGTGGCCTTCCATTACAGTTGGGAACTGGCCAAACTCGGCCACCAGATTACCGTCTTCACGCCGCACTACCGGACACGGACGGAGCAGTTCAAAGATTTCACCATCAAGAGTCTGGTGCCATGGCTCAAATACGGTCACGGGTATTTTTTGCCGCAGCTGCTGTGGGAACTGCGGCAGTTTGACATTGTCCACTTGCACTATCCGTTTCTCGGCAGCGAGCTGCCGGTCGGCCTCTTGAAACAGCTGCGACCAAACAAAACCAAGCTGGTGGTGACGTATCACATGGACTTGATTGGCAGCGGCTGGCTGGCCAAGTATTTCGCTTGGCACGTCCGCCATTTCACCCCCTGGATTATGAAGCTGGCCGACAAGGTGATCGTGACTTCACGGGATTATGTGGCGACATCTCAAATAGCCCCACTCTTGGGCACGTACGTTGATAAAATTGTGGAAATACCGCTGGGCGCCGATACCTGGATTCTGCAGCCCGCGCCCAAAGATAAAGAATTGCTGCATCACCATCGTCTGACCCCGGGAACTAAAGTCATTCTCTTTGTCGCGGCACTGGATCGCGCGCATTACTTCAAGGGGCTGGATAATCTCTTGCAGGCCATGACCCGGCTGCAGGATGTACCACCAGTGCGGCTGATGGTCATCGGCCGCGGTCATCTGCGCGAGACCTATGAACAGCGGGCGGCCGAGCTGAATCTGGGAGATGCGGTAGAGTTCGTCGGCTATGTCGGCGACTGGGACTTGGTGAAGTATTACAACTTGTGTGATCTCTTTGTCCTGCCGTCAACGGATCGGTCGGAAGCCTTTGGCCTGGTCTATACCGAGGCCATGGCCTGCGCTAAGCCGGTGATTGGTTCAAATTTGGCGGGCGTGCGCAGCGTGATTGAGGATGGGGTCAACGGCCTCTTGGTTGAGCCGAATAATATTGAAGATCTGGCGCAGAAGATGAGAACTATTTTAACGAATGATGATCTGGCGGCGCGGTTCGGCGCGGCCGGCCTGAAGAAAGTTCAGGAAAAGTATAATTGGCGCTCAATCGCGGGGCAGCTTGATCAGCTCTACCAGCAGGTGCGTTCATCTCTATGAAAATTTGCGTCATCAATAGCCTCTATCCGCCCTTTGTGCGTGGCGGAGCAGAAGTCGTGGCCCAGGAGGATGTCGCTCGACACCGCGCCAAGGGCGACGATGTTTTTGTGATTACGGTCAAGCCGTGGGGCGGGTGGCGTTCGCTCTGCGCTCGGCTCGAGAATCAGCAGGGTGTCCGGGTTTACCGATTTTACCCGTTGAATATTTTTTCTTTTATTACTATTGATCGCCATAGTTGGCTGACGCGGATCGTTTGGCATTTTATGGATTTTTTTAATCTGCAGAGCTATTTTTGCATTAAGAAAATTTTACAGAAAGAGCAGCCAGACTTGGTCGTCAGCCATAATGTCAAAGGTCTCGGCTATTTGACCTGGTCAGCGATTCGGCATAGTGGCTGCCGCTATCAGCAGGTGATGCACGATGTGCAGCTGGCGGTGCCGTCCGGCCTGCTCCATTGGGGCCAAGAAAAGAAATTGTCCGGATCGGTCTATCGTCTGTACGCGGCGCTCTGTCGCCGCCTGATCGGCTCGCCCGGCGAAGTGATCTGTCCCTCACAGTGGCTGATGGACTTCTATACCAGCAGAGGATTTTTCCCGCGCTCCAAAAAGACTGTCAGCGTGGCGTTTGGGGCGCTGCCGCCCATCACCCCGCTGTCGGTTCCGCCGAACTTAGATACACTCCGGCTCGTGTACGTGGGGCAGATGGCGGCGCACAAGGGCATTGAGTGGCTGATTCACGCTTTGCAGGAGGGTTTGCGCGTTCAGTGGACGCTGGATATTGTTGGCGATGGACCGCGGCTCGGCGCAGTGCAGACATTAGCCGCGGCAGATTCTCGGCTGCGCGTCCATGGCCGGCTTGACGGCGCGGCGCGCGATGAGGTGATTCGCGCCGGGCAGATTACGGTCGTGCCGTCGCTGGTCTATGAGAATTCGCCGACGATTATTCCCTTCAGTTTGTCGCTCGGCCGGCCGGTGCTGGCCGCCACTATCGGCGGTATTCCGGAGATGATTGCGCCGGGAGTCAACGGTTGGCTGTTTAGGCCGGGGGATAAAAATGATTTTTTACGCTGTTTGATACAGATGATTAGTGGGTAAGATTTTGTTTTTACTGTTGGTTGTTGTTGTGTTAAAATATAACTGCTATTCTTTAGCTAAAAATTATTAATACCTATGAATCTACGAATAAAGCCGAAATAGCCCGTTCCTCTCCAATCCATCAGAGAGGCCAGGTGAGGTTGCCGGAGTTTTAGTTAGGTAATACGGCTCCCACCCCCTCTCGCCTCCGTAAGCTTCGGCTCTACCCCGAAGTATCGGGGCAGAGACCTCAGCAACGGAGGCGTCTCCCCCCGCATTGTGCGGGGCAGGGGGAGTTACGGTGGGTAATTCGTACATTTGTACGGATTCGTAATTCGTAGGATATAATAGTATGGATGATGAAATGAAAAAAATGCTGATTGACTACTTGGCCAAGACCGACGCCATGTCCGCTGATATCAAGAAAATCAAGCGGTATATCTTGATAGATCAGATCATGTCAGTGCTGAAGATTTTTTTGATTCTCATTCCGCTGATTGTGGCGATCATTTATCTGCCGCCGTTTCTCCGTACTGCGTTGGAACAAGTCCAGTCTCTCTATAATCTTGGCGGGAGCGGGGATCTGTCTTTCTAACTTTAGCCTGGGTTTTTCAACCCAAGGCAGATCCGCCTTTGGCGGAAAAACCCAGGCTAACCAACCATTTCTAAATATGACTGATTTTTCGGAGCGCGTGTATCGTCTAGTCGCCACCATTCCGACGGGTCGCGTCAGCACCTATGGCACGCTCGCCTCTGCTCTGGGTGGAAGGCAGTATGCGCGCGCGGTTGGTATGGCTCTCAAAAACAACACTCACCCCTTTGTTCACCCCGGCGCCAAACACTGCGTTCCGTGCCATCGAGTCGTTTGCGCTGACGGCCGTCTGGGTGGATTTAATCGGGGACGAGCCGCCAAACGGAAGTTATTGGTGGCTGAAGGAGTAGTAATTAAAAAGGGTAAAATTAATTTTGATCAGTATTTGTTTAGGGGTTAGGAGGTTATAGGGTTAATTTAATCTATGTCATTTTGAAGGCGGACCATCAGGTAGCCAAAGCAGCTATTCCGCAAGACACTCGGATCTTTGGTATTCATGGTCCAGAAGAAGGTCTGACACTGAGAGAGGATGGTAGTGTGGCAAAACAAAAAATCGGGGGTGAAGCTCTCTGGAATTTTGGCGGGCCAGGACTCTGTTTACCCAACGCGGTTTTAGTTGATCATCAGTCGGCGGTTGATTATTATTTTAACCAAACGGCTGATATTCATTCAATGGTTGGCCATGAGCGGCGACGAGTTGTTGAGCGGCTGACAGAACAATACGGCCAAGAGACTGTCAATATCTGGCTGGATCCGGATGACGACAATCCCTTGCGGTTTATGAATCATTCGTGTGATCCGAGTGCGCTCCGTTTCGGAGCCTTCGCGGTCTTTGCCAAAACTGATATTGCGCCCGGGCAGGCGGTAATGATTGATTATTCTACGCTGGAAGCTAATCCTGATTGGCAGATGGAATGCCACTGCGGCGCCCTGAATTGCCGGGGGATTATTCGCAGTCTTCAATTTTTGCCGCCGGCGGACATTGATCAGTATTGGCTGAAGCTGCCCAATTTTATGAGAGCCATTTATCCAGCACCTTCCAGAATACCCCGTCAGCTTGCTGCGGGTTATTCTGGAAGGTGCTGGATAAATGGCTGAGAGAGTATGTCTGTAGAGTGTAATACCCCGACAGGAAGGTGCTGGATTTATTTAGAGACGGCTCAACAGAAATATCATTCGCCGACTGATCAAAAGATTTTAACTAGATTAAAAAAGTCACCAAGCGGGGATTAAGCGAACAATATGAAAGAATCAGCAGTTGTCAGCAGCATTATTGCCCTGCAAACCAAGATTGCCGAGACTTGGCGGCTGTTGGATTTGGATACCACAAAAAGAAAAATTGCCGCCTTGGAAAGTCAAACCAGCCAGCCGGATTTTTGGTCTGATCAAGAGAATGCTAAAAAAGTTTCTCAAGGGCTGGCCGCGCTACAGACAGAATGGCACCAGTGGAATACATTGAAGCAAGAGGTGGCTGATTTGGTGGAGATCGCTCGCCTGGACAAAGATGATCAGGGCGTTAATCTTAAGGCGGAAACTGAAGAGAAATATTTTGAGCTGGCAAAACGATTCAGCGAGCTGGAGTTCACCATACTGTTTAACGGCGAGTATGACCGCGACAACGCGGTGGTGGCCATTCACGCCGGGGCTGGTGGAGTGGACGCGCAGGATTGGGCGGAGATGCTGCAGCGGATGATTTTGAAGTTTTGCGAACAGAAAAATTTTACTGTCACCATCCTTGACACGGCGCGGGGCGCGGAAGCCGGCATCAAGGGTGTGGTGATGGAAGTAGTTGGCCGCTATGCGTATGGCTGTCTCAAAAGCGAGAGCGGCGTGCACCGGCTGGTGCGCATTTCACCCTTTGACGCCGAGAAAATGCGCCATACCTCGTTTGCCATGGTGGAAGTGATTCCAGAGCTGGACGACGTGGCCGACGTGAATATTAAGGATGAGGATCTGCGGATTGACGTGTTCCGCTCTGGGGGCAAAGGCGGTCAGAGTGTCAACACTACGGACTCGGCGGTCAGGATCGTGCACATTCCCACGGGCATTACGGTCAACTGTCAGAACGAGCGCAGCCAGCGGCAGAATAAAGAGCACGCGCTCAAAATTTTGAAGTCTAAACTGCACCAGTACTACCAGACGGAAGTGGAAGAGGAGCGGCAGCGTCTGCGCGGCCAATTCACCGCCGCGGCCTGGGGCAACCAAGCGCGCTCGTACGTGTTACAACCCTACAAACTAGTGAAAGATCACCGGAGTGGATATGAAACCAATGACGTGGAGGGGGTTTTAGCGGGAGAGCTGCAGTTGTTCGTGGAAGCTTATTTAAAAAAGTTGAAAGTTATAAAGTTATAAAGTTGAAAGTCAAATTAATCAACTTTATAACTTTCAACTTTATAACTTTATAACTATGAAAATTATCGTTACCGGCGGCGCCGGCTTTATTGCTTCGCATCTGGTGGATCGTCTCATTCATCTGGGGCACCGGGTGGTGGTCGTAGATGACTTGTCTACGGGTAAAAGAAAAAATCTCAACCCGCGGGCCAAATTTTACCGGCTGGATATTGGTAGTGCTAAACTCGCCGCGGTCTTTAAAAAAGAGCGCCCCCAGGTGGTATTCCACCTCGCGGCGCAGATGAGCGTGCGACAGTCGGTGGCCGATCCGCTGTTTGACAGCCGGGTCAATATTCTTGGTTCCATTAATCTTTTAGAGCAGTGCAAAAAATATAAAGTGAAAAAAATAATTTTTTCGTCCACCGGCGGGGCGCTGTACGGTGAGGCGCCGCGGCAGTTTCTACCAACGCGCGAGAGCTACCCGGCGCAGCCGCTGTCACCCTATGGTATCGCCAAATTATCGGTGGAGTATTACTTAAATTATTATTACGAAATTTTCGGTTTGCGGTTTGTGGCGCTCCGCTTCAGTAATGTCTACGGGCCGCGGCAGAATGCTCATGGCGAAGCTGGGGTGGTAGCAATTTTCTGCGACGCAGTCCTACATCAGCGCCGTGCGGTGATCAACGGCACCGGGCAGCAGACGCGGGATTATGTTTTTGTCGGCGACGTGGTCAACGCCGCCATTCTTGCCATGCGCAAAAATGTCGTCGGCAGTTTCAATATCGGCACCGGCAAGGAAACGAGTGTCAATGATATTTTTAAGAAAATCGTCAAAGCGGCCGGGGTTCAAATTTCACCAAAATACGGGGCGGCCAAAGAGGGCGAGCAGCGGCGCAGCGCACTGCACTGCGGCCGAGCGCGGCAGCAACTGGGCTGGCAGCCGCAGGTGAGCCTGGAGCAGGGGATTGGGAAGACGGTTCGGTGGTTCGCGGAGCAATAAGTTTTAAAATCCTCATTATGAATAAATCCCAAATTCCAAGTTTCAAATCCCAATGAGTGAAAATGCCAAAGTTCAAAATCCAAATGTCCAATCAATGCCTAATGACAAAGTTCAAATGGTGAGTTTATTTGACATTTGAGCTTTGAACTTGATTTGTCATTTGGATTTTGAACTTTGGAATTTTTTGTAAAGTATATGTTGGTAGTCAAAAACAATCAAGCCGGTTTAAAAAAGGCGGCAGCTGTTTTACGAGCCGGCGGCGTGGCACTCTGGCCCAGTGACACCACCTATATTCTGGCTGGGGTGTTTGATAATCCCGCGGCAATCAAAAAAATTTTGCAAATCAAACAGCGGCGCAGTGAGCGGTTTATCCTAATTGCCGCTAGTTTAGCGCAAGTCAAAAAATTTTTTAGATTCAGCGCGGCGCAGGAGCAATTAGCCAAAAAATTCTGGCCCGGGCCGCTGTCTATTGCCATTGGCAGCACGTTCGCGGTGCGGGTGCCGGCTGACACAGCGGCACGCGATTTGGCCGCGGCGGCGGGCAGTCCTCTGATTGCCACGTCGGCTAATCGCAGCGGCCGGCCGCCGCGATACAGTTTCAATACCGCCAGCAGAGAGTTTTCCCGACAGAAATATCAGCCGGATGTGGCCTTGAACGCAGGGCAACTGCCCAAGGTGCTGCCGTCCACGGTCGTGAAAGTTGCGCGGGGTAGGGTGACGGTGCTGCGACAGGGACCGATTGTAATACGATGACCAAGTTTTAAATTGTAAATTTAAAAATGCCAAAGTTCAAAATCTCAAGTTCAAAGTTCAAATCAAGTTCAAAATCCCAAGTTCAAACCATCCACCGTTGGTACTGTTTGAACTTTGTCATTGGGCATTGATTTGAACTTTGAACTTGAGATTTTGAACTTTGAACTTAAACCATTATGGATCTCACCGACATCAATATCATTCATCAGCTGTTAGACAAGTACGCCCTGACTCCCACCAAGAGCAAGGGTCAGAATTTTTTGATTGATCGTGGAGCGCTGGCAGAGGTCATGGCGGCGGCAGAGTTGACGCCTGATGACGCGGTCTTGGAAATCGGGCCGGGGCTGGGCGTGTTGACGCGGGAGCTGGCGGCTACTGCCAAGACAGTATTGAGCGTGGAAGTGGACGCGCCGGCAGTGCGCGCGCTGCGTCATACGCTGGCCGACTTGGCGAACGTAGAAGTCCTTCAAGCCGATATCTTGAAATTGAAAAATCAAGAGATCAGCGACCGTCTCGGCGGGCCGTACCAGCTGGTGGCCAATCTGCCCTACAATATCACGGGGCGGGTACTGCGCAAATTTTTGAGCTATCCGCCGCGGCCAACGAGCGTGACCCTGATGGTGCAGAAAGAAGTGGCCGAGCGCCTGACCGCGTTGCCGGGCAAGATGAGTATTTTGGCAGTAGCGGCGCAGGTCTATGGTACGGTGGAGCTGGTCGCCGTGGTCAGTCGCCAGAGTTTTTACCCGGCGCCGGAGGTGGATTCGGCCATCGTGCATCTGGCCGGTTTTGGGCAAGACCGGCTGAATCTTAAAGGGGTGGATGAGCAGCGCTTTTGGCAGCTGGTCAAAATCGGTTTTTCCTCACGGCGCAAACAGCTGCAGAACAACCTGTCCGCGGGCCTAAAAATGACGAAAGACGCGGTAAAAGAGCATCTTATCGCGGCCGGGCTGGATCCGCAGATCAGAGCCCAGGACTTGTCTATAGATGACTGGCTACGGCTCGCGAAAAAATTTTGACCGGCAGGTCAATTTTTTGTATAATTACATTGTTCCAATAGTAAGTTATATCCCAAGCACCAAGCCTTAATAAAGTTCAAAGTTCAAAACCAAAAGTTCAAATCAATGCCTAATGACAAAGTTCAAAGGGTGAGTTTATTTGACATTAGAGCTTTGAACTTTGAATTTTGAACTTTGGAATTGAACTATTTTTCCTAATATGCCCCAACGTTTCAGCCTTGACGAACCAGACGAGATCCCGATCAGCGATGCTCTGGGGAGTTTGTTGTTGCCGGATCGGCGGCGCCGTCGTTTAACGATGGCCCTCTCCGCGCTGGCAGGGTTTATTGTCATCCTTGGGATTTGGCATTTTTTGCGTCAGATTAATTTACCAGCCGAAGAGCAGCTGGCCAAGTGGCAGGCCCAGTCCCAAGATGCCGGTCTGACTAATTTTAACCTAAACGCCGATCAGGATCTCTTGGCGCTCAATAGCGCCGACACCGACAGTGATGGCTTGAGCGACTACGAAGAAATATATATCTATAGTACGAGCATTTACCTGGCCGACACCGACAGTGATGGCGAGAGTGACGCGGTTGAAACCCAGAATGGTACTGATCCGCTGTGTCCGAAAGGGGAGGAGTGTGTGGCGTCGCCGCCGACCACCACCACCACTGCCAGCGCCACTGACCATGGCACGCTCCTGGACGCGCTAGACAGCGGATCGTCTGACATTACCACGGACCAGAGTAACGGCAATATTCTGGCCGACTCCATCCGGAGCGTGATGATTGAGCAGGGGATATCAGCGGCGGAGCTGAATAAGTACACCAATGAGCAGCTGGTGGCGCTGTACCAACAGTATCAGAATCAGACCGCTGGCGGCACGAATACCGTGCCGGCAGCCACTACTGGTACCGGGGGCACGCCGTCGCCTGATGAGCTGCGAGCGCTGCTGCTGCAAGCCGGGTTCTCCCAGTCGCAGGTAGATAACTATAGCGACAAGCAGCTCCTGGAGGTGTATCAAAAAATCAGCACGGGGGAGGGTACGACGGGCGCCACCACCAACAGTAATACCAATATCAGCGCTGACACACAAAAACTCCGTGATTCCTTGAGCGCCATGACTGGAGCGCAGATTCGCCAGCTGCTGCAGCAGAGCGGTTTTAATAAGGATATTTTGGCTAAATATACGGATGAACAGCTCCGGGCGCTGTTGCTAGAGGTTTCAGCGCAGTAAGGCAGGCAGGTTCTTTGCATATTTTAAATTTTTGTTTTATAATAAATCCAGCACCTAAACCACAGAGGGGTGGCTTTTGTGGGCAATGTTCAGTATCCTATACATCCCCGCATCAAGAGCAACGGGTAGGTTAAAAGGCGCTGGATAAATCCACAACAACACATAATAATGGGCTGTCAGTTTTCTACAATCTACGGACACTATGTTTGATAACCATCGTGGACAGTCAAGGTCTTTGAAGTCCCGAAAAATCGTGGGTGTTTTAGTATTGGTCAGTTTGTTGTTACCCGGTATACTTTTGTTTCTCCCTAAAACCGTCACTGCCCAAGAAGTAGTGACTGTAGGCGCTGATGTTCCAAGAGGTATTGAGAAGATTTTTACAACTGCGGCTAATGAAATAGAAAAATCCTTCCGTCTGGCTATTGCCAAATCAGCCATGATGTTTTCCCGGAAAGTGGCGCATAATTTGGCGGTTAAACTGGCGCGGCAGACTAAAGCCGGCACTAAAGGTGGCAGTCTGGATTGGCGCGATATGGGACAAATTATGCAGGATGCGGGTTACGCCGCGTTTGGTGAAGCCGTGGGGACATTTTCCGAGAAATTTTTTGGTGACGCGGCCTTTCTTTGTGATCCCAATCCGTACGTCCGCTTAGTCATCGGTTTAGCGCTACTTCAATCCATTGAGCCGACGCCTAAATGTGACGGCCGGCAGGTGATTGAAAATTATAATGCCTTGAGCGCCGAGTGGAACTCGGGACAATTCCTGCGGCGTTTTTCCGCCAGCTTTGAGCCGACTCAGAGCGACCTTGGAACTTTTACCGAGGCATTGTCAAAAGTTGAACAACACAAAGCTGATGTCGTGCAGGCGAGAATTTTGGATAAACTATGGGGTAGCTCGCAGTGGTTTGACGTTTCTGACATTATCAGCGACCAGCGCATTAGCTCGCGTAACCAAATTGAAAAGTTCGTTAACGCTACCATGATTGAGGGTCCGGCCCAAGCCAATCAGTGGGAAGCCTTGTATTCATTGATGACCGGCGCGATCGCCTCGCCGTTTGTTTTTCAGTTTGCTGATTCGTTCGTGGCGGAAATGATGCAGCTGCACCTGTCCGGGCTGTTTGGCAACTACGACCTGTGTGACGCCAATATTCCGGGGCTGCCCAAGTGTAATCCTAAATCAGGACTGGACGGCAGCGAGTGGGGCAGCGGCACGCCGCGCGGGCAGTACTCCGAGCAGGAGATCCAGGAGCGGTTTGCCTCGCTGCTGACCCCCAAGATCGCCGTGGGCGGGGAGTATGATATTGTCTCCGAGTTTGCCTCGTGTCCGGACGCGCAGCGTCCGAGCCAGAATACCTGTGTGATTGATCAGTCATTCTCTGAAGCCATCCTCAACCGCTATACCGTGCAGGAAGCGATTGACCAGGGCGTACTGCACGGTGACTGGAGTTTTGGCTACACGCAAGCCGGCGGGCTGTCGCAGCCGAGCTACGACAGCGGCTACCCGGCCAGCAGTATGAAGAAACTGCGCAAAGCGCGGATCATTCCGGTGGGCTGGGAGCTGGCGGCCGAGATCGTAGCCGGCGACACCACCTTGAGCGGGCCGGTAACGTTGCAGCAGATGGTCAACGCTTTTAACCAGACCGGTGACGATAAACAGTGCAATACCAATGACGTGAACGAGAGTCCGTTCTGCGGCTTAGTTGATCCTGACTGGGTGCTCAAGTCGCCGCAGCAGAAGTGTGAAGCCAATGCAGTCAGTCCGATGTTGGCCGAAGCGACTGTACGGCAAGACTGGTGCGCCGACACTCGGAGCTGTATCAAAGAAAAAGCCGATGGTTCCTGCGAATCCTGGGGCTACTGCACCCGTGAAGCCAACACCTGGTGGTTCGGCGGGGAAGAGTGCCCGGCCGAGTACAACACTTGTCAAACATTTGTAAATAAAGATGATAATAGCCGCGGTACCTGGCTCAAGTCCAGCCTCAACTACCAGTCGTGCGACAGCACTAACGCCGGCTGTACCTGGTACGCCCAAGCCCAGAATAGCGTCGGGGATTGGGTAGATACTCCCCAGAATCCGGCCAATGATTACAATATTTTAGCGCTCAATTCTATTTATTTTGATGGGGACGCGCAGCAGTGTAATGCGTCAGCCGCCGGTTGCAGTGAATTCATCAGGAGTTATTCTGGCTCGGGCACGAACTTGGTCAAGAACGGCAGTTTTGAAGACCACTACCGGATTACCAACAACCCGACGTACCCGGACGTGTTCTATGACTGGACAGTTAATCTTGGTACGGTAGAGACGGTTGATGTCCAGTTTGGCGCCAGTGCAGTCGCCCTGAATAATGGCGGCAGTATCCGGCAGAGCGTGCCGGTGGGCTACGCTACCAGCCAGCGCACCTTTACATTATCGCTGTACGCCAAAGACTGCGCGGCTGATACGTCGGTGGTATTCGGGCCAGTCAGCCGTTCTCTCCAGGAGTTGGCCGGCGACGGCTATGACCCGGCACAGCTGACGCAGTGGACAACGTATGCGTTAACCTACACTTTCCCGATCAACAGTAGTACGGACAGTATGGCGCTGACGCTAACACCGGGCAGCGGTTCTACGGCGTGCAAGTTTGACGGCCTGCAGGTGGAGGAAGGCGCGACCCCGACCTACTATGGTGAGTACGGCGCGGTTAATTTGGCCTACCTCAAGCAACCGCCGGCCTACCTCAACTGCAACGGCTCACCCAACCAGCCGGCAGACTGCAGCCAGTACGCGCCAGTCTGCGCCGCGGATCAAGTGGGCTGCCAGAAGTACACTGATTTGGCTGACAACACGGTGGTGCCCGGCATTATCAAGCCGGAAGACATCTGTCCGGCCGAGTGCAGCGGCTACAGTACGTACAAACAGGACGCTTCAAATTTTTACCAAGAAAAGTTTCCGCTCTATTTCATCCCCTCTACCGCCGACTCCTGCCAGTGGGAGGACAGTGGCTGTGAATCGTTTACCAATTTGGACAGCGTGGCGGCCGGCGGCGAAGGCGTGGAGTCGTATTCGTTCCTCCGCCGCTGTCAGGCTCCGGCGCCGACCAGCGGCGACTGCCGTCCGTTCTACACTTGGGAGGGCAGCGACAGTACCGGCTATCAGCTCAAACTCTATACCTTGAAGATGGATCCGGCGAGCGGAGCCGCGCCACTGACGATTCGTCAGTTCCCCGGTACGCCGCAGCCCGGCGACCCCTACAGCTGTCAGACGGTCTATGGCAAGAATCCGGGTGATCCGGGTTATGATCCGCAGCTGACCCCTGGCTGCAAGGAGTTTTATTTTGCTAACCCCACGAGCGGCCCGTTTACCCCCAGCTATACTATTTCGTACCGGCTGCTCGCGGACACCGTGCTCTGCACCGAGGACTGCCATCCGTACCGGCTGAACAGCGGCCGTGGGCTGTCACTCGTGCATTACACCAATAATACCGAGATTACCGGAGAGCAGATTACTGTCGGCGGCACCTATGACGCCAGCCAGATTGCCTTTGTGGCGCCGGATGCTTCGTGCAGTCAGAGTGGCGGGCTGTACACCCAGTGTGTGCCGGGCAGTAGTGTGACTATTCCTGCCGCCAGCAGCTATTGCCGTAGCCAGGGTGGTAGTTTCTCTAATAATATTTGTTACAACCTGAACGACCAGAGCGTCTGTACTACCTCTGTCCTGCAGGGCGAGTGGCAGATTCTGTCCGCCGAGTGCCGTTACCTGGGCACGCCGCAGGAGAGTACGGCCTGCACGAGCCCGGGCTGCCAGACGTATCGGGGGAATTTCTCGGGCAATCGGTATTTGTTGTTTGATGATAGTTTTGAAGCCAATGCCAATGGTTGGCTGACGCCGACACCGCCGCCGGCCTATGTCATTGACGCGCCGGGCCAACTGGCCGGGGAAAGTTTCTCGGTCGCCGGGCACTCCTTCACACCCATCAGCACCGGCAGTATCACCCTGCCCAACCCGCCGGGCGGCACACTGCCGGCCATGAGCTTGGCGCGTTCGCTCATGGTGGACAGCGGTAATGGCCCTGAGTCGCTGGTGCGCCAGAACAAGGCCTACATCTTGTCATTCTGGGCCAAATCGCAACAGAGCGGCGGTAACAACCTGCGGGTGATGTTTGACGGTGTGCTGTACACGAGCGACTCGCCTGACAATTACTTCAGCCATGACCGCAGCCTGGATACTAACTGGCAGTACTACCGTTTCGGTCCGGTCTTCGTGGATTGGGCTGAGCCTAACCAGTACTTGCTGTTCAGCTCGCAGGATAATAAGAAGTTCTATCTGGATAATGTCCGGCTGGAAGAGGTGACCGATATGGAATTCCTGGTCCGTGACAGCTGGGAGACGCCAGCGAGCTGCGACCAGAATCAGGCTGGCGCGCCGGCGCCGCAGTACATGCTCGGCTGCACCGCCTACCAAGACGTCAACAACCAGGTGCAGTACCTCAAGTCATTCTCCAACCTCTGTGAAGAGTCGGCGATCGGCTGTGAGGCGGTGATTGATACGCGCAATTCAGCCGCGCCTCGCGAGGAAATTTATAATTATATTTGCAGTTTGAGCGCGGCTTGCGTGCCGGCGCCCGGTCAGACTACCTGCGACTGTCAGTATGCTGATAGCGATAGTAATACTTTCAGCGCCTGCGCCGTGGCGCCGGGGGAGACTGATTGTAAGTTCACCTTAGATCAGCCGGAGAGTCAGACGGTAAAGGAGAGCGTGCTCGGTCTGGTACCCGACACCGCGTTGGTGCCCGCTGATCGGTTTACCTACCTCGTCAATCGGCCGGAGTTTTCCTGCGCCGCGGCTGACAAGGGCTGTACCGCCATGGCGCGTCCACAGCTGGACGTGGACAATCAAGTGATAGATTACCTCAAACCAAACAGCCAGGACGAGAATGTCCTGTACCTGCGCAGCAATCCTGATCAGTATGCTACCGCTCTCTGTACCGCGCCGGCGCTCGGCTGTACCGCCTACGACGGCGGCGGTGAGCTGAACCCGGTCTATTTCCATGATCCGGCGGAGCGCGTCTGCGAGTATCGTGCGGAGTCCGGCACCGGCACTTTTGCCTGGTTTGAGAAGGGCAGCGATACTGCCTGTCCCGATCACGGCGACCCCACCAGCAGGTCCTATGAAGATCCGGAGCCGCTGTCGGCATCACTCTTTGGCTATACCACCTGGTCGCGCTCCTGCCCGGCCAACTACAGCTCCTGCACCCAGTTCATTGATCCGGCGGGCGCGCCCGGCAATAACATTTACTACTACCAGGATGATCAGAATCTTGACCGGACGGCGTGTAATGGCCTGGCCTCCCAGAAGAAAGGCTGCGTCCTCTTTGAGAACGACAACAAAATTAAATGGGCGGCGGCGCAGCAGGCCAGCTGGAATCCGGCTGATTGGTCGCCGGAGCTCACCTACAGCAGCGCGGCGACGTACGCCCGCAGTGAAGCCAGCAACAACGCGGCCGTCTCGCCGATTAACTGCACCTCTAGCCAGCTGGCGCCCGATGAGCAGATTCTCTGTAACAGTGTCGGCGGCGGCAATGACGCCAATGATCTCTTGAGCGTGCGGCGCGATCGCGTCTGCGCCGAGTGGATTTCGTGTCAGCGCTCCTACCAGGTGTTTGACCCGCAGATCAATGCCTACCGGACCATTTGTTTGGATCTGGACCCCTGCACCAAGTTTGGGGCCAATTCCACCGAGTGTATTCAGTCGCGGCAGATCAGCGATCCGGGGGCCATTGCTTCAGACAGCTATTTGTCGCTGGATAAGTACCTCCAGCGCTCGCGCGACTGGAGCGGCTATGAGTATTCCGGCTATTCCATCCCGCATCTGTACCCGGTCTGGAGCCTGTCCGAGTATGACTACGGCACCTGCAGTGATAGTGATATTCTGTGTCTGTCCGACAGCGGCTGTCCGGGCACGCAGACCTGTGACTTTAGAGATGTCAATTATCGGGTCAGCCGCGTCAATGTTACCGGCAACACCCTGACTGATCTCTGTCTCGGGAAATACGACGTTACCGGTGGTTTTAGTCAGATCGGCTGTCCGCTAGGGGCTATTTCGCGGGCCGGCAAGAGCTGCCGCGGCTACCCTGAGTCTGACGCGCCGTTTGCGGCCAATACTACCGTGGGGCCGTTCAGCGACGCCAACCATTGTCAGGCCTATGGTGATGCCGATTGCGATTGCCATTATGAGAAGCTGGTGACGGGTAATGGCGTCCGCTCCTACTTTGATTATCCTGAAGCCACCAGTGGCGGATTGACGGTCGGCGTACCGCAACGGATTTGTTCTATAGCTGATGATGCCCACCCCGGTATGCTCGGTAAAGCCTGCGGTGACGGATCAGGGCCGGATAATGACGACCGTGATTGTATTGATAAAGAACATGAGCCCAATTTTCTAGCTCCTGAACAGGGCAGCTATATTGGCAACCCGTTTAATGACGGCACGCCGTCGGAGAATGACGTGTGTATTCGTCCGACTGGTCAGACCACATATCTCGGCTGGCGCGGGTATTGTCTGGAATATGACGACAGTATCCATATCAACGGCAGCACCAAAGACAAAGCCTGTCTGACCTGGATGCCGATTGACCTGGCCTCGGGCGAGCCGGATATTTACAGCAACAAGCCGACAGCCGGGTTTGCTTTCGGCAGTTACTCCACTCCCTACGAGTACTGCGCCGCTAATTCCGGCAGCAGAGGAGCGCTGGGGTATCGTCTGGATGATCGTCCTGCCAATCATGTTCGGCAGGATCAGAGGGTCCCGGAGAGCGCTGATTTTCCCGACCCTGCCTATGATTATATTTTCGTGGACCTAAACTGTCCGTTCTTTTCCGCCTGTAATTTACCAGGCACCGCATATCAGAGCGGTAATCCGACCATCTGGCTGGGGGATAAGGAATATGGAGGTTTAGGCGCGTTGTGCGGCGCTGACTTCTGCCGTGAAGGTTTTGAGATCAGTTCCGGCATCCGCCGCATACCGGCCACGCCCCGTGAACGCGAGATTAATCAGAATGATCTCAAATATATTGAAATTATTCCCAATAATACCGGTCCTACTGCCGGTGACAGATTACGGACGCCATTCCGTTTGACTAATGAACTAGGGCTGGGTGGTGATTGGAGCTGGGGTTGGTGCGGTTACTCCGGGTGGGTTGATCCGCAAAGCGGTCAAGAAAGTAGAAATTATCCTTCAGCTAATAATTGTACCGGCAGTAGCGGCACAAACTTCTTCTACGATGGTGAGTTTACTGGTAATAATATTGATGATATTTTCCGTAACAAAGATCATGCTTGTGAAAATTTTGCTCCCTTTAACGCCTTTGCTATTCAGGCGCATTTTGACAACAACGGTTTCCTGGATTACTGGCAGACCGGGTACTGTGACGGCAGTCAGGATGGCAGCTACCTTGACATCGCTGATGTTAAATTTATTATGAAGGAGACCTGTGAGGAAACTGTTCTGGTGGCTAAAAGTGAAAATACCGACCCGCAGAATTTCGGCAATAGCTTCTTTAATACCAATCGGGTCTGGGCGGACGGCGGGTATGACTTTGGCGGTCAGCTGGGATTTGCTACCGCGGATCCGCCATTTGGTAAGTATGGAAACTCAACGATTAGCTTTGCCAAAAAAATAGAAATTGGCAATCAGCAGGATGAAACCACGCTCTTTGGCACCGGTTTTCGCTGTTTGAGCGGCGACTGTCGCACAGGGTCAACCCGTGGCAGCTGTATTAACAATGCGTTTGACGCCTATCCGGGTACGGGGTTGGATTTTGCCGACTTGGATTCGTGCGATCCGAGTTTAGAATCAGATCCGAGCTGTGATAACGACAGCGATAATCCTCAAGTGTACTGCGCCGGCACCGCCGGAGTCTGGAACAGCGGCAGCGGTTCGGACCGGCTGCAGCAGCTCTTCGTGGTCAGTTTTAATTACCATGTTTGGAGTAATGGCGATGATAAGTATAATGTTGATTTGGCTAAAACATGGGGGCTGCCAACCACGAGCGTGTCGGTACGCCGCAGTCAAGCGCAGGCGCCGAAAGTCTGGGCCGCCATCTTTGACAGCATCATTGGCGACTATACCACGGGCGAGCCGGGCACGGTGGCGATTAATGGTCAGACCCGTCCCACGGACGTCTACTATGGGGACAGTATTACCACGGTGATGAGCTTCTACGCGGCCAATGACAATGGCGCCCAGATGCCGTTGCGGCGGTTCCTGGTTGACTGGGGTGATGGCGCGGGGGCGATTGAACTGCCGGCCGGGCTGGACACCACCACCTCGTATGCCAACTACAAAGAGAAGTGCAATGATACGGCCGGTAACTTCGGGGATCAGCGTGATCAGTCCTGCGTGGAAGCTCACTTTGAAGCTAAGAACGTCTATACCTGTACGGCCAGTCAGGGTAGCGCCTACCAGACGTCCTGCAGCGCGTACAGCGTGACCCTGCCGGGTGAGAGCGCTCCCTATACCGGTCCCTGCTGCGTTTACACTCCGCGGGTAACCGTAGTAGACAACTGGGGAGCCTGTGCCAATGGTTGCTCGGGCGGCGCCTGTTTGGTGCTTAGCGTGTCTGATGAAGACGCCAGTAGCAGTAATGAATGCTACTACCGTTCCGGTACTAAATTACTCTTGAAGAAAGCCACTGCCACTTACCCCGGCAAAATCGTGATTATCCCCAGCAGTGAACTGTAAACCACTATGCTCTATACCCTGAAAAAATTCTGTCTCCGTCACCGCGTAGTTATTATCAGCCTGACCGCGCTGGTTTTGGTTGGCGTGGTGGTACTGCCGCAGATTGCTTCAGCACAGGGCTCTCCTGAAATCGTAGCCAATCGTTCGGCCATTGGGGAATTTTTGGCGCGGCAGCTGGCTTATTTATTAAGTTTTGTGGTGGCATTGTTGGGTAAACTGGTCCTGGTGATGGTCGTAGTGCTGGTCAAGATCGCGCAGTACGGCTCCACCAGCGGCACCAGCTTCATTGATGCTACGGCGGTCAAGATCGGCTGGGTGGTGGTGCGCGATATGGCCAACATGTTCTTTGTGGTCGTGCTCCTGATCATCGCCTTTGCCACGATCCTAAAAATAGAAGAGTACAACTACAAGCACCTCCTGCCGAAAGTTCTCCTGATGGCCATCCTCGTCAACTTTTCCAAGACCATCTGCGGTATTGCCATTGATCTGGCGCAGGTGGTGATGCTGACGTTCGTCAACGGGTTCAAGGATACCGGCGCCGGTAACTTCATTAACGCCACCGGCCTGCCCAAGACCTTGAAATTCAGTGTCTTTGCCACGCCGGAGGAGCTGGCGGCCAATGTCAGCCAGTCGGCCGTGGCCGCTTCCTACATGCTGGCGTTGATTTATATTGTTATTATTCTGGTCGTGCTGGTCGTTAATGTTCTGATTTTGGCCTTCCGTATTGTCATGCTTTGGGTGCTGGTGGTGCTCTCGCCCTTATTTTTCCTGATGCTGGCCTTTCCGGGCGGGCAGGGCTATGCCAAAGAGTGGTCGCAGGAGTTTGTCAAATATTTAGTCTCCGGGCCGCTGCTGGCGTTTTTCTTGTGGCTGTCGCTGTCTATGTTTGGGACGCTGCGGCAAGACCTGGTGCAGACCGTGCCGGGTATGCCGGCAGAGGATATTTCCGGCACTACCCCGCAGCTGCCCGACAATCCGCAGGCTGGCATAACCCAGGCCGGTACCTGGGATCATGTGATACAATTTGTCATTGCCATTAGTATGCTGGTGGGTGGTCTGACCATCACCGGCAGTCTCGGCGGCGCTATGAGCACCTTTGCCGGCGGGGGGTTGAGTAAACTGAAATCAGCCGGTATGGGTACGTTGAAGGGGGCGGCGGGCGTGGCGAGTTGGGGGGAAAGGAAATGGACTGCGAAGACCGGTATTCCACTCAATCCCTTCCGTATGTATCGTGACATTAAAGAAGGATTTCACGAATCAGCGGCAAAAGATGAGACTCGGGCTATAATAAAAGTTTCTAAAACCGCGCACGGTTTGATTGGCAGCAGCGGCGGAGTCTGGGGTGGTGTCAAGTCAGCGGTTGGTATAGGACTGTCTGCTGTGGGTGCCGGTAAAACATTTGTGGAGGACTACACCGGCTACTACGGCGTTAAGCGTGTACTGAAAACGATATTCCGGCCGGCTGACGCCGCTAAATTTGCGGCCGAGGCGGCTGAAATGAAAGAGAAAGAAAAGTTGGAGACGGCCCAATTTAACGCGTTAAAAGATGACAGCGCGCTGACTGAGGCCGGTAAGGATCAGATTAAAGATAGTGTATTGACGAAAGATGCCACAAAAATTTTGAGCGCTGGCGGTAAAAAGTTTACACCTGAAGAACTAGAAGCCAAGAAAGAAGAGCTGACCAAAGATGAGAACATCATGAAAATAATCAGTGAGAAGATAGCTAAGGCCACGCCAGATCAACTTAAGCAGAATGGTCAAATGAAACTGTCTGCAGATATGGCCAAGAATATGGCTATCATGGGTCAGCTGAAAGGTATTAGCGCTGATGAAGGTACGCGCGGTAAACGTCTGGGCGCAATCGTTAGCGAGCTGGAACAGCTCAACAAAACTGTTGCCGGCCAGCATGGCGGTCCGACGGTGACACAGAAGACAGAAAAAGAACGGCTGGAAAAAGAGCAAGCGCAAATCAAGCAGTATAACGGTCTGGCTCAAGCTAATGAACTTTCCGGTCTGGCGCTCAAAGGCGGCGACGCGGTCGCTGCGGCGCGCCATAAAGAAGCGGCCGAAAAGTACCATCAACAGTCTGTCGCGGCCAAGTCCCGTATCACGACCTTTAGTACCTACTATGCTGATCAGGCTCGTCGAGCCCTTGAAGCCGAGGAGCTGAAAAAAATGCCGTCTGACGCCATGGAAGCTGAAGAAGTCACGCATTTGACGCGTGAGGCGCTGCACCGGAAAGACAAAGTGGCTTTTACCGCCATGTTTAAAAAAGCGGCTGAAGACTATAATGACAATGAAATTTTGAATGGCTTTGGCTATGAGAGCGGACCTGAAGGTATGAAAAAGTTCCGGAGAGAAGTGATGATGAAAGAATTGGGTATGGGCGACCAGGAATCCATGGCGGTACTGAACGAAATCAACTACATCAATGAGAAGAAAGGTCATTACAATACCAGTCGTATGTATGGGTTTTCTCAGGGGCGGTACCGTGAGCGCAGCGCTGAAGAGCAGGCGGCAATTGTCGCCAGTGAACTTTTAAAAGCTTCTACGCTGAATTTTTGGCGGAATACCAATCGTCTGGGTTTAGGCTATGAAGACGCGAATGGTAAATTTAAATTGGACATTACCGGTAAGCTACTGCTCTCCGCCACGCAAGAGGATTTTTTGGGGCGTGTTGAAAAGGGTGATGTTAACGTGAGCATGCTGCGTAAACTCTATGAAGACATTGATTCATTGAAAGATATGGTGAGTAAGGGGAAGTTGCGTAAAGACGTGGTTAGTGCCATTGAGAAGCGCATTCGAGCTCAAGGACTGGACGACAAGGGGACGCAGTATGAGGTGTTCATGAGAAAAGCCGCTGGGTTTAAGTAAGGCTCGTGGCTAATATTTATATTATTGCACCATAATGGATACCCAAGATTTAAAAGATCCCGCTACACTCCTGATCGCCAAAGACCTGACGGCGGACTGTATTTTGTATAGCCAAACCAAGGAAGCGTATGATCTGTTTAACGCTTTCCGGGTACTGATTGATAATGATCCGGCGTTACGCAAAGATAGCACGCTCCGGCCGGAGTATGAGAATTTGATCAGGCAGCTGCGTTGGATTGCTCTGCCGATGCTGTCTTGGCGGGAACTGGGTGAATTGTTTCGCGAGCAGTTTACTGTTACTTTTGGTTTCCCGGAGAATTTTGATTTATTAACCAAACTACAAGTGAAGCTTTTAACTATTCCCGTACACCACGATCGTGACCAGTACAAACAGCAGCTGCGTCGCGCGCTGGTAGAAAATAAGGAAAAGATTACCAATCAATCACTGACCGTGGGCGAGCGGCAGCTGGAGCCGACCATTGGCAGCTGGCTGTTGATGTACAATAACGCGCTCGGCACCGGACCGGCTGATGAGGTGAAATACCGCGAGTGGCTGACGCAGAATAAGGATTTTGCGGCGTTGTCTCAAGAACAGAAAGATCGGCTGATAACTATTTTTAACC
This sequence comes from Candidatus Falkowiibacteriota bacterium, assembly GCA_016218485.1. GTDB lineage: Bacteria > Patescibacteriota > Patescibacteriia > JACRDY01 > JACRDY01 > JACRDY01. The sequence goes on from JACRDY010000041.1 coordinate 30,715, forward strand.
TTTATGAGAAATTAAAGTATTCCTCCACGACATTGGCCGGGCTGGAAGACCCGGTGGTGATGGATGATATTGAGGGCCAGCCGCGTGTCTTTACCGAGGGCGATTTCCAGCCGGTGGATGATTATGACAAACTCTTGAAAGAAGCCTATGCATTGACTGGGCGGACGCCGCAGCCGGTTTCCGATGAGGAAGAAGAGGGAGAAGAGGGAGAGAAAAATCAACCTTCGGCCTTGAGCTTAGAGCCGAGAAGCAAGTCCCAAATCCCAAGTCCCAAATCCCAAGTCCCAAATCCCAAAGGGGAAGCCGTGCCGGTTACCAAACCATTAACTACTGCTCCAGCCGCGCCAGTTAAATATTCTCAAGAGGAGATTATTAAGCGATATCAAGTCAATCAAGGTGAGATTGAGGAAATTGCCCGGCTGGCCGCTGACGCGCAGAGTCGTTTTGCCAATAATCTGCCGGCTATAATCAGCGCGCTGCAACAGGCCATTCAAGCCAATCCGCCTGACCGTTCCACCATGCTGTCGCTTCTGTACCTCTTGGCTCGGCTCGGTAGTTTGGGTGCGTTACTCCGCAGTGGCTCACCGCTGGTGGCATTGGTGCAGGACACCCTACAGCACCAGGGACAGACGCAGCTGGCGGCTGACTTTCGGCTGCACCCGGGCGACCCGCGGTTTATTGTCTGGCTGCTGTCACATCTCCTGGAAACAAAACTGAAAATGACCGAGAATGACAGCGCGCGCTTTGGTCTGCGCCTGGCCAACCTTGGCAAACAAGCCGGGGACGGCCGCTTGAGCCAGCTGGCGTATTTTGATATGGACACGGGGGAGTTTAGGTGGAAAAGATAGTTGAAAGTTATAAAGAGTTATAAAGTTATAAAGTTATAAAGTTGAAAGTGCAGAACTTTTAACTTTATAACTTTCAACTTAAATCAATCTTAAATCTACAATCAATTATGTCTAAGCATCTCGTGGAGGGACGCTACCTGTTTACTTCAGAGTCAGTAACCGAGGGACACCCGGACAAGATCTGTGACCAGATTTCCGACGCGGTTCTGGACGCCATCCTGACTGATGACCCGCATGGGCGCTGCTGCTGTGAAGTCTTCACGACGACCGGTCTGGTGCTGGTCGGCGGTGAAATTACCACCAAGACCTACGTGGATATTCCCAAAATAGTTCGCACCACGCTCAAAAATATCGGCTACACTAAAGCGGAGTATGGTATTGATTACTTGAGCTGCTCGGTGATTACCGCCATTGATGAGCAGAGCGCGGATATCGCGCAGGGAGAGAATGTCGGGCAGGGGGAGCACAAAGAAATGGGCGCCGGCGACCAGGGCATGATGTTCGGCTACGCTACCAATGAAACACCGGAGCTGATGCCACTGCCAATACTCTTGGCGCACAAACTGACGCGGCGGCTGGCGGCGGTGCGTAAAGACGGCACGTTACCCTACCTGCGCCCGGATGGCAAGTCCCAGGTGACGGTGGAGTACGTGGATAATACTCCTAAACGGGTAACGGCAGTCGTTATCGCCGCCCAGCATAACCCGGAGGTTGATTCGGCGCAGCTGCGTCAAGATATTACTGAACAGGTCATTAAGCCGGTCTGTGGCGAGTACCTGGATGGCGAGACGAAATACTATATCAACGAAACCGGACGGTTCGTTACCGGCGGTCCGCAGGGCGACACCGGTCTGACCGGGCGTAAAATCATCGTGGACACCTACGGTGGCATGGGCGCGCACGGCGGCGGCTGTTTTTCCGGCAAAGGGCCGAATAAGCAGGATCGCTCCGGCGCCTACATGGCGCGCTATGTGGCCAAAAATATCGTGGCGGCGGGTCTGGCCAGTCGCTGCGAAGTGCAGCTGGCCTACGCCATCGGCTACCCTGAACCGGTGTCTATTATGGTTAATACGTTTGGTACCGGGATTGTGTCTCATGATACATTATTAGAATTGATCAAGAATAATTTTTCCTTAACCCCGCAGGGTATTATTGACAGTCTGGATCTGCTCCGGCCAATTTACCAACGTACGGCCGCCTATGGTCACTTTGGCCGTAACGGCGAAGACGGTTTCCCGTGGGAAAAGACGGATAAGGCGGCAGTGCTGCGGCAGCAGGCTGGTGTTTAGATTGCAGATCGCAGATTGCAGATTTAAGATTGCAGATTGCAGATTGGTCTGGCATTCAACGTTACTACTATACTAATCTGCAATCTTAAATCTGCAATCTGCGATCAATTAAATCTGCAATCAAGTATGGATCAACAAGAATTAAAACAGCGGACTAAAGACTATGCGTTGCGGATAATCAAGCTAGTCAAGGCCTTGCCGCGTGATCCTACGGGTAGAGTGATTGGTAACCAGTTACTCCGTTCCGGGACATCAGTCGGAGCCAATTATCGGGCGGCCTGCCGCGCTCGTTCCAAAGCAGAATTTGTTGCCAAACTAGGTATTGTTATTGAAGAAGCTGATGAGTCAGCGTTTTGGATAGAACTGATTATCGCTAATACTTTAATGAAGAAAAAATTAGTTGAACCATTACTTCAAGAAACTGACGAAATCATTTCTATTATGGTTGTTTCCAGTAATACCGCTCAAAAGAGCCAGTACACGAAAAATAGATAAATCTGCAATCTTAAATCTGCGATCTGAAATCAGTATGGATGAAATAATCGTCAAAGGCTCCGGTGGTGAGTTTGCCGTAGTCGGGCTGCCCGGCAGCCAGACGTCGTCTTCACGTACTTCCGCCACTGATGAGGCTGGCGCGCTGGCCAGAACCGCTGCCGCCAAGTTTACGCTTGACCTGCATGATGAGGTGCTGGATCGTCGTTTCAAAAATATTGTCTTGGCGGCCGTCAAAGGCATTCGGACCGAGACGCAGACTATTGACGCGCTGACTAAAACCATAGCCGTCGGCGGTCTCGGTTTGGCAGCGACAACAGCCCAGCAGCTGACCCGGTGGTTAATGCAGCAGGCGCCCGGTGTTGCAACGGCTACTCCAGTATATCGTGCCGCGCCGTCGGTTCGTACGGCCGTTGTCCCGCGTTTGACGCCCGCTCCAGCACGAATATCAGTTTCGGCGTCAGTGGCAGCTCAGCCGATTCCTGCTCCGGCACCCCAGAAACCTGCCGCGCCGGTTGCTTCATTTACCCGCGAGCAGCTGGATTATGAATTGGCGCCACCTCCGCCACTTGTTGTTGATCAGTCAAAAGTTTCACCGGCTCGTCCATTGTCAGCCAATGATTTAGGACAAGGCCTGCAGTCATTGGTGCGGCCTTCGGCCCTGACTCAGGCCCTGAATGGGCCCGCAGTGTCTGGCTCGTCAGCCGGTTCAGCAGCGCCGTCAAAGGTTCAGCCATCAGCGCCACTTAATAAAGTTCAGCTGCCGCCGAAGCCTGCAGCGAGTCCGATGCCTATGCCGCGCCGTACAACGTCGCCGAGCATTCCCGCCACTAAACAGTTTGTTGTTCAGCCGCTGTCGGTAAAACCAAACTGGTGGCAGCGGGTGCGTTCACGGCTTCGCCGAACTCCTCAATCAATAGCGACTCCAGCTCGCGGTTCTGCTCCGGTACCGGCTGCTTCACCATCACCGACGATGAGTCCGGGTTCGCGGCCTTCGGTCCTGACTCAGGCCTTGAAGCGGGCTAAGGTAACTGACATTCAGGCGCCGAGCCGCCTCGTCGGTCCGCTCCAAGAATTGCAGAATTTCAAGCTGGTGGATTGGCGTAAATTGAGCGCGGAGCCGAACACGGCGATCATGCGCATTAAAGATAAGATTGACCTGTTGGCTAAAGAATCAATCACCCAGAAGTTCGCGGCCGTACAGGCTTGGCGCGCCAGTGAAGTGCACCGGCTGTATCTGGCGCTCGGCAAAGAGAGTCTGGAGCGTAAACTGCCGCTCGCTGCAATTATCGCCGATCGTCAGCGGCAAAACCAGCCATGGTTGAGCGCCAATGAATTTCTGGCTTTGGGAAAATTGAATAAAATGGTAGAATACTAGCATATGGACAGATTCTTGGTGCCCCAGTTCATTGAGGTGGAACCCAAAATTATCGGCCCCGTGACCGTCCGTCAGTTTATCATCATGATCGCGGCGATGATTCTGATTTTCATTGAGTACAAGCTCTTGACGTTTTTGACTTTTGCCGGGGTGGGGCTGGTAACTTTGATTATGGGCGGGGTGATTGCCTTTGTCAAAGTCAACGGTCAGCCGTTTCACTATTTTTTGCTTAATATCATGCAGACCGCTCGGCGGCCGCGCCTGCGGGTCTGGCACAAAGACTACACTCTCAAGGATGTCCGCGCTTATTTTTTGACAAGTGAGCGAGAGGTCAATCCCAACGAGCTGATTCCGCACAAACGTCTAGTGACCAGCTCACACCTTGAGGAATTATCCTTGATTGTCAATACCGGCGGGGTTTACCAGCCGGGCGAACATGAACCAGTGCTCTATGAAGAAGCCCCAAAACAAAAAATTTAAATCCACCCAGCGGAGCCTGCCGATTGCGGAGGTCCGCAATGACTGTCTCGTGATGCGGGATAATACCCTGCGCATGGTGGTGATGGTCTCCAGCATCAATTTTGCCCTCAAGTCCGAGGACGAGCAGAATGCCATCATTCAGGCTTACATGCAGTTTTTGAATTCCATTGATTATCCGTTGCAGATTGTGGTACAGTCCCGCAAGTTTAACATTGATCACTATGTGGACAAATTGCGTCAGGCGGAGCGGGAACAGATTAATGATCTCTTGAAAGTGCAGATCGGCGACTATATTAAATTTTTGACCGACTGGATCCAGGAATACAACATCATGACCAAGAAATTCTACGTCGTGGTGCCGTATGATCCGCTGTCAGACCAGCGGCAGAGTTTCTGGTCACGCCTGACCGAGATTTTTTCACCGACGGCGTTTATCAAATTATCAGACAAAGGCTTTCAGCAGCGCCGGGAAGAACTGGTGCAGCGCGCTAGTCACGTCATGGACAATCTGTCCAGCCTGGGACTGTCGGCGCAGATCCTGGATACGGAGCAGCTGATTGAGCTGTTTTACATTTCCTACAATCCTGATTTACTGGAATCAGAAAAAATTAAAGATTTGGATAAAGTGCAAGTAAGTTAGTTTATTAGTTTATTATTTTATTTGTTTGTTAGTTATGGCGATAGGACTAGAAAATTTAAAAATATATCAATTAGCCGCCGATGCCGAAATAAAAGTTTACAAAATCACAAAAAGTTTTCCGAAAGATGAAAAATTTCGTAGCGTTGATCAGTTAAGACGGTCTTCATCATCGGTAACAAATAATATCGCTGAAGCCTATAATAAAAAATCAACAAAAGAAAAAATTCATATACTCAATAACCTTGCGAAATGCGAGGCTCAAGAAACAAAATTCAACCTTATGCAATGCGCCAGAAAAGAATTCGCTGACGCACATCAGCTCACTGATCTCGTCGATACCTATACCGATATCTTAAAAGCCATAAGTGGCTATATCAACTTTCTCAAAAACCAACAAACCAAGAAACCAACAAACTAATAAACTAAAAAACTTACAAACTTACTTCTCCTATGGCTTTCTGGTCACGCAAAAAATCAAATACTGACAGTATCGCGCCGCCGCGGCTCAATGATGACGCCGAGAGTAAAGAGCTCTTGGAGGCGGAGTTGCACTACCGCGCCGGGGTGACGTCGGTCATTGACCTGATCGCGCCGGCCTCACTGCAGGTCAGCGCCACCTACCTGCGGCTGGGAACCAAGTTTGTCCGGACGCTCTTCGTCATCACCTATCCGCGCTATATTTCCGTGGGTTGGTTTTCACCGATCATTCATTTTAATAACGCGCTGGACATTTCCATGTTCTTCTATCCGGTTAAGTCAGCGGCGATTCTCAAAGACCTGAAAAAGCGCGCCGGTAACCTGGAGGCGGAAATCATGGCTGACAAAGACAAGGGCGCGCCGCGCGACCCGATCAAAGAAACCGCGCTGCGTGATATTGAGAAACTGCGTGATGATCTGACGCAGGGCACGGAGCACTTTTTCCAGTACTCGCTCTATATCACGGTTTACGCCGACACGGAAGAGCAATTGGATGAGCTGACCGCTGACATTGAGGACATGTTCGGTTCACGCCTCGTCTACTCCAAGAAAGTACTGTACCAAGCCGAGCAGGGCTTTAATTCCACGCTGCCGATGGGTAACGACGAGCTGGCGGTGCTCTTTAACATGAACACCTCGCCGGCCGCTTCATCTTTCCCCTTTATTTCTTTTGAGCTAACGAGCGACGACGGTATCATGTACGGCATTAACCGCCATAATAACAGCGTTATTCTGTTTGATAGATTTTCTCTGCAGAACGCCAACATGGTGGTCTTTGCCACCTCCGGCGCCGGCAAGAGTTATGCCATCAAGCTGGAAATTCTGCGCAGCATGATGCTCGGGACTGACGTCATTGTCATTGATCCGGAAAAAGAGTATGTGCACCTGTCAGAAGCCGTGGGCGGCACCTACATCAATATTTCTCTGGCTTCGGACAGCAAGGTCAACCCGTTTGATCTGCCGCTGCCGACTGAGGAGGATGCCAAGACCGAGGATATTATCAGGAGCGCGGTTATCACCCTTAAAGGTCTCGTCAAACTGATGGTGGGCACATTAACATCTGAAGAAGATTCTATCGTGGACCGGGCGCTCCTGGAAACGTACGCCAAGAAAGATATTACCGCTGAGTCAAACTTGAAGGATATTGAGCCGCCGATCATGCAGGATTTCCTGGAAGTGCTGGAAGGTATGGAGGGCGGGGCTGACCTAGTGCTCCGTCTGAAGAAATACACGGAGGGGACCTTTGCCGGCTTCGTCAATAATCCGACGAACGTGGACGTGAATAATCAACTGGTGATCTTTTCCGTGCGTGATCTGGAAGATGAGCTGCGCCCCATTGCCATTTACAACCTCGTCAACTATATTTGGAATGTGGTCAGGTCTGAACGCAAGAAACGCCTGCTGGTGATTGATGAGGCCTGGTGGCTGATGCAGAATGAAGACTCGGCCAAGTTTATTTTCGCCCTGGTCAAGCGGTGCCGCAAATACTACCTCGGGGTCACCACCATTACCCAGGATGTCAACGATTTCCTCCAGTCAGAGTATGGCAAAGCTATTGTCAGTAACTCGGCGCTCCAGATTTTGATGAAACAGTCGCCGTCTTCCATTGATCAGGTGCAGAAAACTTTCCTCTTGACTGAAGGGGAAAAATACCTCTTGCTGGAGTGCGGCGTCGGGGAGGGGATATTCTTTGCCGGCAGCCGGCACGCCGCTATTCGCGTGGTAGCCTCGTACGCCGAAGATCAGCTGATTACCACTGACCCTAAACAGCTGCTGGAGATTGAAGCGGCCAAGCGCGATTTCGCCGAGCAGCGCGAGGCTGAACTGGCCGGTGCTTCGCCCGCCGAAGAGGGCAACGTTTAATGAGATGGTTGCAAAACTCCTTTAGCTGCAATTTGTCCTTTTCGTCCGAGACTTCGTCAAGGAGTCGGCATAATGATTGTCACCGTAGCCCGGCTACGCCACCAATCATTGTGCCGCCCTTTCCTCGTCTCGAACGAAAAGTCCTACATTTCGCTTAAAAGTAGTTTTGCAACCATCTCAATCATTATCATCTCAACACTATGCCGAGAAATGTAAAAATGATTCTTTTGATCATCGGCGCGCTGATCGTCTTGGCGCTGATTGTTTGGCTGGTGGTTTTTGTTACCACTGATCGTCCCAACCTCACCGATCAGTCGGCTGTCAATGCTGCCGGGGCGGATAATGGCGATAGTTTGCCGGTGCCGAATCGGCTGGTGGTGAATGACAATACGACCGTGCCTGAGACGGTGGCGACGGCGCCGGTCTTAGACAGCGCTCAAGCGGAAAGCATCGCTCTGGAGCAGTTGGCGCGCACCTTTGCGGCGCGGTTTGGCAGCTATTCCAATCAGAGTAATTTTGAGAATATTAAGGATCTGCAGCAGTTCATGACACCGTCCATGCGCGCTTGGTCAGATCAGTATATTGCCGACAATAGCGCCGGCGCGGCCAGCAGTCACTGGGGGGTGATCACCAACGCGTTGGCTATTGCCTCATCCGCTATCGGAGCAGACAGCGCCACGATTGTGGTGACCACCCGGCGCAAAGAGATCAACGGTCAGTCCGGCGAGTACAAGACGTACAATCAGGATTTGAAGCTGATGTTCAAGTCAAGCAGTCAAATGTGGCTGGTGGATGGGGCATATTGGCAGTAAAAAGCAGCTTTTTAACAATTTTTAATCTTTCCTGTGCTACACTCGGAGGCATGAAGATCAGTGTTGCCGCACAATGGCTGTGGGAAGTGTTGTTCCCGACATACTGTCTTGGCTGTCGCCGGCCGGGGCAATATTTCTGCGCTGACTGCTGGCAGTCTTTGAGCAGCGCGCCGGCCTTCGGCTCTGATTCAGGCCCTGAATGGGAGCGTGTGCAGATTGACGCGCGGCCGGTCTACCTAGATAGCGTGATTGCCCTCGCTGATTATGGCACTCCGCTCGTACGTCAGGCCGTGCATTATTTTAAGTACCGGTTCGTGCTAGCGCTGGGGCAGGAGCTGATGGTCGCGCTCGTTTCTCGGCAGCCGCACTGTCCCTGGCCCGGCGCGCTGCTCGTGCCGATTCCCTTGCATCGTAAAAAGTTGAAACGTCGCGGATTCAATCAAGCGGCTATTTTGGCCCAAGCAGTGGGATTACAGTGGCAGCTGCCCGTTTGTACTACGGCCTTGTATCGTTGTCGGCAGCAGGTGGCGCAGATGACCCTGAACAGGCAGCAGCGCCTGGAGAACATTCACAATATTTTTGCCGTTCAACCGGGACAATTGCCCGCGGGCGGCACGATAGTTTTAGTTGATGACGTGGTGACCACCGGCGCTACGCTCAATGAGGCGGCCAGAGTTCTGAAAACTGCCGGAGCGCGGCGGGTGGTGGCAGTCGTTCTGGCGCACGAAAAAACAGCCCTGGGTAATATAGAGTTTAAAAATATTTTATAATCACATTACCCTATGAAATTACCAGATTTTCGTCGTTCACCAGAATTAACTCAATCTGATGCTTCCGGTTGGCGATCCTATCTTCGTAGTACAGTAAATATTCCGGAGGATTCTGCTGCTTTAATGGATCACATTGCGGAGTTGCTGACCATTGACGATATTGAAAGGAAGTTCAAAGAAATTTATGATGTTCAAGTAGCCGGTAATACAACGTATCATTTGGATATACCACCAAGAGAGGGATTCAAAATATCAGCCATGGTTGAATTGGCGCGAGAACGTGGAATCATTACCGCAGAAGAAAAAAGATTAGGACTGACAGTTTGTATCTTAGCTTAATTATTGTATCATGAGATGGTTGCAAAACCATTTCTCCTACGATTGGTTATTTTTGCCCCGGGTCTTCGTCAGGCGCTATAAAATGATTGGCACCGTACTGCCAGTACGGCTCCATCATTTTCCGTCGCTTATCCTCGCCCGGCGGCAAAAATACCTAAATCTCGCTACGAAATGGTTTTGCAACAATCTCACTGTTCATTCATAACAAAAAACAACCTCGTTACTTTGGTTGTTTTCTTGGCGGAGAGGGTGGTCCGCCCAAGGCGGATCGCTCCACGAGATTCTTTCAGCGCTATTAGGTATATAACCGGATAACGGTTTTTCTGCGACTCCGCGACAGAGCGGAGGGAGTGGGATTCGAACCCACGATCCGCGTGAACGGATAACGGTTTTCAAGACCGTCGCCTTCAACCACTCGGCCATCCCTCCGCTCTAGCGCGGGTTAAGTCGTTTTTCCGCCCTAGACGGAGTACCTTTCTTCAGTCGTACCTTGAAATTTTTTTCAAGATACGACTGGCGGAAGGAGAGGGATTCGAACCCTCGATACGGATTTAAACCCGTATAACAGGTTAGCAACCTGCCGCCTTCAGCCACTTCCGCTCATAGCCTTTCAGGCTTGAGCGGACCCGCTCGCGAAGACGAGCGGGCGACCACCCCTCTTCAGTCGCGACCCGAGATTACCCGAAGCGCTATCAGGAATTGAATTGCTAACCATCTGCCCGCTTACGCTTCACCGTTACTTTGTTTCATGAAGCTCCAGCGAGGCGATGGCGGAAGGAGAGGGATTCGAACCCTCGATACGGATTTAAACCCGTATAACAGGTTAGCAACCTGCCGCCTTCAGCCACTCGGCCATCCTTCCAAAAGTATTTTCCATTTTTTAAAGATCCAATTTTTTCTTTATCTGTCTACGGCCTTGACCTGTTTTGTAGAATATTTCCGTTTTTCGTGCTAATATCTCTTCAGAGTAAGCTTCATAGTAAACCAACTTCCATGGTCTGTAAAGCTTTGTAGAGGTAACACGTCCAGTATTATGTTCTTTTATTCTAGTAGCTAAGTTTTTACTAAATCCAGTATATAGTTTATTATTTTTTGTACTTTTGATAATATATACATAATACATATATTTGTAATTTTGTCACTTCCGCTCATAGCCCTTCGGGCTTGAGTTGTACAAAAAATTTACAAAATTTATCTAGAGTATACTATTCTTAATAATAAAAGTCAATCATATGGCCAGCAATAAATATGGTGAGGAATTAGCCTCGTGGGAGTTTCCGGAATTCGTCGCTCACGAGCGGAGCCGGGCGTGGTACGTCATCGCGATCATCATCGGCGGCCTGCTGCTCCTGTACGCCGTCCTGGCCGCGAATTTTCTGTTTGCGGTGATTATTCTAGTGGCCGCGGTGGTGATCTTTTTGCGCAGCTCGCAGCCGCCCCAGAGCGTACCGTTTGCCCTGTATGAAGACGGCATTCGTATCGGCCAGAAGTTTTATGATTTTAGCGAGGTCAAGAGTTTTTGTATCATTTATAACCCGCCCGAGGTCAAGAGCCTGTACTTTAATTTTAACAGCCTGTGGCAGCCCCGGATGCGTATCCCGCTGGATGACGTTGATCCGCTGTCGCTCCGCGATCTCCTCTTGGAGTATTTGGCAGAAGACCTGGATCAAGAGGATGAGCCGTTTTCCGACGGTATCAGTCGTTTATTCAAACTCTGACATTCAAACTCTGACTCTGGACAAATCAGTACTGATTTGTTAAACTGTTGGCACTGTTAGGCGCGTCGTCGCTCCCCGCATACGCCTTCGGCTCCTGCGGGGCAGGCAGATGAATAAAGCGATCCGATGGATCGGGGTCGGACGCGAATAGGTTAATACGTATGCGCTCGTAGCTCAGATGGATAGAGCGTCAGCTTGCGGAGCTGAAGGTCGCAGGTTCGAGCCCTGCCGGGCGCGTTTATTTTTCAATTCAGAATTGATAGAGCGCCCCGATGGATCGGAGAGGTCGTCCGCCGCGGCGGGCCGGGCGCGTTTTAAAATTAGAAATTGGAAATTAGATATTAGAAATTAAAGACACGGCTTTAACCAGGGTTTTAAAACCCTGGTTAACGAAAACGTTGCTGGTAGACAATTTCCAATATCTAATTTCCAATTTCTTTTTTGATTTTTATGGATTTACATACTCCGGTATTGGCGCTGCATCCCATAGCTAAAAAAATTGGCAGCGCATTAAAAAGAATAGGTATTGAGACGGTCGCCGATCTCATTTTTTATTATCCGGCGCGGTATGATGATTTTAGTACGTTCGTGCCCATTGCCGCGCTTCGGCCCGGAGTGGTGGCGACGGTGCGCGGCACTATTCAGCTGATGCGCAATCAGCGAGCCTGGAAGAAGCGGCTGCTGGTGACCGAGGCGATTATTCAGGATAGCAGCGGTTCGGTCAAGGCGGTCTGGTTTGGCCAGTACTATGTGTCAAAAATTCTTAAACCGGGGGACGAGGTCTATTTGGCCGGACGGGTGGACGCCGATCGGGGAGTAGTCTTCTATTCACCCAGTTTTGAGAAGGTGACTAAGGCCAAAGAGGGCGGCGGCACGCACACCGGTCGGCTGGTGCCGGTCTACAGTCTGACCAAAGGCATCAGTTCCAAGCAGCTTCGCTATTTAGTTTCTCTGGCCTGGAAAGCTCTGCCGGCGCTAGCCGATTACCTGCCGGCGGCGCTGGTGCGGCAATTACATTTCCCGGCGCTGTCCGCGGCGGTGCGGCAGATCCATTTCCCCGACAGTCAGGTCAGCCTGGAGCGCGCTCGGCAGCGGCTGCAGTTTGAAGAAATTTTTTTGTTACAGCTCAAGAATCAGCTGGTTCGCCGCCGTCTCCGGCAGCTGCCGGCCTCGCCGGTGTCATTTCACGAGGCGGAGATTAAACGTTTTGTCAGTAGTTTGCCGTTTGTCCTGACTCCGGCGCAGCGCCGGAGCGCTTGGGAAATCGTTAAAGACTTGGGCCGGCCGTACCCCATGAATCGCCTCTTGGAGGGCGACGTGGGGAGTGGCAAGACCGTGGTGGCGAGTTTGGCGTTGCTCAATACCGCGCTTGGCGGCGCGCAAGCCGCGCTGATGGCGCCGACCGAGATTTTGGCCAGACAGCACTATACAACCATCCGGCAGTTACTTCAGGGTCAGAAGTTTTTGATTGGTCTCTTGACACGGACGGAGAGCCGGGTCAATGATACACTGGTGGATAAGCGCGAGCTGATCGCCGGGCTCAAGGATGGCCGGGTCAAAGTGGTGGTGGGCACACACGCGTTGATTCAGGGTAAGATTCAATTTCATCATTTGGCGCTGGCGGTGGTGGACGAGCAGCATCGTTTTGGCGTGGCACAGCGTCAGGCCTTGCAGGATAAGTCGGGCGAGACTTCGCGCGTGCCGCACTTTCTCTCTATGACCGCCACGCCGATTCCGCGTTCGTTGGCTTTGACGCTCTACGGCGACCTGGATCTGTCTATTTTGGACACGCTGCCCGCGGGACGCAAAAAAATTATTACCAAGATTGTCAGTCCGGCTGATCGGGCCAAGGCCTATGATTTTATTCGCCAGCAGGTGGCGGCCGGCCCCAACGGGGCCCCGTTGGGGCAGGCGTTTGTTATTTGCCCGCTGATTGATCCGTCTGACAAACTGGGTGTCAGGTCAGTCACCGAGGAACACAAAAAACTGGATACGGAGGTATTTCCCGATTTAGTCATCGGCTGTCTGCACGGTCGGCTCAAGTCGGCAGAGCGAGAGCGGGTGATGGCGGATTTTGTCGCCGGCAAGGTCAAAATTCTCGTGGCCACCTCGGTGGTGGAGGTGGGGGTGGATGTGCCAAACGCCAGCGTGATGATGATTGAGGGGGCGGAGCGGTTTGGCCTGGCACAGCTGCATCAGTTTCGGGGGCGGGTGGGCCGCAGCAGCCACCAGTCGTACTGCTTCCTCTTCACCGACACCGAGAGCGAGAACAGCCGCGCGCGCCTGCAGACCCTGGTGGACAGCAATGACGGTTTTGCCTTGGCCGAAGCTGATTTACGTTTCCGCGGCGCCGGGGAGATGTTCGGGACGTCCCAGAGCGGCGAGTCCGATCTGAAGTTGGCAAATTTGTTTGACGTTCAGCGGATTAAGCAGGCACAGCAGTGGGTGGGGAGAGTGATGGCGGAAGATCCGGATTTGGCCAATCACCCGTTATTACGGGCTAAAATTGGGGAACTGGGACGAGCGCATTTGGAGTGACGAATTGAGTTCCGCCAGCCCTGCCGTGAGGCGGGCGCAGCGGGACGAAATTCGTTACTGTTAATAGAGTGAGCAAAAATATTGACGAATCGGGGTATCGGGTGTATGATTTTTTTATATCCGGCAATGGTGTCAGATATTCATTACCAGCTCTGGAAAGGAGGGCATGAGAGTTGGTTTATCAACGTTGGTTACAAGGCAGTGCGTGGGCATAAACATCCTATCTCTCGCGGTTCCCGTGAGAACCGCGAACGGTTGAGGGGTATCATGGATAGGAAATGTGTGGTGAGTGTCACCGGAGTAGGTGCCGACATGCAGGGCGAAATCGCGAGACATCTCAAAAGGTACTGCGGAGCCGTCAGCCGGCAAGGTACGGATTTGCACGTATCCCTTCAGGCAGGGCAAACCGCGGTGGTCATCGCGGATGAGCTCGGAGAGGTTTTCGGCCAGATTTTCGCTGTCAACAAAGACGGCGTTGTCACGGTTTGAAGACTTTGGAGAGTAGGGGATACATGTTCATTCTCGGTTGTTACGTTGGGTGATAGTGTCTCGACGCAACAGCCAAGCGGCATACAATAACAACACGCGTCCGGACGTTGTGCACAAACGACACTATCGGACGCATTAGTTGTATCGTGGCTATCGGTCCTGCCCCTCCGGTAGCCGTTTTTTTATCCAGCACATTCCTGTCGGGGTAGTACACGCCACAGGCATACTCTCTCAGCCATTCATCCAGCACCTTTCAGAATACCCCGTCAGCTTGCTGCGGGGTATTCTGAAAGGTGCTGGATTTATTTAAATAGTTTAGAATTATTTAATCTTTGGTGTGGTATGGTTTCGGGGTATGGCGTATCCCCAAGATTATAATATCCACCGCCCGCCGCATCTCTACTCGGATGGTGAGATATATTTTATCACTTGCCGGACGGTGGATAAGAGGGATTATTTTCATGGTTATGAAAATTTTATAGTCTCTAGTCTTAATTTAGCTAAAAATAAGTACCCTAGTAAATTATTTGCTTGGGCTATTCTTGGTAATCATTACCATTTGTTATTAGAAGTGGTTAAAGGGAGAGACATTGCTAACATTATACGTTTTATTAATGGTCGTTCAGCGAAATTAATTCTTAATGAAATGAAACGTGGGAGCGCACCCGGGAGCGACACGCCCTCTGGGCGTGTTACTGGGGTTCGGAACGACACAGCCTCCCCGGCCTCGTCAAGCGAAGCGGGGCGGGCTGGCGGTGTTATAGGTGGTATAGGTAAAACGATAACATGCCCAGAGGGCGTGTCGCTCCCCGGTAGACACTGCGTCTGGGAGCAGTATTTTGACCGATGTATTAGCACCGAGAAAGAATTTTACACCTATTTCAACTATATTAACCTTAACCCAATAAAGCACGGAAGAGTTAAAAACAAAAAGGAACTCCTAGAGTATCCCTTTTGCAGTTATCGGAATTGTGTAGATAAGTTCGGTCAGGCAGCAATGGATGATATCATTGCCCAGTATCCGGTGGAGGCGGGTGAGATGATGGGGGATTAAAAGTAGATTAGATTATTTGAGAGAGGTATTTATTGCCCAATATATTCAAAATGCATGGCATCACAGACGCTTTTAAAGTCTCCACCCCAGCGCCAACCTGCCGTTGATTTAAACGCGTTCATGACCGCATCGGGCAGATCATGGGGACAGACACCGGCCGGTTTTGGTTTCTTGTTAGGATTAGTGGATGGGTTAAAGTCGATTGCCAGACCATAAGAGTGTAGGCTCATTTTTTTCGGATTGTTGACATTGGGTCGGCAGTTGAATGTCCCGCCATTGATGAGTTTGTAGCCACCTAATCCTGATGCATTAATTTTTGCAGCAACTTGACGTAAACTATCAGCGACTTTTTCGTTGATCATCAAGTATCCGTTACTAGTGGGGAAGTCAACCTTTGCTAATTTTACAGAGTCACAGACACCATAGGTGGTGGCGATTGATGCTTGATCAACGCTGCTAGTTGCTATTGGCTCCGAAGTTTCATTACCAGGAGTAATATCTAGGGGTTCATACGCCACATACAGTATTTTTATCGGCTTGAGATTCACCAGCGCCGGATTGACGATTTTGAGCACCGTGTAACTGCCGAGCGCGATGATGAGGCCGATGATTGCGCCGGTGATGTAGCCTTTGGCCGTGCCGATATTTTCCTGATTGCCGCCGGCGGTCAGCCAGATGAAGCCGCCGACCATGATCATGATGACGGCCAGCACCCCGACAGCGGTCATGCCGAATTTGTACAGAGCGCCAATAAATTCAGCGATCCAGGGGATTTCGTAGTATTTAGCGCCGGATTCTTCCACAATCGGGACGTTGGAGGACAGCGTCAGACCCGGCAGCGGCGCCTCCAGCACCGGCGCGCTAAGCGGCGCGGTGGCTTTATCAGTGCCGGCTTTTTGGCAAGTGGCTATGTCACTGCAATTCTTTTTTTGGAAGTCGCCGCCCTTGCTGGCGCACTTCAGCTGATCAGTGCTGGTCCACGATTCCGGCATATCCTCGCACTGCGCTTTGAAGATACAGCAGCCGGGCGTGGCGGCTAGAGACATGAAAGGTAAGAATAACAAGTATCCTAGTGTTATGACTGTTATGAGCAGCTTATGTCTCATACACAACTCGTTTATCATTTAGTAGCCTACGGGATTAGGTCCGCCGATAAAGCACCATTGCTGCATGCAAACTTGTTTTGTCTGTGTCCAGCCAATACCGGTAAATAGCCCATTGCAAACTTCATATTTAGTTTTATGATTTTCAGATATTTTTGCTGCCAGCTCTCCACTGATAATGTTGTAAGTATTTTGATCACACCAGTAACAACCATCTGTTGGCAGTGTGTTAGTAATATCCGCTTTAGCCAGCAGATCACTCAACCATTTGATATTAATCCAGACGCAGCTGCCGCGTTCATCATTCGCTAAACTTGTGATGCGAGCCTTAGGGTTTGTCGTAATACCGTCATTAATTTTTTGGCACGTAGATTGTTCTTCGGGTAGACCAGCCTTACTCGTAAAGTCATCATTGAAATTTTTGCATGCCCCAGAGGGGAGCTGGTTGTCAAAGATTAGGTTGTTACTTTTGTCTGTTTGCGCCAGCGGTAAACAGAGTTTACCATTTGGACCAGTCATCCCGGTACAATTATTCTGATTATCACCCGAGCCGATTTGACAGCGCCAGCCGCATTTGATTTCATCACCACTTTTTAGGGTTACTTGTTGTCCTGTCGGATCAGTACAATTTATAGTTTCTTGGCTGGTGGGTACTTTTTCCGGACAAAAATCGCTAAGATAAGCTTGTTTAATCGCCGGGATGCGGAGCGGCGCGAAAATTACCAGTGACGGGTTAATAATCCGCATGACCGTGTAGCTGCCGAGCGCGATGATGAGGCCGATCAAAGCTCCAGTGATGTAGCCCTTGGCCGTGCCGATATTCTCCTGGTTGCCCCCGGCGGTCAGCCAGATAAAACCGGCGACCATAATAACAATAACGGCCAGCACGCCAGCTGCGCCCACGCCAAAAGTATAGAGGTTTTCAATATATTTTGAAATATCTATTTTACCGCTGGTCAGTTGACCGAACGGAACCTCCAAGTCCAGTTCCGGCGCTTTGGCAATACAGGTATTGGCGTACCAGCGGTTGCCCGCTTGTTTGCATTCAGCTTCAGTCCAGCCGCCCTGGGCGAGCGCCGGGGTGACTATTAGAAATGCCAGGCAGAAGAGGAAGAAAAATTGGAGGAGGTGTTTTTTGAACATAGGGAAGGTGGTTCTCTAGAGTGACACAGCCTTTGGCTGTGTTATGACATAGCTCCAGCCGTGCTGTTTATAACACAGCCAGAGGCTGTGTCACTCCCACGAACGTATCTACTTCAGCTTAATCTGCTGCAAAGTACCGCTGAATGTATCAACAAAAGAGAGCGTGCCGCCGTCTTGGCTGACCACCAGGTTCTGGCCGTTGTATTCGCCCTCGGGTACGGCCAAGAGCGCGGTGGTGTCGTTCGTCAGATCAATCCGGTAAAAGTCATCCGGCACGCCGGCGGCGTATTCCGGCACCAGGCCGCTGCCGCGCTCCAGCTGCTTTGGTACGGCGCAGTAGACAGTATTCGTGTCCGCAAACGTGCATTTATCAGCCCAGGTCTGGATGTTCAAGGGAGTGCGGTTGGCGCCAATACTGTCGCCGGCGGCATCCACGATCCAGAGTGAGGGGTTGAGGTTGGTGGCGCTGTGGTAGACGCTGTACAGCAGGCGGTTGCCATCCGGTGCCCAGCGCTGCCGGAAGTCGCGGCCTTCAATAATAGAAACATTGAACCGTTCTTTGTTCTGGCCGATGAAGTAGAGGTATTGCTGTTCCAGGTTGATACTCTCATTGAAGGTGGCGATGATCTGCTGATTGGGCGACCAGTCCACGTGAACGTTTTCATCTTGTGCTCCGAGTGTTTCAATCCGGCGGAAGCCGGAGCCGTCATCGTTGGCGGTGGAGAGGTACCGATCCGCCTCATCCACCGTCCAGTTTTTGAAGACCAGCTGGTCATTATTCGGCGAAAAGGCAAAGTCTTTCCACTGTTTAGGCAGTGTCACCTGTTTTTTGTTGGTGAAATTGTAGACGATATTGGCGCCATCGGGGTATTCCAGCACCACCTTGTCGCGCTGCGGCGACCAGGTGACGGTCTGGACGTTACTGAAGACTTTGTCATCAAGCGCGATTGCCACGCCGGCGCGCTCAACGCGGTAAAATTTGCCATCGCCGGGGTTGTAGTAGACAATGCCGTTGCCGTCGGCGCTGGGTACCGCGCTACTGGCCGGGCCGCTGGCGAGGCTGGTGACACGCGTCAATCCGCCATTGGCCACCGCCGCGGCGCCGGAGGGAGCGGCCGTGGGGACGTTCTGCGCCGGTACCAGCTTGCCATTGACATTAATGTAAATCGGGCGGTTAAGGTTGGCGCCGGCGCTGGGCAGGCCGTTGACAATACCCTCATTGACGGCGTTGAGCGGCGCGCCTGGCTCAATGGTCGGCCGCAGGAACAGGTAGTAGAGCAGGTAGCCGAGAATCAGCGTCAGGGCAATAAAGACAATAATGAAAATGATTTTTTTAGCGCGGTCTGACATAGGTCAATGTTAGCGGTTAAAAGCAATTGAAGGGGATAAGGGTGGTCAGCTTAATACCTGAACCAATAACACCACCGATTGAATCACCCATCGCCGCGCGTCCGGCGCAGCTGAACATCGTACTGATGGATAAGATGGCAATAGCGATTACCAAGAGCAGGATGATATCTACTAGCACCAGGCCGGCGATTTCAAAAATTTCTATTGGTTTACTCTCAATTTCCTTGGCTTTCATGGCAGCGTCAGAATTACTGCCCGCGCCTAGGCTTTTGATATTTGATTCAATAAACCACTCCATCCCCGGCCTGACAAAAGCTTTTTTAAAGGGACCACCGTAATAGTACATGGTAAAATGAAAGTTGATGTAGAGAATCGTCAGACCGAAACTGTCCAGTATGTTTATCCATGACAGTTTGAGCAGGTAGGCGGTGGCCAGTTGGGTGGCTTGCTTGGCCACGGCGACTTTGGTCTGTGCGGACTCTTTCATTTTTTTCAGTCTGGCTTTTTCTGCGCGCAGGCGATTGGCCACTGCTTTTTGGCCTGCATTGACTTTGCCGACGCCGGTCTTGGCCGCGCTGCCGACTTTCTTGGCGCCCCGCCCGAGGCTGGTATTCCCCGCCCAGTCACCAGCCTTTTTGGCGCCACCTTTGACTTTATCACCGACGAACTGCTTACCCTTGTTGATGGTGTCACTGGCGGCTTGTTTTCTCTTGTTGAGGCCTTGTCCGATATTACCGGCGGTATCTCTGGCAAATTGCGCTCCTCGGTTCAGGCCGCTTTTGGCGGCATTTATACCTTGTCCGACTCGTGCCGCGCCAGCTCGCGCTTTTTGACCGGCGGCGGTGTCTCCCAGCCGCCGTCCGAGGTTGGCCGCGCCTTTGCCGGCTAGTTTACCCGCGCCTTTCAGACCTTGACCCGCCAGTCTGCCGGCGCCTTTAACACCCCGATCAATAATGTCGTTATTCTTGTTAAGGGCTCTGCCAACGTTGCCGAGTTTTTGCGCGCCCCGCCCGGCCAGAGCGCCGGCTTTTTTGGCGCCCCGCCCGACACTAGTGTTACCCGCCCAGTTGGCGGCCTGACCCGCTCCTCGTTTGACTGCCTGCTTGCCCTGGTTAATTTTACCGCCCACCGCCTGTTTGGCTTGGCCGACACCCTGGCGAACGCCCGCCGCGGTGTTTCTCGCGGCATTGTAGCCTTGTCCGGCCACGTTAGCGGCTTTTTTAGCTCCACGTCCGGCAGCGGTATTTCCCGCCCAGTTGGCCGCTTGTCCGGCGCCTTGTTTCACTGCTTGTTTACCGCGGGTGGCCGCGCCGCCGACGAACTGTTTACCCTTGTTGATGGTGTCGCCGACCGCTTGTTTTCTCCGATTAAGGCCTTCTTTGGCGGCCGCGGTTTTTGCTCTGGCGGCTTGTCCCAGCTGCTGGGCTCGTTGTCCGGTTTGCTGGAGACGACGAAAGGCTTCCGGCACCGGATCGTCTGCCGCGTGACGGTAGCTCCTGGCGCGACGCAGAGCCCGGCGTCGAGCCCGATCATCCGGTTGTACGGTATCAACAACCATAAAAATAGTTTAGACTAAGATTATGGTACCGCGCGCCACGGTCAGTTTGATTGTACCATTTTTTTTGACTTTTTTCTCTAACAGCAGCTCCGACAGGGGATTTTCCACCAGTTCCTGAATGTTTTTGCGGATTTGGCGCGCTCCCTGCTGGGGGTCAAAGTCTTTTTGAGCTAAGCAGGCAATGGCTTTGGCCGTGGTTTGGAGTTTGACCTTTTGCTGCTTGAGGCGGGTATTGAGCGCGGAGAGCTGCAGAGTGACGATGGTTTGCAGGTGCGTTTTACCCAGCGGGCGGAAGAAGATGATCTTGTCAATGCGGTTGAGGAACTCCGGGCGGAATTGGTCGGCCAGGCTTTTTTCTAAATACCCCTTCATTTCTTCATACAGGTCGGCGTTGCCGGACAGGTCGTCAAAACCAATTTTTTTGGCGGTGACAAAGTCCTTGAGGCCGACGTTACTGGTCATGATAATGATGGTGTTCTTGAAGTTGATTTTTTTGCCCGTGGCGTCTGTCAGTTCGCCGTCTTCCATAACTTGTAAGAGAATATTAAAAATTTCCGGGTGTGCCTTTTCAATCTCGTCAAACAGCACCACGCTGTAGGGACGGCGACGGACGGCTTCGGTCAGCGCGCCGCTCTCGCGGTAGCCAACGTAGCCGGGGGGCGAGCCGATCAGCTTACTGACGTTGAAGCTCTCGCGGAATTCTGACATGTCTATTTTGATCAGGGCGTCGTGGTCTTCAAACAGCTCTTCGGCCAGCACCTTGGCCAGTTCCGTCTTGCCGACGCCGGAGGGGCCGAGGAAGATGAATGAGCCGATGGGGCGTTTTTCTAGGGCGATGCCGGCACGGGTGCGGCGAATAGCTTGGGCGAGCTCGGTGATTGCTTCATCTTGTCCGATGATGTGCGCTTTGAGGTGCTGTTCCAAGTGCAGAATTTTGTCTTTTTCACTCTCCACCAGTTCGGACAGGGGAATGCCGGTCATTTTGGCGACGAGCTCGGCAATGTCCCGGTCGGTGATTTTGCCCAGGGACTTCTTCTGCTGCTTCTGCCATTCTTCGCGAGCCGCCCGCAGCTCTTCTTTGGCGGCGACTTCCTGGTCTTTGTACTCCAGCGCTTCAGTGTACTGCTCGCTGATGATGGCCTGCCGCTTGTTGCGCTCCAAAAGATCCAGTCCGCGTTCGATTTTTTTTATCTTCTGGACCAGGCCTTGGCTATCCTGCTGGACGCGGATGCGCGCCGCCGCCTCATCCAGGAGATCAATGGCTTTGTCGGGCAGGAAGCGGTCGGCAATGTAGCGAGCCGACAGGCGCACGGCCGCGGTAATGGCCTCGTCGCCGATTTCCACGTGGTGGAATTTTTCATAATTCCCCTTGATACCCTGGAGAATGGCGATGGTTTTGTCTTTACTCGGCTCTTTGACCTGCACTGGCTGGAAACGGCGCTCCAGCGCGGCATCAGACTCAATATGCTTGCGGTATTCTTCCAGTGTGGTGGCGCCAATACAGCGGATCTCGCCCCGGGCCAGCGCCGGCTTGAGGATATTGGCGGCGTCCATGGAGCCGGGGGCGGCGCCGGCGCCGGTCAGCGTGTGGACTTCATCAATAAACAGGATAATCTCGGGATCGCGTTTAATTTCCACTACCATATTCTTGAGCCGCTGTTCAAATTCGCCGCGGTACATGGTGCCGGCGAGCATCAAGCCCAAGTCCAGGTTGAGAATCCGTTTGTCCAGGAGAATGTCTGGCACGTCGCCGTGGAGGATTTTTTTGGCCAGGCCTTCCACAATGGCGGTTTTGCCCACGCCCGGGTCGCCGAGCAGCACAGGGTTGTTTTTGTTGCGTCGGGACAGCACCTGGATGACCCGTTCGATCTCTTCCTCGCGGCCGATGACCGGGTCAATATCCTGCTGGGTAGTCTCATCAGTTAGGTCGGTGGTGAAGAGCTCGAGGATGCTGCCTTGATTGCCGGCGCCGGCAATCATGACCTTTTCCATGTCTTCCGGTCCGCCAAAGTCTTTAGCCGAATCAAACGCCTTGGTGATATCGGGAAACTTTGAGGTGCTGCGCAGGATGATACTCAATTGCTGCTGGATGTCCCCGAGATTGATACTATTTTTAGTGAGCGCTTCTTTGACCAGCGCATGACCGGACTCCAAGAGCGCGCTAAGCAGGTGCTCGGTACCGACGTAGCGATGGTTGAAGAGGTTGGCGGTCAGGACCGCGCGTTGGATGATTTTTTTCGTTTCTTCAGACAGGCGGGGTACTGCATCGGTGGTCATGATGGGATTTTTTTCTTGGATAGTCTGGCGCAGCGCCTCTTCCTTGAGCTGGAATTTATTGAGAATTTCCGAGCTGACACTGCCGCGGTACGCCAGCAGGCCGTAGAGCAGGTGCTCCGGGTTGACGGTCGGTTGCTTCAGTTCCCACGCCAAATCATGGGCTCGGCTCAACGTCTGCTTGAGGTTGTCGGTGAATTTTTCCTGCAGCGGATTGCTCATTGGGTCTGAGAGGTTAGACAGCGGCGGCCGGGGCGTGGGTATCGTGGAGACTGGCGTAGAGGCGGTAGGTGTAGATGACCGCGAAAGGCGAGAAGAATAGATTAAAGATGAGAGAGAGCAGGGTAGCGAGCTGTTTGAGATTTGATGGCAGTAGCCAGGTGAGCGCGATGGTCATGGCGTAGAGTACGAGTCCGAGGAGACCAATGACGAGCAATCGGCCGAACACGGCCCACCAGCGGCCTTTGATCAGCGCCCAGCTGGTTGCGGCGGCGCGGAAGCCTTTGATCTGTTGATCAATCATGACGTAGGAGTACAGGCTGTAGTAGACGCCGACGATGATGCCGGGAATGATCAGGAGCAGCGCCGCCAGCATAGTGATGATGCCGACCACCAGTCCGACCCAGAAGAATGACCAGAGCAGGCTGACGTTTTGATTAAAAGCGTCGCTGATCGTCAGGCTGCGATTGTTATTCTTGATGTAGGTGATGAGCGCGACCGAACCCCAGATACCGGTGACAATAGAGAGGAGGGCGAAGAGGAATATCAGGCTGCCGAGGAGCGTTTGTGGCGCGCTGGGGAGGTCAGAGAGCGTGGCGAGACCAATATTAATGAGAGAGGGCGCCACCATGACCAGGGTGATCTTTAGCAGCGGACTGAAGTGTTCTCTGAACAGTTGCCAGCTGGCGCGCAGGAGATCGCTGGGGGCAGGTAATGGTTTGCTGGCGGCGACTGGGGGGGTTAGTTCGGGCATAGGAGGTTGGTTAGAAATTATCAGCTTGGGGCTGATCCGCCTTGGGCGGAGATATTAGAAATTTAGGGAAAATAGTTCAAAGTTCAAAATCCCCCTCCCGAGGCGGGCAGGCAAGTTCAAAATCCCAAGTTCAAAAGGTCCACCGTTGGTATCTTTTGAACTTTGTCATTGGGCATTGATTTGAACTTTAGGTTTTGAACTTTGAACTTTATTTATCATTTTCCTGTCAGGCCATCCCGCGCAGCAGTTTAATCCGCTCCTCAATCGGCGGGTGGGTCGCAAAGGCGTTTCCCAGAAATTTTTTGCCGCCGCTGAAGGGGTTGGCGATGAAGAGGTGGGCGGTGGCGGCGCTGGCTCGCTGCAGCGGTTGGTTCTGGCGGGCGATTTTTTCGAGGGCGCGGGCTAACCCTTCCGGGTAGCGGGTCAAGAGCGCGCCGGAGGCGTCCGCCAGGTATTCCCGTTTGCGCGAGACGGCCAGCTTGATCAGATTGGCAATCAGCGGCGAGAGGATGAGGAGAATAATGCCGACGAGCATCAAAATACCGCCGCCTTGGCTATTGCCCGAACGTCGGCCGCCGCCGTACCAGCGGGCGCGCAGCATAAAGTCGGTCAGGAGCGCGATAATACCGACGAGGATAATGACGATGGTCATCAGTCGGATGTCGTAGTTCTTGATGTGCGACAGTTCGTGGGCAATGACGCCTTCTAACTCCTCATTCTCGAGCTGGTTGATCGCGCCTTCGGTAATCGCGATTGAGGCGTGAGCCGGGTCCCGGCCGCAAGCAAAGGCGTTGATGGCCGTGTCAGCGATAATGTGCACTTTGGGCATTGGCAGCCCGGCGGTGATGCAGAGGTTCTCCACCATCCGGTAGACGTATGGATTATCAGTGGCGCTGATTGGCTTGGCTCCCGAGCTCCACAGCGCCACGCTGTCGCCGCGGTAGTAGCCGAACAGGCTCATGATCATAGAAATCATGGCTGCCACGACCAGGCCGGCGTAGCCGAAGTTATACAGATAGCCAAACAGCCAGCCCAAAAACACAATAAACGCCACAAAGATGACGATCAAGAGGACGGTTTTGCGTTTATTGGCGTCGATTTGGTTGTACATAGCTTACTCACGCATGAAAACATTAAAACACAAGAACATGAAAACAAGTCTTGATTTTTGCTTTCACTCTGTTGTTTTAGTGTTCTTGTGTTTTAATGTTTTCATGCGTGATTCTGTGGTTAAAATTTCACCTCAACATTTTTCCGTTCAGCCTCATTTTCCACGGCGAAAAATTCATACTTGGTGAAGTGGAGCATACCGGCGAACGTATTGGTGGGGAAGACCTGCAGCTTGGTGTTGAAGTCCCGGACGTTGCCGTTGTAGAAGCGGCGCGCGGCCTGGACCTTGTTTTCCGTGTCCGACAGTTCGTCTTGCAATTTAGCGAAGTTGGCGGAGGCTTTCAGCTCGGGATAGCTCTCGGCCACGGCAAAGAGCGACTTGAGCGCGCCCGTCAGCATGTTTTCAGCTTGTCCTTTGTCCGCCATAGAGGTGGCGCCCATGGCCGCGGTGCGAGCCGCGGTGACTTTTTCAAAGGTTTGACTTTCGTGTTTGGCGTAACCTTTGATCGTCTCCACCAGGTTGGGGATGAGGTCGTGGCGGCGCTTGAGCTGGACGTCAATGTCCGAGGCCGCTTCGTCGGTGCGATTGCGCAGGCGAATGAGGCCGTTAAACACTCCAATCAACCAGAGAATGAGCAGAGCGACGACGATGAGAATAACCCAAAGAAAGGTATTCATAATTAGATTTATCCAGCACCTTCCAGAATACCCCATCAGCGTGCTCTCGGGGATGAATGGCTGAGAGAGTATTTCTGCGGGGTGTACTACCCCGACAGGAATGTGCTGGATTTATTTATGATTTATTGTTATACTATTTACTCCGACACGACGATGGAGATTGTCTAAATTATAGAGAATTTTTCCCTGAAAGTCAAAGGGTTTTAAGCTTGGGTTTTAAAACCCAAGCGAACGTAAGCGTTACATTTTAACTGTATCCAGCACCTTCCAGAATACCCCACAGCAAGCTGCGGGGATGAATGGCTTAATATAAATCTTCCTGCGGGATGTATAATACCCCGACAGGAAGGTGCTGGATTTATTTCTATGCACCTCAATCCTCATATTTTTCGCGGGTACGACCTACGCGGCGAGGTTGACAAAGATCTCAACCCAGAAATCGCTGAACACCTGGGCCGAGCCTATGGCACCTACCTGCATCAGCAGGGCATCAGCCGAGCAGTGGTGGGGCGGGACTGCCGTCTGACCAGTCCGGATTACTCCGCGGCCTTAACCAAGGGTATTGCCGCCACCGGCGTGGCCGTGGTGGATATTGGTTTGACGCTCGTTGGTACGTTCTACTGGGCGCAGTACTATCTAGAGATCCAGGGCGGGGTGATGGTCACTGCCTCGCACAATCCCAAGGAGTATAACGGTTTTAAGTTTGCCACCAATTTTTCCGAAACCATGGTGGCGCAAGAGTTGGAGCAGCTGCGGGTTTTGGTGGAGGCAGAAGATTATTTTTTGGTTAAAGAGCCCGCTAAGGTCACGCAGCAGGATGTCCTGCCAGCCTATTATCAGGATTTGGCCAATCGTTTTTCCATTAACAAGAAGTTTACCGTCGTGGTGGACCCGAGCCATGCCACGCCCGGCGCCATTGTGCCTGAATTGCTGCGTAAAGTTGGCTGTGAGGTAGTTGAAAAAAATACCAGCTTAGACGGCACGTTCCCTTTGGGTGTGGCTGACCCGACCGAGACCACGGTGGCCAATCGGCTGGTGACTGAAGTACTGGAGGCTAAAGCCGACATCGGCTTTTCTTATGACGCCGATGGCGACCGGATTGGTATTGTTGATGAAACCGGGGGGATTATCTGGAATGACGTTCTCGTGGCGTTGTTTGCCGAGGATGTGCTCGCGCAGCATCCGGGCGCGACGATTATGTACAATACGCTGTGTTCCAAGGTGGTGGATGACACGATCAAGGCCAATGGCGGCAAGCCATACATGTGGCGGACCGGCCACTCGTTTCTCAAGCGCAAGAATCAAGAGGTCGGCGCCGCTTTTATTGGCGAGCTGTCCGGACATTTCTTTTTTTCGGCTGACTTCTATAACCATGATGACGGCTGCTACACCACGTTGCGTGTATTGGATTATTTGTCACGGACCAAGCAGACGCTCTCACAGGCGGTGGGGCGTTTGCCGAAATATATCTCAAGCCCGGAGGTCAAAGTCGGCTGTCCGGACGACCAGAAAGCGCTCCTGATCAAGAAGCTGGGTAAAGTGCTCCGGACCGACTGGCCGGAGGCCGAAGTGATTGATGACGAGCGGGCCGGCGACGGGGTGCGGCTGGAAATGGTTGACTCCATGTTTGTGATTCGTTATTCCCAGAACGGGCCGTATTTGACGATCAAGTTTGAAGCCCACCATCAGGAGAAGTACGACGCCCTCAAAAAATACATTAATGACCTCCTGCACCAGTACTCGGAAGTAGACTGGAGTTTTGGGGTC
>JACRDY010000043.1 GCA_016218485.1 Candidatus Falkowiibacteriota bacterium
AATACCAAATTCCAAAATCCAAATGACTAATCAATGCCAAAGTTCCAATGCTAAATGTTAAAAGCTTAGACATTTGGCATTGGAAATTGACTGGTCATTTGGCATTAAGAATTTGTTATTATTTGGGGTATTAGGATTTGGGATTTATTTACGGAAGTAGAATATACTGACACTCCCATTACCTATTTGCCACCAGTCATCGGCGATTGTTTTATTGATGGCAATCAATTGGTCGGCATCAGTCCAGTAGTCATTGATGACCAAGTAGGCTTGTGATACGGCCATCAGTGTCATCGCCCGCTCCATGGTCTGGCGGCTGGTTTGGTCAGTCGTCATTTCTAAAAAGAGCTGATACAGCGGGCCAGATGTGGGGATGGGGTAGAAGAAGAATTCACCCTGATCGGTAACAAAATATTTTTTGAAGCCAAATTCATGGAGCGCCGCCGCGGACACCGATTGGTTGGCGAGCACGATATAGTCGCCGGTGGCGTGGTCGTCAATACTCCGTACCGCAGCCAAATCGTCAGCCGAGACTGAATGGTAGTGGCCGATGCGGTAGAGGTCATTGATCGGGTAAGAAATGTAGAGGCTGGCGGTCAGCGCTAGCGTCAGCGCGGCGGCACAGCTGCATTTCAGCCAACGTGGTTGGCGGTTGATGATCTGAATCAGCTGATAGGCGGCGTAGAGGATGAGCGGCAAGAGGAAGTACCAGCTGAAGTTGAGGATACGGGCCGGATAATCATTTTGTTCATAGGCAATGACGGAGTCAAAAGTGATAAAAATTTTCAGCAGTCCATAGGTGATCACCATCAGTACGAAGAACAGCGGGTAGACTGCGTACCGTTTTTCTCCGGCTCGCCGTATCAGCTGGTAGCCGCCGAGGCTGGCCAGGAGCAGGAGCAGCCAGTCAATATTATCCCCAAAGAAATGAGCATAATCTTGAAAGAGGTGAAAGGTTTGGCGATTGACCGGCCGGAACCAATCAAACATTTGACTTATATTTTGGCTATTGAGTTTTTCCAAGGTAAAAGGATTGGCCGTGTGGGGGCTGATGAGCGACTGGAGGAGGAAGGTGGCGGGTACGGAGACGAGCGTGACGATAATCAGCAGACTGATGATGATATTTTGGAGGTAGGAATACTTGAGGCGGTGACTGACGAGGAGGACTAAGAGCGCGAAGAAGAATAGGGGGATGCCGGTCAGGGGGTGGATCAGGAGCGTAGTAGCCGCCAGGAAGAGTAAGAGGTAGCTGAAGCGGTAGTTGACCCGTTGACTGATCAAGAGGACGCTGGCGATAATAATAATCAGAGCGAAAAAATTAGCCAGACTTTGCGGCGTAGTGACAATAAAATCACTGAAGGGTATCAAGAGGACGATGAGCGGCAGGAGGTAGTAGTAGCCGTGGAGGCTGTCGTGTCCATCACTCACCACCGTCACCTGTTGTCGCGCGATCTGGCGGAAGACCAAGTAGATGAAGGCCGGTACAAAAAACGAGTAGAGGAGCGGCATGAGCCAGCGATCAATCGTGGTGACGGAGATTTGCCAGAGGTGACTGACAATGACCACCAGCGAGTATTGGCCGATGTAGTAGGGTGTTTTTGGGGTGACGACGCCGCTCTGGGCGATCAGCTGTTCACTGGCTCGGTGAATGAATGGGTCAAAGCCATAGCCGATGTGGTAAATGACGGCGGCGAGACCGAGGGTGAGAAAAATATAGCTGCGCACGAGCGTCAGGTGAATGGCTCGCTGGTGCGTACTGGTGGTCATCATCACGAGCGTTAACGTGGCGAGGCCATAGCTGATGAAGAACGTCGGAGGTATAGCCTGCCAGATGCTATTCAGTGATTGTATGGTCTCCGCCCGAATAACTATGATCCAGTTGAGAACCATCAGGAAGATATAGAGGATGATCAGACCATGCCGTTGTATAGCGATACGGAGGAGCAGTTTTTTTTGTGAGGAGAGCCGGTGTAAAAATAATTTTAATTTTAGATAAACGCCCAGGATGGTGTTGCTCAAAATGAGGAGAGAGGACAGCGGCAGACGGTATACCTGATGGGGGATGAGATACTGCAATGAAAAAATTATCACCGGGATGATGAGCAGGATACCGTTGATCATCAGCGGCGTCAGCTTATAGAGATAGTAGGCGACTGCCCCAAACAAGCTGAAGGCAGACAGGATGATGAACGAACCAATGAGGATTTGGATGAAGGCATTTTCCCGTTTGAAGAGCGTTCGTCCGAGGAGATGACCGTGCCAAACCAGGTAGCCGAGACCGATGGCGAGGCCAATACCGAGTGAGCGCCAGCTCAAATCATTGGCGACGATCAGCATCAGGAGAATGAGAGAGAAATAGACTTTGCGGATGCTCATAATTAGGTCTATTTTAGCATAGAAATGCTTTTTTGGCTTATTTTTGCTATACTATGGCTATGGAAAAAGTTGTGCTGCACCGTCGGATTTTGCTAATTTTGGGGGCTATTTTTTTATTTATCTACAGTGGGCTGACGTTCATTAGTCCGTCGGAGCGATTTAATTCTCCGGATGAAGCCGCTCAATATTTCTGGCTGTCGCGTCTGGCGGCAGACCGGCCACTTAGTCTTGACGAGCCACTCAATAGGCAGGTGGGTAATGTCATTCATTCGCGTAGTGATAATGTGACGGTTGACGGGTCAATCGTTCCCGGTAGTTTTCTCGGTTTGATTATTATTTATGGCATGTTGGCAAAATTGTTCGGCCTGTCAGCCGTGCCGTTTTTCACGCCGCTTTTGGCGGTGGTGGCGATATTTTGTTTCTACGGATTGGTCAAAAGAATATTTAATGAGCGAGTGGCGCTCTTGAGCGCGGTACTGCTTTGGCTGCAGCCGGCCTGGTGGTACTACAGTTCGCGGGGGCTGCTACCGAATGTGCTTTTTTGCGGTTTACTCCTGATAGGCGTTTGGGTGCTCGTAGGAAATTATGAATTACGAATTAGGAATTACGAATTAAGGTTTTTAAAGTATATATTTGCTGGGTTATTTGTTGGACTGGCGCTGGTCGTGCGGACGGCGGAAATTATTTGGATTGCGCCGGTGATTGTCGGTTTGGTGATTGTCTACCGCCGGCAGGTGTACTGGCCAGGGTTGCTGCTTTTTGGCGTGGTGGTGGTTTTAACTTTCATTCCGATCATTCGTTTGAATACCCAATTGTATGGCGCGCCGTGGCTAAGCGGGTATGCTCATGTCAGCGATCCCGCGCCACGCCTTGTCGCCACGGTCGGGGAGAGCGGCGCCGGCAGTTTCATTTTGCCATTTGGCTGGCACCCGCGCGTTGCGTTACTGAATGTCTGGCAGTATTATATTAAGATGTTGTGGTGGTATGTGGTACCCATGGCAGTTGGTTTTGTTTGGTTATTGGTTAATTTAATAAAGAGACGAGAGAACGGCGAGGGGCGCAGAGAGGGTATTCAATGGGTGTATGTTTTTATTTTTATTTTCGTGACCGGTTGGCTGACGGTTTACTACGGCAGCTGGTTTATCAGAGACAATATTTCCGGCCATATTACCATTGGCACCGCTTATTTGCGCTACTGGCTGCCGGCGTTCATGCTGGCCGTGTCGTTGGCCGGGTACGCCCTGGACAAGTTATTTACTTGGTTTCATTGGCGTGCCTCAAAAATTTTGATCGGTATATTCGTCTTTGGCTTGTACGGCGTTTTGAGTTTCAATTTAGTCTTTGTTTCAGAAGAAGGGCTGCTCAATGTCGCCGAGAGTGTTCAGGCTTATGAAACAATCAACCGAGCCGCGCGGCAGGCCTTGCCTCCTGACAGTATCATCATCTCGGACCGCGATGACAAGAAGTTCTGGCCGGAATTCCGGGTGGTCAAGCTGATGGGCGACTGGAGCGTGTTTACCAAAATTGCCCCGGCAGTGTCTGAGACGCCCGTCTTCTACTATTCGCACAATCAGTTGACAGCGGAGGACATTAGGCTGTTAAATGAAAAAGCCAGCGCGGGAGGACTCCGGCTGGAGGAATGGGGGAGTTTGGATGGCGAAGACCGGTTATATCAATTAGAGAGTCAAGAGCGTTAGAAATGTTATCAGAAGGAAATTTACTAACACACAGCACAAAGCGCAGAGCACAAAGCTATGCGCTCTGAGCTCTGTGCTTTGAGCTACTGTATGCCAACCTGCAAAAACTGTAATCAACCTTTCACCATCTATCCTGAAGATACAGAACTGTATCAGCGACTTGGCGTGGCCGAGCCGACGTGGTGCCCGCCGTGCCGGGAGATGCGGCGACTTATATTTCGGAATACTAAAACGTTGTATCCGCGCCAGTGTGATCGTTGTCACAAAAATGTTATTTCTGTTTATCCAGTGAAGACTGAGTATGTGGTCTACTGCCCGGAGTGTTGGTATGGCGACGCTTGGGATGGGCGGGATTACGCCGTAGACTATGATTGGTCTCGAACATTTTTCGATCAATTCGGAGCGCTGATGAAGGCGGTGCCGCGGATTAGCAGCTATAACCGTAATTCGGTGAACTGTGATTATAGCAATGCCATTGTTGATTCCAAGAATTGTTATTTACTATTTTCTTCACGTGCTGAAGATTGCTACTTCGGTTACAAAGTGATTGACAGTCAGGATTGCGTGGACAATTTGGGTTTGAATAATTGTCAGTTGTGCTACCAGTGCACGGACAGCGCTCGCTGTTTCAACGTTGCCTATTCGCGGTATGCCTTAGATTGTCGGGACGCCGTGTTTTTGTTTAATTGTTCCGGCTGTCACGATTGTTTTATGTGCGCGAACTTGAAAAATAAAGAGTACCATTGGCTCAATCAGCCGCTATCCAAAGCAGAGTACGATCGGCGACTGGCTGAGTGGCGAGCTGGCAGCTATCAGGCAGTCCAGCAGTTTCAGCGACAGTTTGATGAATTGAACCAGACGACTATTCGGCTCTTTTCTCAACAAAAGAATTGTACCAACTGTTCCGGCGACAACCTGCGGGACTCCAAAAATTGTTTTCACTGTTTTGATATGGTTGGGGGTAACGGCAATCGCTATTCGGCAGATTCGGCGGTCAACACCAAGGATATTATGGACAGTTCAGTCGGTTCGCTGGATAATGAGCTTATTTATGAAGTCTTAAGTACGATCACCGGTTACCGAGTGATGTTTGGTACCTATTGTTGGGCCTGTAATTTTTGTCAGTATTGTGATCACCTGCTTTTGGGCGGCAGCTACTGTTTTGGTTGCAGTGGCATTAAAAATGGCAAATATGCTATTCTCAATAAAGAATACGAGGAGGCGGAGTATACTCGGCTCGTCCAAAAAATCATTGGACAGATGAAACGCGACGGTGAATGGGGTGAATTTTTTCCGGTGAGCTTGAGTCCGTTTGCCTATAATGAATCTGCGGCTCAGGACTATTTCCCGAGTACCAAAGAAGCGGTTATGACCAAAGGTTGGTGCTGGCAGGATACTCTGCCCGGTGTGTTCGGTCAGGAAACCATGAGCGCTCAAAATTTGCCAGATAAAATTTCTGCAGTGACCGCGGATATTCTCAAAGAAACCATTGCTTGTCTTGACTGCGGCCGGAATTATAAAATTATTGCTCTGGAGTTAACATTCTATCAAAAGCAAAATCTTGCCCTGCCGAGGCATTGTCCGGACTGTCGGTTTGGTCAGAGGCTGGCGCAGAGGAATCCCCATCGGTTGTGGACGCGTCAGTGCAGGTGCGAGCAAGCTGGTCATCAACATAATGGTCGTTGTTCGGTACAATGTGAAACTGCTTACCCGCTCGAGAGCCAGGCGATTATTTACTGCGAGGAGTGTTATCAGAAGGAAATCTATTAGACACAGATTACACAGATAAACACAGATCACACGGATCTGTGCCATCTGTGATTATCTGTGTAATCTGTGATTTATGAATCTCAACCAATGGCATAAAATTATTAGAACGGTTTTGGTTATCATCCCAGTTGTTTTTTTGATGTGGCTGATTACCCAGGACTTAGTCGTCAGCGGACGTTTGACTGCCGAGTATAATTTTCATGATGCCTCGCCGTTTGTTTTGACCCTGGCGCCCAAGAGCCGGATCAGTGCCATCACACAGGAAGGCGCTGTGTATTACCAAAGTTTGTATGATGACCCGGTGTACTTTGATGTGCGTTTGCCGCGGCCATTTCGGACGATTACGTTTTGGGTCACCTATCGGGCTGATGATGGTGAGATTGTGCGCTTGGCGGCATTTGCTAATAAAGACCAGTGGAGTTTTGAAGTTAAAGATTTTGAAGCGGTGGTTGATTTAGGTAATGGCTGGTATGAGGGGAGAGTTAGTTTTAATCTTGATGGCAAACGTTTCGCGTTTCAAAAGTATCAATTCATGTTTTCTTTGCCGGCTATTAGAGACAGCGGCCGACAGGTTGACGTTGCGGATATTCGGATGACGGCGGAGCGGGAGCAATTGACGGCTGATAAGGTTTTGCGGAAGGTGAAGAGTTTGTGGGAGGAATAAATTGTTATATTGCTATATTGTTATACTGTTTCATACCCCACCCGACAATATAACAGTATAACAATATAGCAATATAATTTTTATGGACAAACGTTTATTTATCGCAAAAATTCTGTCTGATGTCGTCGCCGTGTCTTTAGCGAGCGAGGTGGTTTTTGTCTTGGCTGAGCTCGCCAAACCCGGTTTCGTGACCAATTACCTCAACCTCAATCTTTTCTTGCTCTGGTGTGTTTTTGTTGCTAGTATATACGTATTAATTAGGGATTAGTATGTCGTATATAGTATGTGGGGCCGCCCACTACCCTCCCCATATACCATATACTACATACCATATACTATTTTTATGATCGCTGGTGTCATTATCAAAAAACTTACTCAATACAATGACGATCGCGGCTGGCTAGCCGAGATCTGGCGCGACGATGAGACGGATTTTCGGCCGGCGATGTCGTATGTTTCGGTGACGCGGCCGGGTGTGGCGCGTGGGCCGCACGAGCACGTGCATCAGTCTGACTGTTTTGTCTTTGTCGGGCCGGGCCGCTTTCGCCTGTACCTGTGGGACAATCGGCAGCAGAGTCCGACCTATGGTGAGACGCATGAGGAAGATATGGGAGAGAGTAACCCCGCGATGGTGATTATCCCGCCGGGCGTGGTGCATGGATACAAGTGTATTTCGGAAATTCCCGGGCAGGTGATTAATTTACCAAACAAACTGTATAAAGGAGAAGGGAAGGTTGAAGAGGTTGATGAAATTAGACATGAGGCGGATCCGGATAGTCCGTTTAAGATAAAATAAGAAATTAGAAATGAGAAATTGTCTAAAAGCAACGTCTGAGTTAACCAGGGTTTTAAAACCCTGGTTAACCAGCAACCGCTTCATTTCTCAGTTTCCAATTTCCAATATCTAATTTCCAATATATGAAATTATTGATTACCGGCGGCGCCGGTTTTATCGGCTCAAACTTCATTCACTATTGGCTGCAGAACCATCCTGAGGATACGGTGGTGAATTTTGACGCGCTGACGTACGCGGGGAATTTGGAGAATTTGAAAGATATTGAAGGGAACCCCAACTACCAATTTATCAAAGGCGACATTTGCGACAAGGAATTGGTGAATGAAGCGGTCAAGGGCGTGGACGCGATTGTGCACTTCGCTGCCGAAACTCACGTTGACCGGTCAATTATGGACTCGGCCGCTTTTTTGCGGACGAATGTTTTGGGCACGTTGAATATGCTTGAGGCCGCTCGGAATAATGGCAATATTCGCTTCCACCATATTTCGACTGATGAAGTGTTTGGCGCGCTTGGGCCGAGCGATCCAGCGTTTAACGAGCGTACGCCGTATGATCCGCGCAGTCCCTATTCGGCATCGAAGGCGGGATCTGATCATCTGGTGCGCGCGTACTTCCACACCCACGGGTTGCCGATCACCATTTCCAATTGTTCCAACAACTACGGGCCATATATGTTTCCGGAGAAATTAATTCCGTTATTTGTGACCAACTTGATTGAAGGGAAACCGGTCCCGGTCTATGGCGACGGTATGCAGGTGCGCGACTGGATCCACGTCACTGATCATAATCGCGGGGTGGAGATGATTTTGCAGAAAGGCAAAATCGGCGAGACCTATTGCCTGGGCGGGAACGCGGAAAAGCCGAATATTGAGATTACTAAATTGATTGTGGCGCACCTCGGCAAAGGCGAAGAGATGATCGAGTATGTGACTGATCGTCCGGGACACGACCGCCGCTACGCGATTGATTTTTCTAAAGCCAAACACGAGCTCGGCTGGGAGCCGCAGATCAAGTTTGCAGACGGCCTAGCGTCAACCATTGACTGGTACGTTAATAATGAACCGTGGTGGCGCAGCGTGAAGTCGGGGGAGTATCAGGAGTATTATCAAAAGCAGTACGGTTAAATCCCTACGAATTACGAATCCGTACGAATGTACGAATTGTAGGGACAACCCTAGGGTTGTCCCTACGACAGGATGATTCGTACATTCGTACGGATTCGTAATTCGTAGGGTTAATTCGTAGTCTCATGAAAATTCTCGTCATCTACAATCCAGTTGCCGGTAAAAAGTTCGCTATCGAAAAATCAGTCAAAGCGGCGTTGATCGATGTTGATTATGATTGGCTAGAGACCAATAAATCGGGAACGTACTTGGATACTGTTGATGGCGGTCAGTATAGCCGCGTGATCGTGATTGGCGGGGACGGTACTGTGCACACGGTAGCCAATTGGATTCTCCAGAATAATTACGATCTAGTTCTCGGCGTGGTGCCGCGGGGCAGCGCCAACCTGCTGGCGAATTGTTTCCGAATTCCGGGCAATATTGGCACGGCAGTAGCTTTGGCGGTCAGCGGGAACTATCAAACTATTGATGTTGGCTTGATCAATAAACAAAAATATTTTTTGATCGCTGCTGGTTTGGGCTATGACGCCTGGGTGATCAAGAACACGCGGCGCGCCTGGAAGCGGTTGTTTGGTTTTTGGGCCTACACGCTCGCGATGCTGCAGGGCTTACTCCATCTACGGGAAACCAATTTTTTTCTGACGATTGACGGACAACGCCATCAGTATCACGCTAAGACCTTGTTTATCATGAATTTCGGGAAGTTTTTGGGTTTTGACCTCGGTCCGGATATTTCGTACTCCGACGGGTATTTG
This sequence comes from Candidatus Falkowiibacteriota bacterium, assembly GCA_016218485.1. GTDB lineage: Bacteria > Patescibacteriota > Patescibacteriia > JACRDY01 > JACRDY01 > JACRDY01. Next base: position 9,183 of record JACRDY010000043.1, read on the forward strand.
AGCGTGGCGGTGGTGCGACCGGTTCGTTGGTTTGACTACGGTAGAATGTTTGGCCGCCTCATTGGCAGAAAATTCTACTGGCAGCGACGGCTGGAGTATTTTAAATTCAAGCGGCTGCAGGTTAATTACGATGACCGTAGCGCGCTCTTGCAGCTGGACGGAGAGGCAGAGCAGCTGGCCAGTCCGCTGGAGATTGAGGTGATTGAGAAA
>JACRDY010000042.1 GCA_016218485.1 Candidatus Falkowiibacteriota bacterium
CTTAGCAAGATCAATTTCAAAGATATGGAGCCGGGCGACCGCTGGGAATTTATTCCTTACGAGATGCAACTTGCCCTTGCACGCAATCAATATCCCGATGCAAAGGCCGCGATCATAAAAAAGTGGCTTGCAGACGGAGAACCAGCTGTGGGCAACTCGAGCTTAGCGGATGAGGAAAATTAGTATAGGGTGCTGTGTGGTACGAAAAGTCGCATTCGAACCAACAAATTATTAACTAAATGATTATGACAATGAATCAAGAAAATCAATCGATGCAAGCTGTAGGCTACGCCCGGGTGTCTTCCAAGGATCAGGAGGACACCGGCTATTCGCTTCCGGCTCAAGAGAAACTTTTACGAGACTATGCCGATCGAAACGGTTTTGAGCTCGTAAAAGTTTTTGCCATTCAAGAATCGGCCGCTGGAAAAATCCAGCGAAAGATATTCCACGAAATGCTGGAATACGTGACCAAGTCCAAGATCAACACGATCTTCGTGGAAACGACCGACCGCTTAACCCGTAACTTTGCCGATGTGCCGATAATCGACGAATGGATATTGGCGGACGAAAAGCACACAATCCACTTGGTCAAAGAGGGCTGTACGTTACACAAAGACTCCAAGTCGCATGAATGGTTTATGTGGCGAGTGAAAGTGGCCACGGCCGAATATTACATCCGACTTCTCTCCGAGAATGTAAAGAAGGGGCAGAAAGAAAAACTTGCTCAAGGCTGGTTGCCAAGCAAACCGCCACTTGGATATAAAACCATCGGAGAGAAAGGACACAAAATCCATGTGATAGACGAGGAGAAAGCATCGATGGTTAAGAAAATGTTTGATCTCTATGCCACCAATATAAGCTCAACCAAGAAACTAGCCGATGAAATGTATAAGCTCGGCATGCGATCTCGAGGAGGAAATAAAGTAAGCCACTCGCGAGTCCACCAGCTTCTCGGTGATCCATTTTATTACGGGATGAATCGCTGGAACGGCAAGGTCGGCAAAGGCGAACACGAACCGCTGATCACTAAAGAATTATTTATGCGATGCCAAGATATTATGCATAGCAACGGCACGCCGAAACACAATAAGCACAACTCACTCTTTAAAAACGTCTTCCGCTGTGACGAATGCAAAGGAAAGGTAACTTGGGAAATACAGAAAGGTCATTGGTACGGCCACTGCAACCATTATAAAAACTGTTCGCAACGAGAATGGGTCAAGCAGGAAAATGTTGATTTGCAAGTGATGGAGAATATCGAGCAGTTAAGCTCGAAACACGATGAGGCCATAGAGAACATGCTTGGCTGGGTCCAAACAGCTCTCAAGGAAAGTCATGGTGAGGAAATAGAATTCAGGGAAAAGGCCACCGGCGAGCTCGAGCGACGCTACCAGGTAGCCACGCAAAGGCTCGACAAGATATACGACGACAAGATCGACGGCAAAATCAGCGAGGATTTCTATCAGAAAAAATACGAACAGTACAAAATTGAACAGGAGGAGGTAATGGACAGCCTCAACAAGCATAAGAACGCCAACCTCAAATACTACGATATGGGATCGACCTTCCTCCAAATGGCCAAGGAAGCCAGAAAGATTTACGTAAACCGAAGCAGTATTGAAATGGTCGACGACAAAAAACTGCTTATGTCCCTTTTATTTTCGAACTCGACGATAAATGGCAAGAAAGTTGAGATTTCATACCACAAAGCCTTCAAAATGGTCTCTGAACGAGTAACGCAGATGTTGGGAGAAAAGATAGACGAAAAAAACACTTTCGAACCGCCAAAAGAGCCCGTGAATAAAGGAAAAAACCAGCTTTCGCTGATGTTAATCCTATCTGGCTCCGAGGGTGGGACTCGAACCCACAACCAAGCGGTTAATCCGCCGCGGCGGACGCTACCATTGCGCTACCTCGGAGCCCTAAGGCAGAATATTCTTTTTTATCCAATCTCTCCCCTTACCAGTCTTTAATTCTTTTTCTCGCTTCATCGCTTCACTTCTGCTATTATACTGCTCTGAATATAATAACTTCCACGGCCCTTTATTTCTGGTATAATGATTTTGGTTGTTATTATGCTTCTGTAAGCGAATCGCTAAATCATTGGTCTGTCCAGTATATAACTTACCAACTGGATTTTGAATAATATATACGTAATACATATACCGCCAAGCGGTTAATCCGCCGCGGCGGACGCTACCATTGCGCTACCTCGGAGCCCTAAGGCAGAATAGACTAGGTACTAAGTACTAGGGACTAAGGACTAAGGACTATCTCAATAATCCATCAACTTCTCAATCCCCTGACTATGGCGGATTTTTTCCAGCGCCTTAGCTTCAATCTGACGAATACGTTCGCGCGTGACGTCAAACTCTTTGCCCACTTCTTCCAGCGTGTGCGACACGCCGTCACCTAAACCAAAACGCATTTCCAGGATTTTCTGCTCACGGGGCGAGAGATCCCGGATGATGTCTTTAACATAATCGCGCAGGAGCTGCAGCGCGGCGGCGCGGTCCGGCGTGACTGAACGCACGTCCTCAATAAAGTCTTCTAGCGTGCTATCGTCGTCCCCGTCGTCACCCACGGACGTTTCCAGAGAAATCGTATCTTGCGATATTTTAATGATATGGCGCACCTTATCAAGCTCCTCACCCATTTCCGCGGCGATTTCTTCAGGCAAGGGCTCACGGCCCAGGTCCTGAATCAGTTGACGCTCAATCTGCTGGAACTTGTTGATTGTTTCCACCATGTGTACGGGAATACGGATCGTGCGCGATTGATCAGCCAGCGCTCGGGTAATGGCCTGACGGATCCACCAGGTGGCATAGGTGGAAAACTTATACCCTTTGCGGTATTCAAACTTCTCCACGGCACGAAACAGGCCGATGTTCCCCTCTTGGATGAGGTCGGCTAAGGACAAACTTTTGCCGACGAACTTTTTGGCAATGGAGACGACCAAACGTAGGTTGGCCTCAATCAACCGTTTGGAGGCTTCCTTATCATTTTTTTCTTTTCGCTTGGCCAAGGCCACTTCTTCTTCGGCGGTCAGCAGCGACACCTTGCCGATTTCCCGCAAATACATTTGGATAGAGTCAGCCGAAATTTCACTCAAGTCAATTTTCATGGCACTGTCCGCATTGACATCCGTCACTCCCTTGAGCATAGTCTGCCGCTCGGCCTTGCGACCCAAGAGTCCCGGCTTGACCTCGATGATCTGTACGCCGTTACGATCCAGTTTTTCCCAGAAACCTTCATACCTTTCCAAATAGTGCTCCACGAAGGGGAACGAATGCAGTATTTCCGCTTCAGTGATGAACGACCGCGCGCGGCCTTTTTGTAGGAGTGAGCGCAGCTGTTCCTCCGACGGCTCAACTATTTTTTCAACGTACGGCAAAACAGCCCGAACCGGTTTATGAGATCGCGGTCGGCGAATGCTCAATTTAGAACGTCCCGGCGAACGTTTTACCCCACTACGCTTCTTAAATGATTTTTTCTTATTGGACATTTTATTTGGCGCCATACATCAATCCAGCACCTTCCAGCATACCCCGCAGCACGCTGACGAGGTATGCTGGAAGGTGCTGGATGAATGGCTGAGAGAGTATTTCTGTGGCGTGTACTGCCCCGACAGGAAGGTGCTGGATAAAAAACAAAGCTACCCTATAGTATAGAGCTGCTCCGTAAGCGCGGAGAATTTCTCAGACAGTCGTTTGACTTCTGCGGAATTGCCGGCATCTTCTTGTACTTTAATTTGTTCGCCAAGTTGTTTGAGCTGGGACTTGAGATAATGATGTTTCAAATCCCTGATAATATGTATGACTTCATTTTTGACTTGGTCGGAAGATAAGCTGTCGGACTCCTCGGCAATCATCAAGCTAAGCTGATTACCGTAGTCAATAAACTCTTTATCAAGGTTCTTGAAAAATGCCTTAATTAAGCCATTCAGGTCAGCCTTAGTCTCATCAGTAGCCTTATTATAATAAATTATCAAATCAGTGTAAAGGACTACCGGCCGCTGTCCAACCAGCATCTCGGGCAGCAAGTGCTCGGCGGCATACTGCAAAAATTCCGGACGGTGCAGGAGTATGGCCAAAAACCGCTCGCTCTCCTTCTCGGCGCGGCTCATGCTGGCGTGCAGGCTGGGGGTGGTAAGGGTAACGCCAGACTCACTCTTGCGTATGCTCGTCAGCTTGGTCACCGTTTCACGCAAAATATTTTCAGGCACGGACAGTTTATCAGCCAGCTGCTGCAGCCAGTGCGTCTGCTCCACCGCGTCAGCCACTTTCACAATCACCGTCAGGAGTTTGGCGGCAATGGCTTTCTTCACCTGTGGATCGGTCAAGTCCGCGCCAGTGAAACTCTTATCAAAATAGTACTGCAGGACCGGCACGGCCGCGCTGATCCGCGCCCGCCATTCTTCTGCCGAGTGCCGCTTAATAAAGTCATCGGGATCTTGTCCGACCGGCAGGGTGATGACCCGCACGTTCATCCCCTGCTGCAGCGCCACGTCAATACCGCGCTCGGCTGCGTTCTGTCCCGCCGCATCCGGATCAAACGACAGCGCCATGGTGTCGCTGGAGCGCTTTAAAATCTTGACCTGATCAATCGTCAAGGCCGTGCCGCAGCTGGCCACGACATTACCGACGCCGGCCTGGTGCGAGGTGATGACGTCCATATTGCCCTCCACCAGCACCGCCACTTTATTTTTCCTGATCTCCTGTTTGGCTTTCTCCAGACCGAACAGGAGATGCCCTTTGTTAAACACCGCGGTCTGTGGCGTATTAATGTATTTAGCTTCTTTGGCATCAGCGTCAAGACTGCGCGCCGAGAAGCCGACCACCTGTCCGTGGTGGTTGTGGATCGGGAACATCAGTCGGTTGCGAAACCGGTCGTAGAATCCCACACCCCGCTCTTTCTTGACGGCCAGACCGGCCAAAAAAATATCCTGCTCGCTAAAACCTTTTTTCTTGAGAAAATTCAATGTCTCCTCCCAGCTGTCCGGCGCGTACCCCAGCTGCCATGAGTCTATCGTCAGCTGATCAGCGCCGCGAGCAGCCAAATAGTCGCGCGCCGCTGTGGCCGCCGACGACTCCAGCAAAACTTTGTGGTAATACTTGGCCGCCAATTCATTAATGTCAACAAGGGTATTGCGCTGGCTCGTCACCGCCGGATCCTGACGCTCCAGTACCACGCCGGCCTTGTGCGCGAGCAGCTTGAGGGCTTCGGGAAAGTCCACGCCTTCTATTTTTTGGACAAAGGTAAAAACGTCTCCGCCTTCACCGCAGCCGAAACAGTGCCAAATCTGCTTGTCACGGGAGACCATAAACGACGGCGTCTTCTCGTTGTGGAAGGGGCACCGCGCTTTCCAGTTTTGTCCCGCCTGCTGCAGCTTGATGTACTCCTGCAGCAGCTCAACAATATCCAGCTTAGATTTAATTTCTTCGGTTGGGGAAAACATAATTATCGAGTAACCATTGTTTAACCAATAGGGGCACAATAGTGAGCTGCGGCACATCGGCCAGCGGAAACCAGTCTGGCTGATAGCGATTATCCGGCGCCGCTCTCATCCGTTCTTCGCCCTGCAGTTCAGGCTTGTCGCCAGACACCCAAAGGCATATATAGCAGCGATGGCGTTGATTATACCCGTCGGGAAATTCCAAGATTAATCGCGGATCAGTCACGATCACGCCTGTTTCTTCTTGTGTTTCTCTGATAGCGGCCACGGCCGGATCTTCATTGATTCGCGGATGACCACCCGGTAAAACATAGTATTCTTGGCCATTCTTCATTCTCTTGATTAAGAGAACGGCTCCAGCCTTGACCACCACAGCGGCGCACCGTTCTCCCACGACTCGCTCTGCCTCATCTTCATGATACGCCATAACCGATCAGTTATTTCCGCCACCGCACAAATTTATCCAGACCGTACACCGTACCGGCATTCTCCGCCGCCAAATACAGCAGGGCAAAAAGATACACGATGTGCTCATCCACCAGCCAGCCGTGCTCGCCCACCAGCGGAAAATTCAATACCGGGAAATAGTACAGAAGCATCAAGAGCGCCCCGAGCGGCGCACTGAACCGAACAAACAAACCGAGCGCCAGGGAAATACCCAAAAGAGTCAAACCCCATTCATTGACAAAATTCACTAGTGGCAAAATGCTGGAGCCAGCCAGCCAAGCATAGAAACCGCTGAATGTTTTGGCGTTCATTAAGTAACCACCAGCCGACCAGCCGGACGTGGTCAGGTGACTGATGCCGGCATAGCCAAAGAGTATGCCGAGCGCCACGCGTAAAAGCACGAATGAAGGCTGGCGGAGAACGGAGATGTCTCTAAACATAGATTTTTTTGTAATACCAATGAATTAATTTTTTAAGAAACCACGCGAACTGTCCCGAGAAAACCAACGGACCGACTTTGGCCACTGCGTACCGACCACCCAGTGGAATAACGATACCAAAGTGCCGCGGCCGGTATACCTGCAGCGAACGGCCGGCGATTAAATTTTTAATATTAGCGGCGGCTGTATCAGCCTGACGCAGCGCCGACTCAATCATCCCCGGCTGCGCGCTACTGCAGTCACCAATGGCGAACACGTTCGCCTCGCCGGCCACTTGTAAATATTGATTAACCGGATACTGACCGAGCATGACCCCGCCCGCCCAAATCAACCCTTTAAACGACAGACGATGCCCATTATCAAAAATTAAACTGCCCCGATCAACCTGCTGCAACCGGTGCCCCAGGATTATTTTGACACCGAGCCGCTGCAACCGGCGCGTCACAATACGGCGCACCCGGTCATCAGCCAAACCCGGCAACAGTTGCGGGCAGGCTTCCGCCAACGTTATATTTTTGTTGGCAAACATGGTCACCAACTCGGCCGTCAGCTCTACTCCCGTCACTCCCCCGCCAACGATGATGGCATCTTCATCCGGCAAGGCTTCAATCCGAGCGGCATCTTCCACACTGCGCAGTACCAGCGCGTTCTCTGGCAAACCCGGAATACCATAATAACTCACGGTTGAGCCGGTCGCTAACACTAGATAGTCATAATCTAGTGTGTGATAATTCTCTACCCGCTGCTGCACCACTCGCGCCGATGTGGTAATGCGCATTTTCGCTTCCCCAGCTTGTAATTTGTAAAGCATTGGCCAGTACAGGTGATGATCTTTCTCTTCAATCAGCGTCACCTGGCCGGGATAATATCGACAGAGTACCTTAGCGCAGCGCAGACCCGCGAAACCTGCGCCCACCACCACAATCTTGTATTTTTTTGCTATATCCATGGCAAACTCATAATACTCTTATTGTACGGCACTTTCAAGGGGAAAAGATAAATATTAAAAAAGTTCAAAGTTCAAAACCAAAAGTTCAAATCAATATCCAATGACCAAGTTCAAAGAGCATGTTGATTTGACATTTGCCTTTCTACTCTGACTCAAGACCAAAGGGAGTTTTAAACTTGATTTATCATTTGAATTTTGGATTTTAAACTTATGAGTATTGGGATTCTATACGCCACGGTGCCATTTTACTCATCCAAGGTTTACCCTTAACAATTTTGTGGAATTCAGAAACACCAGCACATCGGGAACTAAATGAATGGCCGCCGCCTCAATAGGCCCAATAATCTTGGAGAGCACAAGAATTATGCCGACAACATGCACAACCCCGACTCCTATAAATATATTTTCCTTGATAGTTAGATATGCGCGTTTACTTAACGCTCGAGCTTTGGCGATTTTCTTTAGATCATCTCCGATGAGTACGATGCCAGCCGCGTCCATTGCGGCCTGATTGCCCATAACGCCCATTGCGATACCGACATTTGCTTGGGCCAGAGCGGGAGCGTCATTTATACCATCTCCCACCATCGCTACCTTCACTTTTTCCTTTGTTTGAATGTCTTTAATAATGTTAATTTTGTCTTCCGGTAAAAGATCGGCTCTATAGTCGGTAATGCCAACTGCCCTTGCGATATGTTCGGCAGTCGCGGTATTGTCTCCAGTGAGCATGATGGTTTTTCGGATACCGTCTCGATGTAGCGCTTGGATTGCTTCCTTGGCGCCTTCGCGCAATTTGTCGGTAAGGTACAAAATGGCCGCAACCCCGTTATCTATAA
>JACRDY010000044.1 GCA_016218485.1 Candidatus Falkowiibacteriota bacterium
CTCTAAAGAACATTTTTGTTTTTGCATATTCAATTGTATTTTTGTTTTTACCTTGTATGCTATTATTATCTCATAAAATCCATCGTTTAAAAAACTAATCGGCTTTTTGCCTATTTTGAGGCAAAGGCGTAAGTCCTAAATCTATGTTTTTAGTTGACAAAAAATTGAAAAAGTAGAATAATACTACTGCCCCTATTCATTTGGCCTCTCAATGGCATTGGTTCGGCGCTCCGACAAATTTGGGTTTTCCTTATTACTGGCCAAAACCCATATGTTGGAACCGCGAACCACCGTTGAGCGGCCTTTTTTTATAAGACCCACTGCGTAATAATTTTTCGTAGCGAAATGATGATTGGTCGGCTGCAAACAACTCACCGCTCGTCACTGCATACGCCGTATGCGCCTCCTCGCGCTTCGTTGTTTTCGCCAGACCAATCATCATTGCAGCAGAAAAGGTTATTACGCAGTGGGTCTATAGAGAAAATAACTGCCGCGTATTATGAACGGTCGCCTCGGCAATGTGCTCAAAATCCACACCCCGCGCCTCGGCCAATGTTTTTGCCACATACTCCACGTACGCCGGCTCATTCCGCTTGCCCCGGTACGGATCTGGCGCCAGAAACGGCGCGTCAGTTTCCACCAAAATCCGATCAAGAGGTAAAGCAACGGCAATGGCTCGCAGCTCTTCGGCGTTTTTAAAAGTGATAATGCCAGTAAAGCCGACATACAATCCTAGGTCAACAAACTTTTTTGCCTGCTCGAGGCTGCCGCCGAAACAGTGCACCACGCCCCGCACGCCGCTCTCGGCTAAACAATCATACAGATCATCGTACGCCTGATGCGGGTTATCTTTAGCGCCGCGGCAGTGAAAAATAACCGGCAGCTGCAGTTCTTTGGCGAGAGCCAAAAATCCGTCTAAAGTTTCCTGCTGCACTTTCCGCATCTCCTCCGGCGTCAGGCTGACTTCACCAAAATAGTAATAATCCAAACCGACCTCGCCCAAGGCCACCACTTTTGACGACGATTGCGCCAGTTGTTTGTATCTGTCATACTCAAACGTTTCTCGGCGCGTGGTAAATGCATACTCCTGGCCGTCAAACTTGGCCGACTCGGTAATGTCTTGCGCCAGGTGAATCGGATGCAACCCGACCGCCGCGTAGACACCCTCGGGGTACTTTTGGGCAAGAGTGATGGAACGTTGTGATGTGCTCAACTGACTACCAACATTAATCAACCAAATTTCCTTATCCAAAGAACGCTGGATGGTGGCATCAGCGTCGTCTCTGTAGGCATTAAAATTTACGTGACAGTGGGAATCGATGAGCATAGTTAAAAGTTATAAAGTTATAAAGTTGAAAGTACTGCGGTATTAACTTTCAACTTTATAACTTTCAACTAAATCACACCCTGCAGTTGACGCAGAATCTCCGGCAGCAGCGGCGCCAGCACCTGCGCCATCCCCACCAGCCACGGCGCAATCGTTGAGGCGACTAGCTGTCCGCTCAACCACTCGTTCACCGGGTAGCGCGATAAGAAGAAGAGAACCAGACCGAGCGTAAACGCGCCTTCCAAAAACCCCAACAGCGCGCCGGCCAGGCGATCAATGGTCTTAAGAAACGGAATGATGGTTAAAAATTCAAAAATACGATCCACAACATAGAAGAGCAACCCCACAATGCGATTTACAAAAATCAAAATAATCATAAAAGCAATGACATAGCCCAGATCTCCCCCGCCCCAAATAAAACTGCCCCAGCTCGCTAACCCCTGATAGTAATGCCCGGCCACAAAGGCGCCGGCCACGATACCGAGGAGTGAACCAAGCGTATGAATAAAACCGAACCAAAAACCAAACATAACAAAACCGCCGAGAATGATAACGAGAATGAGGTCAAAGAGTGGCATAGGATTAGAGTGTTACATTGCTAAATTATCACATTGCTCCATTGCCGCATAGTTTAACGTTCCAGCTAGAGTAACACGGCAACAGTGTAGTTGTTATTTAAGACTACAACCGCGGAAACATCACCTCCGGCCGCTTAATGGCGCTGAAATCTTTCAATCCCCCCCATGTCGTAATAGTAGCAAAATCCTGGGCTTCTTCCAACTCAAATACCCCCAGTGATTGCAGGACAATCTGGGCGGTCTGCGGCATTATCGGGTACAGCATCCAGCCGACATGACGAATTGTTTCGGCTAAAACATACAGAACTTCGCTCAATTTTTCTGAATTATCTTTGGCGAGCTGCCACGGTTTTTCTTGTTCAATTAAAGCGTCACAATCAGCCAACAGTCGCCAAATTTCTCCAATAGCCTGATCTAGTTCTAAAACGTCCAAATGTTGCTGGTATCGCTGCCAAACAGTATCAATCTCAAAATCAGCCTGCCGAACCAACAGGTTTGATTGTAATTGACGATAATCCGGTTTTACTTTCAGCTGACCTTGATTCGTCTCAATGAGAGTCAAAACGCGAGCCACTACATTACCCAAACCATGAGCGAGAAACGCGTTATAGCGAGTCTTAAATTTCTGCTCGCTCCAGTCGCCATCGCCATCAGTCGGAATCTCACGGAGCAGATAATAGCGCACCGCGTCAGTCCCGTACTGCTGTACAATACGGAAAGGATCAATGACATTACCCAGGCTTTTTGAAATCTTCTGTCCGTCGACCGTGATAAAACCATGAATGAATATTTGTTTTGATGGCGGTAAACCCGCGGACAAGAGCATCGCCTGCCACATTGATGACTGCTGCCTAAGATTGTCTTTACCGGCGACCTGCGTCCCCGGCCAGTACGCGCTGAATTGCTCTTGATCGTCTGGCCAGCCCAGCGCCGAAATATAGTTCACCAGCGCGTCAAACCAGACATACATGACGTGCTCTTCGTCAGTGGGAACCGGCACACCCCACGGCATTTTTGATTTTAGACGAGATATACTGAAATCCTCCAACCCCTGTTTGGTAAACTGGCAGATCTCGTTGAGCCGGTGCTTCGGCACGACGAAATTTGGAATCTCTTCATAGAGCTGTAATAGCTGCGCCTGATACTTTGAGTAGCGAAAAAAATAATTTTCCTCTTCAATCGTTTCTAGCTCAAGATTCGGATGAAGAGGACATTGATCGTCGATGAGTTCCGACTTGGTCTTTTCCAGCTCACAGCCAACGCAGTAAGTTATTTTGTATTGTTTCTTATAGATGTCTCCATTGGCGTCACACCGCCGCCAGAATTCTTGAGCCGCTTGAATATGCTGGTCGTCGGTCGTTCGGATGAAATTATTATAGCTAAGATTGAGCGCTTGCTTTAATTCGTCAAATTTCGCGGCGTGTTGGTCACAATACGCCTGAGGCTCCATCCCCTCCTCGAGCGCCTTCCGGTAAATCTTCAGTCCGTGTTCGTCGGTACCGGTATTAAAAAATACCTCGTCGCCCTTCCGGCGATGGTAGCGCGCCAGAACATCCGCCTGGACTATTTCCAGAGCGAAACCGATATGCGGCTCGGCATTGACATACGGCAGGGTCGTGGTGATGTAAAACCGTTTAGACATAATTAAACACTGCTCGTAGGGACAACCCTAGGGTTGTCCCTACTTAAAACAACCCTTCCAGCGAAACGCTCGTCCCGTCGCTTGATCCGCCGGACAACGGCGTTTTGGCTGGCGCTGGCGCCGCAACCTTAGGTTTTTCACTGTTTGGTTTAGGCTGTGACGGCGCTGGTTTTGGTAGCTGAATTTGAGGAGAGACTGATGGTGCGGCAGGCGCGGGAGTAGGGACAACCCTAGGGTTGTCCCTACTCTTATCAGCCGGTTTGACGCTCGCTGTCTCCGGTTTTTTCGGCGGCTGACTGCTGCTCGGCGGCGCGCTCTTCTTGTTGACGTTACTTTGGGTCAGCGGCGGCGGAGTGATCTTACCGGCCGTAATATCACGCAAACATCGCTTGCAGTAGACACCGGGTTTCTTTGGCGTAAACGACAAATAGGTAATCTTACCGCAGTTGTCGCAGATCCAGGGAATAGTCCGCTCTGGACTGGCCGGATCGGAAATTTCAGCCGTCACCTTCTGACCTTTGAATTCCACTTCCACGGTTTTTGGCGACGGCGCCGGTTCATCATCATCCACTCCGCCGGCGGTGTCTCCCACGCTCCAGCGCATAATTTTTTCTTCCACTTCCGCCCGATCATTCCCATACCGCTCACGCGAAACTTTGATGATCTTTTCACTCACGTTCTCTTTTTCCGGCTCAAACAGCGGCGGCAAGGTATTGGAGGAAAACGGATCGGAAGCCACGCCGTTGATCATCAACTTGAGGTAAATTTCCCACTTGGTCAGGTTGACCAAATCTTCAGCGGTAAAGCGGGGCATGAATTCCGCCTCCAGCACTTTGGCGTCCGTAGAGCCGACCCGGAAGGTAATCATAGTACCGACGTTGCCGAAGACGGCCGCTTTAACCTCATCGCTCAACTGATCCATAAACTGGTGCGCCATCACCAGGTCCAGCCGGTACTTACGCGCTTCGGACAAAATATTGGCGAAAGCCTCGGTAGCGAAATTTTGAAACTCGTCCACGTAGAGAAAGAAATCTTGACGCTCACTCTCCGGGATATTGACCCGCGTCATGGCCGCGATCTGAATCTGGGTAATCATCATGGAGCCAAGAAGCTGCGCCGTATCTTCACCGATGCGGCCTTTGGACAAGTTCATGATCAGAATTTTGCCCTCATCCATCATCTCACGCACACTGAATGACGACTTGACCTGACCGACGATATTCCGGATCAGATAGTTGGACAAGAACTGACCGACTTTATTCTGGATCGGCGCGATAGCCTCTTGAGCGAACTTCTCGGTATAGCTGGAAAATTCATCCACCCAGAATGAGCGCACCACCGGGTCATCAACATTGGCAACGATTTTTTTGCGGTACGCTTTGTCCACCAGAATGCGCATCACCCCCAAGAGTGTCGTGCCCTCATTGTCCAGGAGCGCCAAGATGGCGTTGCGCAGCAAATACTCCAGCCGCGGCCCCCAGGAATCGGCCCAGAGTTTTTTGAATACACCGACGAGGCCTGAAGCCACCATGTGCCGCTGATTTTTGTCGTTACACTCTATAATATTAAAAGCAATAGGGAAGGCAAGATCAGCCGGGTTGAAGTAAATCACGTCATTGATCCGTTCCGGCGGCACGAATTCCAGGACTTTCTCGGCGCTGTCGCCGTGCGGATCCAGGAAAGCCAGCCCATGCCCATTCTTGATATCCTGAATGATCATGTTCTCAATCAACGTGGTTTTGCCCATACCGGTCTTGCCCACCACGTAGATATGACGACGGCGGTCATCCAGACGAATCCCGAACCGGCGCTGCTGGTTACGAAAATTCGTCTGGCCGAAAAAGCAAATTTCATTGTCATCATGCAGTCTACCCATAGAATATGAGAACCTATCTTAATTAATCGGTCGGTAAATTATCAGGCGGGCCAGAGTCTTCTTCCACCATTACTTCCTCCGGCTCATGATGCGCCGCGCCATCCGTACCATGACCTGCCATCAACTCCAAGAGTGTCTCATCACGTTCCATCGGCAGACCAAACGGCGCTTCGGCTTTTTTAAACTCCGCTTTCTTGAGCACCAGAGCCTTCATACTACCGATCGGGAAATGCCAGAGCGACGCCAGTTCTTCCACGTTGAGGATAAACCCAGTGCCCCAGCTCGCGCCCGCCCGGGTATTACGGGTTAGGTACTCGTGCAGCATGCCGTTTTTGCGAAAATGCTCCACACGGTATTTGGGGAAAAAATACAAGTGCGAAGTGGAAACTTTGGAATACTTCTCTTGAATGAACCCGTTGGAATGCAGATCGGTATACTGGTGCAGCGCGCCCAAAAACCCTTCCTTAATCTTAGTTTTCTGAAAAATTTCCTTGCGCGCGATGTAGACGGCGCGCATGTAGGTGTGAAAACCGATTTTACCGATTTTGAGCTGAATTTTTTTCAGCACCTCTTGCTCCTGCGGCAGAAGGTCGGCTACCGCATGCTCCGTTTCTTCAATTTCCGGCTTGGCCACCAAGGAATAGACCACCATATCCAAAATTTCCAAAAACGCACGGTGGAGCGGCGTCAACAGCGAATGACGAACGCCACGGCCGTGGCCGCCGTGACCGGTCATCAAATCGCGCACAAACCGCTTGCCCTCATTTTTCCACTTGTCGTTCGTCGGCGTCACCACGATCTGAAACCAGAACTCTTCCCCGGCGCGCAGTTTGGCCATGATCTCCAGAATGGATGACAGCGGATCTTTGGCGGCCGTGTCTTGGGTCTTATTAGCGGCTTCAAACAGCTCTTGCCAGGTACGGATGGGATAAAAATGGCTATTGCGCAGGACGATCTCCGTGCCCCAAATATCCCAGCCCTGGTCGTGATGGGGCCAGCGCAGACCGTGGAATCGCTCAACGTAATCCGGCACTTCGGCGATCTCCGCGTCCGGATACTGAGCGTAGACTGCGGCTTCCACCAAATCACGATAGTGGCGGGGAGTGCGAGCGAGGAACTCAATGGACCCGGCCCGGCTGATAATCTCAAAACTGAAACTGACCTGCACCTTACCGGTCAGATAGCGCTCAATCCAGTCAATCCGTTTCCAGGCGCCGGACAGCGCGGTGAAGACGTACTCCACTGCCCGCGGCGCCTGCTGGTTGATCTTGGGAACGCTGATGGAGAGGATGACCCAGTCCCAGCGGGCGAAGTACCGACTGCGCTGCCGCACCAGCCAAAACTGAATCACCCCCCAAACAAAAACAACAGTAAAAATCAGCCAACCGCCGTTGGCCAAAAACCACCAGGCAACCTGCAGCGGGTTACCGGCTGATATCTGGGAAAAATCAATATTGATTTCCATACCAATCATTCTCGTATTGAGATGGTTGCAAAACTCCTTTTAAGCGTCCCGCCCCGCACAATGCGGGGGATCATCCCAGACGAGGAAAGGGCAATGATTGGTGGCGTAGCCCCCCGCCACTGCGGGGTGACAATCATTATGCCGAACCCTTGACGACTTGTCCGCCAAAGCTTTCTCGACTCTCGTAGCTTTAGCGGAGGGAGTAGCGACGGTGGGAGTCTCGGACGAAAAGGACACAGCTAAAGGAGTTTTGTAACTATCTCATTATACCTTATTTTTGTATCTTTAGCCAAAAGAACCACTGCGTCATACTAAATAACGGCCAACGTCTGATGGTCAAACTGGCCCATCAAATGTCAGCCGTCACTACAATACTCTCCCCCGGTCATTACCCCGCGATCGTATACATTTTATCCGGCAATTTCTTAAATTTATCCTTATTCATCAAGGCCAGATTGACCGTAGCTTTTTTCACCACGCGCTGTTTGCCTACCGCCTCAATAATCTGCTCCTTGGTCAAAGGACCGGCGGCGCGCAGGACGGTAGTGATAACCTCGGCCACTGTACCCGGCTGATAACCCCACTCCTTCAGCGCGTAAATACCCCGGCCGATGAGGACATAGCGGTCATCCAGAATCAGCTCATTATGGATCGTCGCCGGCAGCGCTTTCTTGTGATCAAAGTGAGCGGCATTGATCATCTCGGCAATGGCGGTGAAATGGAGCGGCGTACCCGCTTCCTTCATCACCAGGTAAATCTTGTCCGCCATGCGCTTGGGCGTAATCGTACTCCAATGAGCCAGCCCCACCTGATTATACAGGTTTTTTTTGATTTTTTTGCTGGTGCGCAAGTACGACAAAATCGCTTCATCCAGATCCATCATATCTTTTTGCATGGCAGCGGCAGTACCCATCCGGGTATTGAGATTGCTATAAAATGAATGGCTCTTGAGTTTGGTCAGGAGTTCATCAATACTGACCGGTCGTCCATGGCTGTCAATCAGAGTAACCAGCTGCGCGATTACGTCTTCCACCAGCTGCCACGGAGTTTCCTTCAGCTTCCAGGTCGGATGGTACTCATCCAGAGTGTCAACCCGTTCAAATTTTTCAGCCAATAAGTGAGAGATGACAAAAGCCAACGAGCGCTTGTGATGACTAACCTCTTCGCTCGACAGGTTACCAGCAGAGATGCCATAGAAATCAATCAGATTGTCCAAGAGGTGATCTTCCTGCATCACGCCGCCGTATTTTTTCAAAAATTTCTTGACTATCTCTTCAATGTGCATCAGCTCCTGCGCCACGGCCGCAGTACCGCTCTGTTGGTGCAGCTTACCGATACCATCACGCTCAATCTGCCGAACGCGCTCGCGCGTGACGTTGTAATCATGACCGATCTTCTCCAATGTTTCTTTGCGCTTGGCTTCACGCAGCAAACTATGGCGTCGTTCCAGGACGTCTTTTTCCCGTGGCGTAAGTGCGGACAGCAAATTCGTCAGCAGTCCAACAAAATTAATTTTTCTAGCTTCAGCCTGAACATTCATAAAAAGCAATAGATAATTTCTAGTAAAAAATAACTAATTCTAGCTACTTTTTAGCCTTATAATCATTGATAAAACTAGTATATCATTTATTCATATGGCTGTCAAGAAATTATATTATACCAAAATGTGAATAAACGCACTTGTAGCTGTGAATTACGAAACTCTGTTTGCCCCTCAATTTTGAGCAACGAAAAACAACCCGTCTCAGCCGGGTATGGCAACGAAACACATTTTGTCACACATTGAAAACTCTATTTCGACGAGTTGCTTTTTACGCCATGACGAA
>JACRDY010000045.1 GCA_016218485.1 Candidatus Falkowiibacteriota bacterium
AAAAAGCAAAACTGCTTTCCGAAAAGAAGTCGCTGGAAGAGCAAATGGCGCGGATTGAACAAAAGCGGACTGGCTGGCTCGAACCTATGGCGGAATGGATAAAAGAGGCAGGAAACCTGCCTGAAATCGCACGGGAGAGTAACCTTTTTACAAAAAAGGTTACTGCCAAAGAAATCTTTGGCTCGAACCTCGTCTTGGCCAACCGCGAGGCGCGGCAGAGCGCGCCGAGCGGAGAGGATTTGTCGGGGCAAAACGCTTGGGCGGCTCTGCGAGCCGCCAATCAAAAAGTCGGTCAATTTTCCGAAAGTCAGATTGTGGTGCCTGGGGCGGGAGTCGAACCCGCATGGGTTATGCACCCAGGAGATTTTAAGTCTCCCGTGTATACCAGTTCCACCACCCAGGCATAAATACATTTACCTTACAAAAGATCAGTAAAAGTGGTAAAATCCTACCATGCCAAAAGTAAAAAATCAACCGCTCTACTTCATACTACAGAACATTCGTAGTCTCTACAATGTCGGCTCGCTGTTTCGCTCAGCCGACGGCCTGGGCGTGGACAAAATTTTTCTCTGCGGCTACACCGGAACGCCACCGCGTAAAGAAATCAGTAAGACCGCGCTGGGCGCTGAAACCACGGTCCCCTGGGAACACCACCACCAGACTGCGCGCCTAATAAAACAATTAAAAAAAGACGGTGTGCAGATCGTCGCTCTCGAGCTGACGAAAGGCGCGGTAGATCTAAAAACCTTTAAACCAAAATTCCCGCTTGCCATTATTCTGGGTAATGAAGTGCTCGGCATCACTCCGGCAATTCTCAAACTGGCTGACGCGGTCGTGCAGATCCCGATGCGGGGCGGTAAAGAATCCCTCAACGTCTCCGTCGCCGGCGGGATTGCGGGCTATATTCTGGCTGCACAGCGTATGAAGCATGACGTTTAATACGCTGGCGCTTCTTGACTGCTATACACACCTCCTCAATCTCTAAGACCACTCTTCCATATTTTTAAAAACTTCATCAGTCGTGTATCGCACCACCCGCGACCCCAAATCTTCCAAATACCTTTGCCTAACAATATCTCTTTGCCGGACATCACTATCATCATGACTAATACCATCCACTTCTATGACCAACCGTAACTCCGGGCAATAGAAGTCAACAATATAATCACCAATTCCCTGCTGCCGACGAAACTTAAATCCCAGCTGGCGCTGATTCAGCTCATACCAAAGTAAATCCTCTGACTTGGTTGATTCACGGCGCAATTTCTGCCGCAGATGCTTGAATTTTCGTTTGTTAAATCGTCCCATAGCGCTGATTTGGCTGCAAACCCCCTCCTGTCCTCCCCCTTATGAATAAGGGGGAGAGACGTGCTCTTCCGGCCAAGGTGGTAAGTCCCGTCTCCTCCCCTTGCAAGGTCCCCGCATAATGCGGGGCCGAAGTAAGGGGAGGGACAGGGTGGGGTTAAGCTTAATCATAACAACTGCTAGTTAAAATATTTCTAAACTCAAACTCCCTCAAAAAAATAACAAAAAGATCCCTAAAAAACAGGAATCCTTTTGGAGCGGCGAATCCGCCGCGGCGGACGACCTCTGCCTTAACTACTCTCAGCGGCGAACCGGGCTCGAACCGGCGACCTCTTCCTTGGCAAGGAAGCGTTCTACCAACTGAACTACCGCCGCTGAGAAAAGTAAAGGGTTAATTTTTAGGAACTGAGCGGCGAATCCGCCGCGGCGGACGACCTCTGCCTTGGTACCAACTACCCGCTCGTCTCCGCGAGCGGGTCCACTCACGGCGAAGCCGATGAGTGGAAACTACCGCCGCATAACCTCACTCTTAAATCTTGAAACTTAAATCCTAATTTTTCAATCCAATCTTAGCCTTTTTTTATCCGATACCCTATAATACCACTGACAGTTTAGAATAAACTGCCCGCTATGTCAATATTACAGCAACACCATTACAAAATTCTCTGGGTGATGATCAGTCTTTTCATCATCATTTTTAGCGCGCTGGCTATTTGGAAATATCTGCACTTCGGCTATAACGCCATGGATTTGGGTATTATCAATCAAGTATTTTTTAACACCGCACAGGGGCGCTTCTTTGCTTCCTCCATCCAGGGCGGCTCGTACCTCGGCGACCACGTGGAATTGATTATCCTCCTGCTCCTGCCATTCTACTTCATCGCCCAGTCACCAATAACACTCCTGTTGCTGCAAATCATACTTTTGGCCCTAGCCGCAGTGCCACTGTACCTCATTGGCAAAAAAATTTTTGACCGGCCGGAACACTTCCTTATCTTGCCACTCATCTACCTACTCAATCCCTTCATCCACAATATCACGGTTTTTGAATTCCACCTCCTGCCACTGGCGCTCCCCATACTCCTCTTCGCTTTTTATTTTTATTTAGAAAAAAAATTCTGGCCGTGGTTTAGCTGCCTTGCGCTCGCGCTCCTGGTCCGTGAGGATGTCAGCTTCGCCGTCTTCTCTTTCGGCTTATTTATTCTCCTGGAAGACCTGCTAGACCGGCGGCCGATTCGCTGGCGCTGGGTGCTGACACCGTTAATGATAAGCGCCACCTACTTCTGGGCGGCTCTGACGCTCTCGGCGCACTTCAGCCCGAGCGGACAGTACAAATTCCTCATTTACTATTCGTGGCTTGGTGAAACGTTACCGCAAGCTATGACTACACTGCTCACCAACCCGCTCGGCGTTCTCGCTCACCTCCTACGTTACAAAAATCTGGAGATGATGGTAGCGCTGCTGCTACCATTCCTCTTCCTGCCCCTGGCGCGAGCGCGGTATCTGCTCCTGGCGTTCGGAACATTTTTGCAGCTGACCATCAGCGACATTGGCGGCAGTTTCCTCATCGTCCAGCTGCACTACGCCACCCTCTTGATCGTCCCACTCTTTATCGCTACCGGCTATGGCCTGAAAAAAATACTCGCCTGGCCGCGAATAAAAATGTATGGCAGTTTACCGATCTGGCTACTCCTGCTCGCCACGGTATACTCAATCGTGGCGCTCGGCTTTGGTCAGCCGCGCGTTACCCGGCCGGAATTGACGGGGGTAAAAGAAGCGCTGGTCAACGCCATCCCGGCTAATGCGGCCGTGGCTGCTTCATATGAATTTTTGCCGATGCTCTCCAACCGGCAGCAGCTCTCCTCGCTCAACTATCACTTTCTAGGCCGTAAACAGCTCTCGCGCGCCGCTTACCAGCTGCCGGAGGATACTGAATACATCCTGGCTGATTTGAGCGAAACCATCACCTACCAAATGCAGTACCAGGGCTTACGTTTTTACCGTGACGACTATTTTCAGGGCGCGGCGAGGCTCCGCAGTCTTTTGACCGAGCAACATTTCAGTCTTGAGAAAATAGTTGACACGATTGCGCTATTCAAAAAAAACGCACCGACCAAGACCGAATTATACACTATTACCGAACAAACCCCGCGTGATAGCTTTACCTGCGCACCAACCGAAACTTTCAACTTTCAACTTTCAACTTTCAACTTTTCTTGTTCCCTCCAATTCACCGTCCCGCCGGCCGACAACTACCAACTAGAATGGGAATTAAAACAAGACGGAAAAGTAGTCTCATCTCGTCTCCTGCCGATCGCCTATGGTTTTTATACTACTTCCGAGCTGCAACCCAACCAGTTATTAACCACCAACTATCAGCTATCAGCTATCAGCTATCAATTCAACCAAACCTGCGTCCGTCTCGTCCACCTGACCGGCGCGCTGGGGCTCAACCGTTTTGGCCAGACGTACAACTATATTGAGAAAAAAGACATCCTCAAAACTCTATGCTTTTAAACAGCCACTAAACGTTCCTCGTTATTCTGTGCTTTAGTCTGTGTTATTCTGTGTCCCTTAATTGCGGACACTGAAGAACGCGAGACCCTTCGGGCACAGAATAACACGGAACTGGTCGCTCGTTTACTCTTTCACCTGATATACCTCCACCCCGCCGCGCTCATAAACTTTTTCCAAATAATCCTTCTCTGACGGCGCAAAGTCGCCCCAGACCCGCTCGTACTCCGAGTACCAGACAAAGCGAATGTGATTGGCGCGCAGCAGGGCCGCTTTGCCCGCGTCGTCAGTATTGGTGCGGAAAAACCAGCGCTCTAGAAGTTTTCTTTTTTTATCAAAATCAGCGGTCTGGTGGCCGTGACCGGCGTACACCGGGCGGCCAGTCAACGCCGGCAGCACGTTGGCGATCTGCACGTCAGCCATCACGGCATCATCAGGCGCGCTATTGTTCTGCAGCCAGTCAGCCGCGCTCGCATACTCAGACGGCCACACGGCCGGGAACTGATGACGCTGATAGCTGGCAACATCCTCAACCAAGATGGTAATATTTGAAACGAGCAGCCCGGCGAAGAGGAATGGTAGGATGATATACAGCGCCGCCCGCTGCTTCTGCAGCCGCTGAATGATCAATATAAGCGCCAAGGCGGCCAGCAACGCCAAGGCGATATGCAAACCATTGGCAAACCGTCGCTGGATCGGTGATGGTGCGTAGAGTAACACTCCAGATGTCAACGCCCACACCAGTAAAAAATAAAGATCTTTTTTGTACCGCCGGAGCACGACTGCCGCGCCAATCACCGCCAGCATCAAAACCAGGCCGTAGCCAAAAAGGTAACTAAACACCGGGGGCGAGGGCGTCCAGTTGCGCAAGGCCCAAGCGCTGACCACCCACTCGCTCCGAGTAATCCAAACGTAGTACAACCCAGCCGGCAGGGCACCCGCAACCACCGCGATATACGCCTGCGCTGCCGTCCAGCTGAACCGTCGGTCAGTCAACCAACGAACCAGAACATACAGGAATAGTACCAGACCAACGGTTACCAGATCATAGGGGTGGAGAATGCCGAGGAGGAGTGTCAACAACGTCAGCAGTAAAAACTTCCACTGCCGATCCACGAATAGAAAAACATAAAATATCGCCAGCAGCAGTAGCTGTGCCATACTAAACAGTGGTGAATGGTACATGGACAAAAACGTATTGCTCTCCGGGATCCAGAAATCCGCTGATACTTTGTAAAAAATTACATACTCCTTCCAGACCCGCTCAGCCGGAACGATCAGGAAGCCCAGGCCCGAAGACCAGGCAAGGAACACCAATGTCGTCAGCCGCTGCCATATTTCTGGAAACAACCGACGGATAAAGGCGTACAACATCAACAGCAATCCGGCCGCTGCTGCGATCTTGGCCAGATAAAACCACAGTATCGCGCCGCCACCCACCAGCTGGCTGAAGACACCAAGCGCTAGCCACAGCGGCATAAAGAGCGCGGGCGTCTGCGGCTCGGTGGTGTACAAATTCGTAAAAATCAACTTTCCTTCCCGCGCTTGCTCAATGAATGATAAATAGACCGGATAGTCGGCTATCGTCACCTGGTTGGCGCCAAACCAATAGTGCGTGGGACTGTTTTGCATGAGCCCAACCGCGACGGGCGCCAACAAAAATACCAGGGTTAAACCAATGACGGCCGCCACCAGCCACCATTCACCAAAACGTCTATCACTATTTACCATAGAAATAATTACTGTTGGCAAAAAATTTGTGCCAGTACCAGTCCAAAGCCAAAAACAAGAAAAATACAATCGTCAGGTCAGCTGAAATATAGAAATAGTTTAAGAGCCCGAGCAACGTCAGGACTAAGGTCCAGCGCAGCGGCCAATCTCGCGCCAGGAGCAAAAGCACGATCGGCAAAACTAGGTACCAGCTCTGGAGGTAAACGGTCAGCACGGTGATAAAGAGCGTCATCACCAGACACCAGGCCTTGATTAAATCATCAAAACTCCGCGGGCGGAACATGAGCCAGAGCGCCCCGTAGAGACCGATGAACATGGCGCGGTTGACCAGCTGCATAAAGTACAGCTCGGGCAGATCCTGAACCGCCGGCCAGAGTCGGTAAACTCCTTTGGCCAAAATGCCCATGAGCGACATGCCTTTGTAATTGTAGACGGAGGTGTTAAACAACCACAGGCCTTTAAAGGTGCCGAGGCCGCCCCAGAACGGCGCGAATAGCAGAGCAGTCAAGGCGACTGAAACCGCCACTGACCAGAGCAGCGAGCGACGCGCCGGCGCGCTCTTGGCTGACTGCTGCCATAGGTAATAGAGGAGAAACGGCAGAAACAACAAAGTGATATACTTAACGAATACGGAAAGTGTGAACAGCGGCAGTACCCAAAAATACTTTTTCCGCGCTGCCGCGTACAGCGCCGCCAAAAGAAAAAATATCATCACAATATCATTGTGTCCGTTGTTGACGATTTCCAAGAGCACCAGCGGCGACCACAGCAACAGCGCGGTGCCAATATTTGCCCGGCTCGGATTAGTCAGACACAAAATCTTGTACAGCAGCCAGGCTGAAGCGCCCAGAAATACCGCCGCCATTAGTTTGAAACTAATCATGGCGGGCAGCACGCCGGACAGCCCCCAGCCGGTGAAGGGCAGGGTCAGAAGTAACCAGGCCGGCCCATAAGCCAGTGGATTGGGCAGCCAACTGCGAATAACATAACCAGAAGAAGCCAGAATATCATGGCTGTAGGTGACGAGCGGCGCTAGGTATGGATTGTCGCCATAGACTAAAACGGCTTTGGGATAAAAAATATAGAGGAAGAGATCAGCCGACAAGAGCGGCCAGGCCGCCAAAAGAATAACAGTAAAAATCCCGGCGAGAATGACAATAAGGCGTAGGGTACGTAATTGCTTGAACAAACCATAGGCGGCAGAGTACAAAATAAACACTACCACCATCCACGCCAGCAGTACTCGGTTCGACAGACCAAAATCTGGCGGCAGGCTGTCGTCGCCCCAAGATAGAAACACAAACCGCAGCAGGGCGTACAGCCCGTACAGTCCGATAAAGACTGCTCCGGCCAGCAAAATCTGCCAGTGTTCAGGCAATAGAGCGCCCCATAGACTACGTCGTTTCATACAACTATTGTGCCTTAAGAATCCTAAAAACTTTTGCCTCGTCATCGCTGTAGACCGGATAAATATCGGCCGCGGCGCCCAAGTTCGTCAAGAATTTGTCGTGTCCGCGTATTTCCACAAAAATATACTCGGCGCCAAAATCGCGGCTGATTTTCCCGGCCAAGTCAGTCTGGTCGTTCCCCAACGTAATATCGGCATACTCTTGGTAGCGCGCGGGACTGGCTAGATACAGGAACGTCGGGTCCAGCCCAGCGATGTAGACATTACTGCTGTTATGATACAACAATTGCGGGAATTCATCCCAGTCGCTGTGAAAAATAATTTGCCCGGCCGGCACGTTAGCAGCCAGCCACTGACTGGACGCGGCCAGTCGCCCGAATGAACTGCCCCCATACCGGTAGTCGCGCCACAAGCGCGCCAGGTCATAGCTGGCGAGCGCGGTCAGCGCCATCAGCCAGAACACTAAAAGCAATGTCACCAGTATGGTCTGACGGTTATAGTATGAAACGAATATCCGCCAATACTCACGACAGGCTCGTGCGCCCAAATACGGACCCAGTGACCACGCGCTAAAAAGTATAGCCGCGGGAATGTAGTATTCAACATACCGCTGGGACTTGAGGGTAATGGCGCCAAAAAAAATCGTCAGCAGTAATCCGGTCCAGGTGAGACGACTCTGCCGCCGAATAGTGAAGACAAACACGGTCAGCGCTACAATCAGCAGCATGGACAGCGGCGCGGTATCCAGCAGCAACCGCTGCAGGCCATAGCCATACCATTCACTGCCCACCCGCACCACCTCCTGATAATTCACAATGCCAATCTGCACCAGCTGCTGCCAGTAAAACAGGAGGTTACGGGGAAAGTACGGATTAACAACCAGGCCAAAACTTAATCCGACAATACATGAACCGACAAGTTTGACACTGTCAGGACTCAATAAAACTTTTATAAACACGAGAACACGAGAACATAAAAACAAAAATATGTTTTCCTGTTCTCGTGTTTTTATGTTTTTATGTTTTTGAACCAACTCGCTCAAACCAGAACCTAAAAGATAAAAAAACAGAACGACGAGAATCACCGCCCAGCCGCCATAGAGGTAGACGTAAGCCGCAGAGAATACCGCCAGCCACCAATACCGCCGCTGCGTGACGAAAAAAATGCCGAGCAGCAAAAACGTCAATGACAGCGCTGGCGCCTTGGCCAGATTCAGCCGGAATAACAGCGGCTGGCAGAAGAGGAGAAATGCGGCAAACAGCAGCGGCACCAGCGGCTGCGCCTGACGCACAGTCGCGCGGATGAGCCAGGCCAGGCCCACGACAAAGATACCGGCAAACAACGCGGCGGCAAATTTTAGACCCGCCAGCGGCCCGAACAGCCAGACAAACGGGATTAAGAGGATATGGTACAAGAAATGCTGATCAATATAGTTTTGATTCAATGTGGTCAGCGGCAGCCAGGGGAAATCTACAACTGGCCCATCTGCCATAATTAACTGTACCATCTTAGCGTGGTAGAACGAATCCGGATCCAGAAACCGCGGTGCGGACTGGAGTGAAATAAAAAAGGAAAAAACGAGTAAAAACAAAATGAGCGACCAGAGGCGCTGTTGCTCTAAGAAAAAAGGTTTGATGGGTCGCATAAAAGATGCGGTCAGAAATTAGAAATTAAAGACACGGCTCATTCATTAACCTGGGTTTTTCAACCCAAGGCAGATCCGCCTTTGGCGGAAAAACCTAGGTTAACCGGCAATTTCCGAATTTCTAATACTGGCATAATTGGTTAGACAAAAACCGGGAATAACCTTGCCTACCCCGTACTGCCCCAGCGGTGTATTTTTCTCTCGACCGTGAGAATCTGAACCGCCGGTATAATGTAAACCATGCTCCCGGACAAATTGCTCTAAAAATTTAATTTGCTCATCTGAAGTATCATGATGGTAAACTTCTACCCCGGTTATTCCCATGTCTAATAATTTCTTAAGCTCCGCTTCATCAAGCGGTTTGGTCACTACACTCACGGAAACAAACGGGTGAGCGATAATCAAGTCATGCACTATATTTTTAACCCTATCTACCAGCCATTCTACTGTCACCCCGCTTCGTTCAGTAGCACACGGCTTACCCGGCGCTTGATAGGCATAAAAAACATCCTCGGGAACAAATGGCTTACCGTGGCGCTGTATAAAAATTTCCTGATTGAGAGAATTGGCACAGAGCGCCAAGACAACAGTCAAACCAATCGGTTGGGTAACTACCGGCAATAAATTTTTATCAACTATAAAACCCTCTGCCCGAAACTGCTGAATCGCCATTGCCATTTCTTTAATTCTCTGAAAATCAACCAACTCATGGCGCTCTGCCAATACTGCGGCCATAGCCGAGATATCAAAATCATAGGCCAACAAATGCACCTCATTATTTCCATATTTGGCAGTCAGTTCGGTAGCGGGAATAACGGTCGCGCCAGCGCCGGCTAAACAATTTTGTAATTCCCAAACGCCCGCGACCGTATCGTGATCGGCCACGGCACAATATATCAATAGTTTTTCTTTGATCATTGCCGCCAACTCGGCAATGGATAATTTACCATCTGAATGGGAAGAATGAAAATGGAGATCGTATTGAACGGTCATAGATAAACATTATACCAAAAAAAACAGCCAACCACCGTAATAAATCCAGCACCTTCCAGAATACCCCGTCAGCTTGCTACGGGATATTCTAGAAGGTGCTGGATAAAACCAATAACACTGCCGCAACTAAAAAGTTCCTCCCAAGCATGGATGGAGGAACTCTTTAGACCCTATTGGTCAGCTATTTAACTAGCTCGGCCTTAAAATAGTCAACCCAGGGAATCGGGCTCGGGTCCACCCGATTCAACATCGCCAGATAAAAATTGACGTAGCCGCCAAAGACCAGCATTTCAAAAGACTGTTCCAACTTAGTCTTACTGTGCAGCTTGTAGTCCAGAATGTCAAGCCCGTTTTTATCCACCACGCGCTTGGTGATCGCCATCCGCTTCTGGTTGGCCGGATAGTACTGGTCCGAGTCAATGAACAGCCAGCGTAAGCTGCGGTTGCCTTTGCGGGGATACCGCAGACCCTCCATCAGGTGATGGTTCATCTCCGAGACTACGAAATAATTGGCAAAGTTTTTAGCGTTCTCATTAATCTGGTTTCGCAACGCGTGCGCGTTACCGGCCAAAAAATCCGCCACCACAATCACCGGCATCCGGCCAGCCAATTGAGCGGCGATCTGCTTGGCTGGATTCGTGCGCTGCGGCGCATTCAGGCCAAATCGGCTATTCAGCCGCTTCAGTGTTTTTATCAACGGCTGGACTTCCCGGTCAGTCAGCTGCAAAACGCCGCACTGCTGCAAGAGGCCGAGCTGGCCGAAAACCGAGTAGCCGATACCCATCCGCGGCTGACCACAAGGGTTGTGTTTTTCCTGGATTAAGTAGCCGGGAAACTTGCCCGCGCGGATCAGCTGACCGATCTTGCCACCTTTGGCAATCCCGAGTACCTTGGCGCCACGGCGCAGTGCCGGAATGACGGTACCCAGTGGTTCCTCGGTGTTCCCCGAATAGCTGGAGACAATATACAACGTGTCCGCGTTCACACTGCCGGGCAGGGTGTAGCTATTGATCACCTGCAGGGGTAATTTCAATTTCTCCCAAAATAAAAACTGGATGATTTCTCCACCCAGCGCCGAGCCGCCCATGCCATTAATCACAATATTCTTGACCGTTGCATAGCTCGCGGGCATACTAACCGCGCTCGCCGCCTGCCACGCATCAGAACACTGCATCCCTAGCCGCTCAATCGAGCCGAGCACATTGGCGCGATCCAATTTTTTTATTTTTGTTTTGTTATCTAAGAAAGGCATATCGCCACCGACTAGTATTTTTCGTATTTAGGTAGTGTAGAGGATAGAAATAATTTTGGCAAGAGGGTGAAAAAGGACTGGCCTCCGGCACTTATGAGCGCCGGAGGCCACACTGAAATATCTGTGCTGAAAACCGCGCTAGGCCGCCGGATTGAGCGCGAGCAGATCGGGATGCACGAACCGGCCGTCTATCATGATCGGCACGTCGTCGAAACTGATCTGGCCGCCGCCCCACTCCGACCGCAAGATACGGACGAGATCCCAGTGAACCGCCGAGTGCGCGTTGCCGTTGGGCGCCTCGTCGTAGCACTGGCCGGGGGTGAAATGGAACGACCCGAAGATCTTCTCATCGAACAGGATGTTACGAGCCGGACGCTTCACCCCTCGGTTCGTACCGATGGCAAATTCGCCCACGTACCGCGCACCCTCATCGGTGTCGAAGATGCGATTGATGGCCGCGTCACCCTGAGCGCAGTGCGCCTCCATGATCTTACCATCGCGGAAGACCAGGCTCACGTCACTCCAGTCCTGCCCCTGGTAGGAAGTGGGGCAGTTGTACGCCACCGTGCCGTTGACGCTGTCTTTGACTGGCGCGGTAAAGACCTCGCCGTCAGGAATGTTGTGCTCACCGTAGCAACTGACCGCCGGGATCCCCTTGATGGAAAATTTCAAATCCGTACCCGGCGACCAAGTTAGACATTGAGAGTTTTCGGAAGAAGGTACGCGCTCGCTTCGCTCGCGCGCTGGGGGGATTTTATTCTGATTTTCCGCCACAATCCGCCATTCACCCGACCAATCCCAGCCGACTTGTTTGGCAAGCAGGCG
>JACRDY010000046.1 GCA_016218485.1 Candidatus Falkowiibacteriota bacterium
CTTGTGTGGAAGAAAAAAAGAAAAAGATTTCTTCTTTGTCGGAAAAGTTAGAGCGACTTCTTACGGGGTATCTTGACCAAGTGATTGATGAGCAAGATTATCGTTTACAAAAATCAAAACTGTTGTCCGAAAAGAAGTCGCTCGAAGAAGAAATGACATCTCTTTCACACAAGCAGAATGATTGGCTCGCACCTTTCCAACAATGGCTAAAAGACGCTCAATCATTGGACAAAATTGCTTCTGATTCAGACCTTTTTGCTAAAAAGGTCTGTGCCAAAGAAATCTTTGGCTCGCACCTGTTTCTTGGCGAAAAAATCCTCCGTCCCGCCGAAGGCGGGAATCCGAATTCGTTTGGAAAATCAGGCGAAACAGCGTGGGCGTGCCTACGGCACGCCCACTCCTTGGTTGGTTCTCAACCGCTAAGTTCCCTTCTGGTGGCGGGGGTGGGATTTGAACCCACGACCATCGGGTTATGAGCCCGACGAGCTACCGGACTGCTCTACCCCGCTGCGTTGTATAATGTTTTCTAGCCTAACTCTTTTTTTGAGAGATTTTAAGTATTTTTCTCTCTGCATCGCTTCTGATCTGGTTGCATACTCTTCTCTATAAACAAGTTGCCAAGGCCGGTATTTTCTTGTGGAAGAATTTTTGCCAGCATTATGACTCCGCAGCCGATCAGTGATATTTTGTGTTTGGCCTATATAATATCTGCCAAAATGTACGCTTTTTAAAATATATACAGAATACATAGTAGGTTACCGGACTGTCCCGTCCCGCCTGTGGGCGGGGCGAGGATCCTCGCTCCGAGCCTTTGGCTCGAGAGCGGGACTCTACCCCGCTGCAAATCTATTTCTGGCACGCTTGAGTATACTATAGGATTAAAAAAAAGGCAATGATGGATGATTTTTTGATGGATGATTTTTGCGTGGCTAGAATTTTTGTGCGCTATTTGCTATTCTACTGGTGGGTATACTGAGATGGTTGCAAAACCATTTCTCCTACGATTTGCTATTTTTACCCCGGGTCTTCGTCAGGCGCCATAAAATGATTGGCACCGTACTGCCAGTACGGCTCAATCATTTTCCGCCGCCTTTCTCGCCCAGCGGCAAAAATACCTAAATCTCGCTACGAAATGGTTTTACAACCATCTCATCAGTTTCGTTTAATCAATAAGCATAACACGCCCGGAGGGCGTGTCGTTCCTAGCAATATTACTTTTATGGATAATTTTTTGGCAGGCAAAACCATTCTCATTACCGGCTCGTCTCGGGGAATTGGCGCGGCCACGGCCAAACTGGCCAAGCAGTACGGCGCGACCGTCATTCTCCACGGCAAGGAAGACAGCCAAGAGCTGCAAACGCTGGCCAAGTCGTTGGGCGCCACTGTTATCACCTGCGACGTGGCGGATAGTAAGGCGGTACATACTGCTGTCGCGCAAGCACTCCAAGCTGCCGGTAGGATAGACGTGTTGGTAAACTGCGCGGGTATTACCAACGCCAAACCATTTTTGGAAGCGACAGAGCAGGATTGGCTGGAGATATTTCATATCAACGTTTTGGGTACGGTCAATTTTTGTAAAGCGGTAATCCCATTAATGCAAAAAGCTCAGTATGGAAGAATTGTTAATGTTTCTTCAGTTCGTGGTTATGGGATGACGTCTGGGCGAGCCGCGTATTCCAGCTCTAAGGCGGCGATTATCAATTTGACCGCTACGCTGGCCAAAGAATTTGCCCCCACAATTCTCGTTAACTCCATTGCCCCGGGTTTCACCAATACTGATATGAGCAAAACTTGGAGTGAACAGCTGCGGCGGCAAGCCATGGCGTCTCTCTTGAACCGTATTGCCGAGCCGACAGAGATCGCGGAGGCGATTCTGTTTTTGGCATCTGATCGCGCCAGCTTCATTACCGGGCAGACTATTTTGGTGGATGGTGGGTATTCCATGGCCGGGAAATAATCACGCGGTTGATGCACACGACTCTCGGCGGATGCTGAGCAGCTTATCTGTTTTGGCAAAAAATGGTATAATTCAGCCACGAATATGTCCCGAATTATTTCCATTGTCAATCAAAAAGGCGGGGTGGGTAAAACCACTACCGCTGTTAATTTGGCGGCATATTTGGCGGAGTATGGTAAGAACGTCCTCTTGGTTGATATGGATCCGCAGGCGAACGCGACGTCGGGGCTCGGTATTGATCACCAGAATCTGGAAGCCGGGATTTATGAAGTGATTGCTGGCCAGCGCTCGCTCCGCCATATTGTGGTGCCGACCAAGCATATGGGTCTGAAAGTCGCCCCGGCCACATTGTCGCTCGCCGGCGCCAGCGTGGAGCTGGTTAACCTGCCCGATCGCGAGTTCAAGCTGCATCAGGCGCTCCTGGAAGCCAGAGGCGCGTATGATTACATTTTGATTGATTGTCCGCCGTCGCTGGGCTTGATTACCATCAATAGCCTGACGGCCGGGGACGAGATCCTGATCCCGGTGCAGGCCGAATACTATGCGCTGGAAGGGCTGGGTCAGCTGATGAATACCATCAATTTGGTTAAAGAGAATCTACGGCCTGATATCGCCGTCTTGGGCGCGGTCTTGACGATGTATGACCGGCGTAATACGCTATCCAATGACGTCATGGAGGAGCTGTACAAGTATTTCCCCAATCGTATTTTCCGCTCGGTTATTCCGCGGATTGTGCACCTGGCCGAGGCGCCATCGTATGGGCAGTCAATCCTGCACTACCGGCCGTTCTCCAAGGGCGCGCGGGCGTATGATCGGCTGGCGCGGGAGGTTTTAGCTACGGAGAAAGTATAATGGCTACATAGCTATGTAGCAATGTATCTACTATGGACAATCTAAACTCAATCGTTGACTTCCTCTTTGAAGCCGGCATGCTGGCCAAAACACCCCGCAGCGGTTTTTATTTTCTCGGCAGCGGTCGGCAGAGCGTGGCCGAACACGTGCACCGCGTGGCGCTGATCGGCTATGTCTTGGCCATGAGTGAACCGCAGGCTGACTTGGCCAAAGTTTTGAAAATGTGTTTACTCCATGATTTCCCGGAAGCGCGCACTTCAGATCTGAACTACGTGCACCAAAAATATGCCAAAGCCAACGTAACCGAGGTGCTGAATGATTTGGTGCCGACGGTGCCGTTTGGGCAAGACATCAAAGCAACCGTGGAAGAGTTTGAAGCGCGCCAGAGCCTGGAAGCCAAACTCGCCAAAGACGCGGACAACCTGGAGTGGATCCTGTCGCTCAAAGAGCAGGTGGATATTGGCAATCAGCGCGCCGAGAGCTGGATGCCCTTTGCCATCAATCGTCTCAATACCGATCTGGCTCGTCAAATTGCCGCCAAAGCGCTGGAAATCAATTCTGATCATTGGTGGTTTGGCGATGGCGATGACAATGAGTGGTGGAGCTATCGGAAAAAAAGAGATTTATTAAGGGTATGTTGATTCTTAAATCTTAAATCTTAAATCTTAATTCTGGCTGTTATGTCTCTTGGCCGAGGACTAGATGCCCTGATTCCCAAAAAAATTATTACCCCGACGGCAGTCGCGCCCGACAAATCCGATGAAACACTCGGCGGTGAGCGGATTTACCAGATCGCGCCGGCGCGGATCGCGGTCAACCCGCATCAGCCGCGCCAGGAGTTTGGTCACGCCGCCCTGGAAGAATTGATCAATTCCATCAGAGAGCACGGCATTTTGCAGCCACTGATCGTGACGCGCCAGGGCGGTGACTATGAATTGATTGCCGGGGAGCGGCGGCTGCGCGCGGCCAAAACACTGGAGCTGCCAAGCGTGCCGGCCATTGTTCGTGAGGCTAGCGAAAGCGAGAAGTTGGAGTTCGCCATTATTGAGAACGTGCAGCGTACCGACCTCAACCCGATTGAAGAAGCGGCCGCGTATCAGCGCCTGATTGACGAATTTTCACTGACGCAGGAAGCAGTGGCGCAGAAAGTGGGTAAGTCGCGTGCGGCCGTGACCAACACGCTGCGCTTGCTGAATCTCCCGGAAGCAGTTCAGGTCGCTATTGCTAACGAAAAAATTTCTGAAGGACACGCCAAGATTTTAGCCGGCCTGGCTACGCCCGAAGATCAGATGAGGTTTTTCCAAAAAATCGTTAAGGAAAAATTGAACGTCCGCGATACCGAAGCGGCCGCCAAGGCCTTCAAGTCCGGCGTGGCGGGAGCGGAGGCAGGATTGGCCTTGGCGCAGGCCGGTACGCGCGCGCAAGAAGAGGAATTGCGCCAGAAGCTCGGGACCAAAGTGAAGATAGAGAAAAAGAATGGTAAAGGCAAGATTACCATAGAGTTTTATTCGGAGGAGGAGCTGCGGGGGTTGATTGAGCGGCTGTAGGAGCGACACGGCTTCTAGCCGTGTTATATAACACAGCCAGCCCGCCCCGCCCCGCTTCGCTTGGCGAGGCCGGGGAGACTGTGTCGCTCCTCATAATAGCAATGAGCTAGTTGCAAAACTCCTTTAGCTGCACTGTGTCCTTTTCATCCTAGACTTCCACCGTCGCTAAAGTTTTGGTGGACAAGTCGTCAAGGGTTCAGCATAATGATTGTCACCCCGCCACGGCGGGACGCTTAAAAGTAGTTTTGCAACCAGCTCAATGTACTATTTATGAAATTCATCATCGGCCTGGGCAACCCCGGCAGGCAGTACGCTAAGACTCGCCACAATATAGGTTGGGTGGTTTTGGACGCGCTGGCTGGGAAAAAAGCCAAGTGGCAAGACAGTGATAAGGCTTTAGCCCAGCACTGCCGAGTAGAAATAAATGATCAGGAGGTGGAGCTCCTGAAACCCCAGACGTTTATGAATGTGTCGGGCAAGACCGCCGCGTTTGTGGTCAAGAAGCATCATGCCGCGCTGGATGATTTAATTATTGTGCATGATGATAAAGATCTGCCGTTTGGTAAAATTAAACTAGTCAGAGACCACAGTTCGGCTGGGCACCGTGGCGTGCAGTCAATCATTGACGCGCTGGGGACGCAGGACTTTTGGCGGCTGCGGATTGGCGTCGCCAATAATGACCTGCAAAAAATGGCTACGGACAAGTTCGTTCTTAGTCCGTTCCGCTGGTCCGAAAAGCGCCAGCTCAAAGAGTTGATTGATTGGGCGGTGAGGGAGATTGAAGGGAAAATTTCATAACTTTTTATCTTTAGTATAACGTTTGGGTGGTACTCCTGTGAGCTTTGAATTACGAAACTCTTTTTCGCCCTCTGCCACAACCAAACCAAAGACAGCTCACTTAAGGTGAGGTTTTTTGTTTTTAGTCAGTTGTCACACGGTTGAAACGTCTGTTAGAGAAGATTTTTGTCTTTGGATTA
>JACRDY010000047.1 GCA_016218485.1 Candidatus Falkowiibacteriota bacterium
CTTTTAGAAGAAAAGTGGTCGCGCGCCAAAATTGAAAAAAGAGAAAAATGTTTTGCTTTGCGCCCCGCCTCTGGCGGGGGCGGAGCCGCGGGGCGGGTCAGTTCCGTTCAAAGTAGGTTCGCACTGCGTTCAGTAATTGCGATATAGGCATTGGCGGGTAAGTATGAGGCCAGCCCGATTAAGCTATGCAGCGTATTCTAGCCTCTCCGCCGCCATCGTGATACAATGAAAAAAACGATTCCTATGGACACGAATGACTCACAGCCGAGTGCCATAACAAAGGCCGCGGTCATAACCGGAGTAGCGCTGCTTTTAGGTGTACTATTTGATTATTTCTTCTACGGCAAATTCCTCGGCATCGCCTTCCCCTTGTATGTGGCGCTGATTATAACAACGTTTTTTGTATTAATTCTTTTCTGCAAACAACATCTCCATCCCGAAGCCCTCTGGCTGGCGCCCCCACTCCTCTTTTTCAGCATCATGGTTTTTGTCCGGACCAGCGAGCCGCTCACCCTGCTCAATCTATTCGCCTCACTCCTGCTCCTGATTTTGATGGCTGAAGTGTCCATCCGCGACCGGCTCAAAAACTTCTCCATCAACGACTACCTCAAAGCCCTGCCCCAAGCCGGCTTTCACTTTATTCCCCCATTCTTCCGGACACTGTCCGATCTCTTGCCATTCCGCAAGCAGAGCGACGGCAAAAACATTCTCTCACCGGTTATTAAGGGCATACTGATGGCGATTCCGGTTTTAATTATTTTTCTGCTGCTCTTTGCCTCGGCAGATTTGATCTTCCAAAAGTATCTTTCCAGTTTCATCAGCTTTGATTTTGAATCAGAAACGATTTTTCGCGTTATCCTGGTGCTGCTGATCACCTGCGGATTTACCGGCGCGTACGCCTACGCCCTCAGCCAAAAAAGTCAGGGCAACGCGACACACCCGGAGAGCGCCCCCGGCCGCTTTGGACATATTGAAAGTTCCATTCTCCTCGGATCGGTCAGTGGGCTGTTTTTCATTTTTATTCTGGTGCAGCTCACCTACCTGTTCGGGGGTGAGAGTAATATTTCCGCCCAAGGCTTTACCTATGCCGAGTACGCCCGCCGGGGGTTTTTTGAGCTCATCGCCGTAGCCATTCTCTCCTTCCTTCTGCTCCTCCTGATCGAAAAATATATCGTCAAAAAAGAAGCGGCGCACTCACGAGGATTCAAGGTTTTAAGCGGCGTGCTCGTTATCGAAGTGCTGATTATCATGGCTTCAGCGTTTACCCGCCTATCGCTCTATGAGAACGCCTATGGCCTGACCACGCTGCGACTGTACAGTCACGCGTTCATTATTCTCTTGGCGGTAGTCTTCTGCCTCTTACTCTACAAAATTTACCGCCATGGCCAAGACACTGTTTTCGCCCTGCAGCTATTCATTTCCCTCATGTTATTTTTAGTGGTAATGAATATTCTCAACCCGGACGCCTTGATCGCCCGCCGCAATATCGCATTATTCCCCGCGACCGGCATACTGGACACCGCTTACTTAAGCAGCTTGTCTGACGACGCCCTGCCGGTGGCCATCCAGCTGCTTGAGACGTCCAATGCAGAGATCAGAAACAGCTTTGGCTCTGCACTCTACCAACGGGTACAGCGCAGACTGGAGCTGCCGCAGACGTCACAATGGAATTCCGCAGGATGGCAATCACTCAATATTTCACGCCTCGTGGCAGAAAAAATTATCCGTTCCCAGCTGCCAAAACTCCAACAGTACAGAGACTACCAGCCACAGGACGGCGCCGCAGTAATACTCTACCCGTAGTGCTCTGCCCCGCTGAGCAATGCATTTTCTTTGTTGACAAAAATCTGTTACACTACCGCTTGCTAAGCAATAACTCTTTTTTATGGAAAAATTTACCAAAAAATTACTCAAAGTGGCTATTATTATTGCCGTCGCCTCAATTTTGGCGGCAGTCTATATTCGTCTGACCACACCGCCGGCCCAGCCCCTCACTAACCAACCCAACCTGACAGAAGTGCCCCGGGCTGAACTCTATGATAACTATTTCAAAAAACTAGAATTGTCGGCTACTACCCTTACCCCTACCGACCAACCTCAAGTAACCTGGCAATTAACTGACACCGCGCGGGCGGGCACGCAGTACAGTCTCAAAGTCCTGGATACCGCCAAAGAAATATTTATCTCCGAAACCGCGCCCATGAACCTCGCTGAATTCTCCGGCTCGGCTTTTGGTAATCCCGGCACGCCGGGACAATACGAGTTGTGGGTTTACCTGATGGAAACTGACAATATTCAAGCTCTCGTCGCCACGTTACCTTTCTCGGTTAAATAGCCTGAAACTTAAAACATGAAAACACGAGAACATTAAAACAAACAACTTGTTTTAATGTTCTCGTGTTTTCATGTTTTTATGATAAAAAAACGGACCCACGCCAATCAGCGGTTAGGCCCGTTTTTATTTTACCAACAATAGCTCCCTAGAGCAACCCGCTCCAATGAAAATGCATCCAGGCGATGACCACAATCAACAGGAGTAGCGCCAAATACCGCACCAGCCGTTGCTGCTTAGCTAAATGGTACGCCAGATGGTAGACCACAAAAACAAGCAACAACACCAGGAGTTGAGCCTTAAACACGCTCCAGGCTAAACCATCTGACCAAACCATCACGCTCGCCACCAGGTACATGAGGCTGCCCACGCTCAAGAGCCAATAGGACGCTCGCTCGAGCTGCTGCTGACGCTGTGGACGAAAAACACCCACCGCCACCACTACCACGCCCACCGCCACCAGGGTGAAACTACCGAGAATAAGGAGAACCGGATATGACATAGACTATTGTTATGAATAAAGATTGAGGTAGCGGCAAAACTGCTTTTTAGACGGAAAAGAGTTTTTCCACCATCTCACTATCTTATTATAATAATTGCACCTGCCCCTCACGCCTGACTTTTTGTTTAAAAATAATTTGTTCAATGTTGTAGGTGCCAAACTTGGGCGCGTCCAAAAAGCCCTGCAGCGCCGCCTCGGCCAGCCAGCCTGACTCTATCCAATCCGGCAGCCACTGGTGAGCATACCGCGGATCCTGCTGATCAATACCGCTGCCCACCGCGCGCAGCCACTGCTGGTTAAATATTTCCTGCGCGCCGATCGGCTCGGCCATGATAATGGGGATACCCAGTCCGCTGAAAAAAGCCAATTCGCTCGGTTTGGTCCAGAGCACGTCGGTCGTGCGCAGGGCGGCGTTAAAACTGTTAAAGTACTCCAATTTGTCTTTAGCAAAAATAATCCTGATATTCTTGCCCAGATGCGACTGCAGCCGCAGCTTTTTCAGCTGATTATTGAAATAACTGTAGACGTCCGAGCGGGCACCGGCCACCAAATTGATAACTAGACGATTGCCAGCCAGCTGCCGCGCCAAACTCCCGACGATCGTCATACCCAGCTCCCGCTGCGCCCCGGCGCCACCCACGGCAAAAGTAATGTTTAAACAACAATGATCTGAACAGTGATTGCGATCTTGACCCAAATAGTGTA
The DNA here is from genome assembly GCA_016218485.1 of Candidatus Falkowiibacteriota bacterium. Taxonomy (GTDB): domain Bacteria; phylum Patescibacteriota; class Patescibacteriia; order JACRDY01; family JACRDY01; genus JACRDY01. Next base: position 3,540 of record JACRDY010000047.1, read on the forward strand.
CCAAACTCTCGCGGTACTTATCAATAAACTTATGCCGCGGGTCAAGGTGGTGGATACGGTGCCAGACATCCTGCTTGAGCGCGGCCATGGTACTGCCGCCGATATTGTCTTTGGGTAACGGGAAACCGGTAAAAAATAAATTCCGCTCTTGCACGCCATACATCTTCAGGCGCTCAAACGCGCGCGTGGTGGGCGCTAGATACTTGATACGACTCTTGCTGCCGTCAAACGGCGCCCACTGGCGGGCAATATCCGTGTCCGTCGCCAGGCAGTAGATGTCACCCTTGTAGCCGTGCTCATCGGCAAAGAACGCGGGGATAAAAAATGTTGACAGCAGCGGCAAGCGCGAGTTCCGCTTGTTGAGCGTATCAATCAAATCCTTGCCCCAGCCGGCGCGGATCATCCGGTACATGCTCTTGAGCTGGAATCCCGGATCAGACAAATCACGCTTGGGGTAAAAATTCGCAATGCTCTGAAATTTACGGTCATACCAGCCGAACAAGGCCTCACCGATCAGCGGCAGCTGCTTGGATCGGGAAATCAATTCATAAAATACCCGGCTGCTCTCCCACTTACGCTTGTCATTACCTGGAATGCCCGGATAATCATTAACGCTGATAATGCCACCTTCAGCAATCGCCGTAAACGGCTGCGCCGCGCGTTGATGGCCATAGCCCATATTGACCGCCACCACCCAGGCGGTTTTGTTTTTATTTCGTTTAGCAGAAGAAACCATACGATTGAGATTATACCATATATGTTCGTAAAACCAAACGTTTATATCCCTCGTTTATATCCCTCTCCCAAAACAGACGGGTCAATTCCAAATCCCAACCTTGAGTAATGCCAAATTTCAAAATCCAAATGACAAATCAATGCCAAAAGTCAGGATATTCGGCATTGGTCATTTGAAATTGACTAGTCATTTGACATTAGGAATTTGGTATTACTGATTGTGGTTTATTTAAAAGACCTACTGATTAAAGATTTACGCCACTTCGCAAATTCCCCAATCCCCAAAGAATTAGGCTCTGGCGAAGTTGCACAAACCGCAGACTATTAAAAAGTATTGATTGTAATTTTCAAGGTGTCCACGGAAACGATCAGCTA
>JACRDY010000048.1 GCA_016218485.1 Candidatus Falkowiibacteriota bacterium
TAGCTGATCGTTTCCGTGGACACCTTGAAAATTACAATCAATACTTTTTAATAGTCTGCGGTTTGTGCAACTTCGCCAGAGCCTAATTCTTTGGGGATTGGGGAATTTGCGAAGTGGCGTAAATCTTTAATCAGTAGGTCTAGTTTATAAGTTTATAAGTTTGTTAGTTTGTTAGTTTTGCAGTTATATAAATAAAAATTGGAAACTGGAAACTCGTTTCGCCCCGCCCCGCATTGTGCGGGGTGCGGGCGGGCGAAGCGGGTTAGAAATTAAAGACGCCGCTGTCCTGGTTAACCTGGGTTTTAAAACCCAGGTTAACCAGGACACAGACCATACGGCAATTTCTAATTTCTAATTCCTATGCTTATCCACGCCAAAAAACTCCTCGGCCTGCCGGTCTACACCCAGAGCGGGCAGCATTTGGGCGCCGTGACGGACATGGAAATTGACATTGATGACCACACAGTGATGAATTATCATGTTGGCAGCAGTAACCCGATTCACCATCTCTTGAACAATACGTTAATTATCAATCGCCGTCAGGTGATCTCTATTACCGCCGAGAAAATGGTGGTGGATGATAATGCGCCGGATCGCCGCCAGGCCTTTGCGGAAGCGGTCAAGACTGAGGCCGAGCCGGCCGTTGCCGAAGGCGTGCTTACGTCACGCGATTAATACAATAGTTATTGCATGGCCGTGTTTGTCCGTGCCCGAAGGGTCTGTGTTCCCCGATTTTTCGGGGACAGTGTGTGTTTTGAATAAATAGGACACTGATCCCGCTCTGCGGGACACACAGACTCCGCTTCGCGGAGCACAGAAGAACACGGCAATACAATAACCAGCTCAACGTCTAAAACCATGGAGTCTACTTCTTTATCCGTACCCATTCTCAAAACTCTCGCTTTTTTTGATTTATTTGGTTTTCCCCTGACCGCCATGGAGGTTTGGCAGTATCTCTACAGTGGTACTAGGGCGAACGTGGCCGACGTCCAGGCGGTGTTGGAGCAGATGCCCCAGGTCAAGATGCACCAGGGGTTTTATTTTCTGGTGCAGCGCCCGAATCGGATTGTGGATGAGCGTAAGGAGAAATATCTCATCGCCGAGCGTAAGTACCGGCGCGTCAAACGGGTAGGGAAGTTTTTGGCGCGGCTGCCCTTTGTCCGTCTGATCGGTGTTTGCAATAGCTTGAGCTACAGCAACGCGCGAGCTGACAGTGATATTGATCTGTTTGTGGTCAGCGCGGCCGGTCGCGTCTGGACAGCGCGTTTTTTTTGTTTGCTATTTTTAAAATTATGCGGCCTGCGCCCGACAGACAAAAACCGCCGTGACAAATTTTGCTTGAGTTTTTTCGTAGACCTAGATCACCTGGATCTGCGCGAGCTGGCTCTGCCGCGTGACGACATTTACCTGGACTATTGGATCAATCAGCTGCATCCGGTCTATGACGTTGGCGGTCAGTACAATCGTTTTTTGGCGGCTAATAGTTGGGTCAAGGCACAGCTGGCCAATAGTATCGGCTTGGAGCCGAACCTACGGCGGGTGATCCGCCTGGGCTGGCCGAGCCGCGGTGTTCGTTTTGTAAGCGAGCTGCTCTGTTCCGGCGCTTGGTGTGAGCGGCTGCTCCACTGGCTGCAATTGAAAAAAATGCCGAAGGCTCTTCGGGACAAAATAAACAAGGACGTCGGCGTGGTTGTCCGGCCCGGGGTAATCAAGCTCATCAGCAACGACCGGCGCGAAGCGTATCGCAATGAGTGGGTGGTGAAGGGGAATGAGTTGGTGAGGGGGAGGAGTTAATTACGAATTACGAATGGAATTACCAAGGAGCGAAGTTTAGGAGACCAAGAACTTGAAACTTGAAACATGAAACTTGAAACCAGACCTGTTTCAAGTTTCAAGCTTTATTCTCTAATTTTAAACACTTTTCAGTATCTTTGATTGACAGACAGTCTTATATATGATATGTTTCTAAATCCAACAATATTGGGAGAAATGAGATAAAAAAGTTTTTTTATTTTATTCCTCTTTGTATCGTCTAAAGAGGAGCGCGGGAGCGCTGGCTAGCCGGTCTGTTTCCATTGGGGAGACAAAAACATCGCAGGCGCGATGGGCTGGGGTAGAACTTCCCCGTGACGAAGCGCAGGAGCGCTGGGGACGCCGCGATTACCCTGTTTTGGTCGGCAGGGTGATGTCTTGAGGACAAGATTAGCGGTGGTTACCACAATAGACCAAAGACAGGAGACGAGCGATGAGTGTGAGATCAGATCTTCTCGTTGGAGCCCTGGAGGACAAGTGGTTGTTTCTGTCCGAGCAGGGTGTCGAGGCGGCATACCTGCTGATGATGGGTATGGCGCGAAATTTAACCGACCTGGAACGGCTCCACGTACTGTTGCCCTCGAACGCCCGGCTACTGCGGAAAGATTGGCTGGAGTTCAAGCAACTCTGGCGCAATACCTGCGAGAGTGATGCGTTCGGCGGCACGCGCGTCGTCGACGACTTGGCGCAGGTGATGCTGCGGCGGGCGTTGATCGTTACAGAGGGCTACGGTCTGTTAACGCACCCCCATAAGTGTAAGACACTGTGCGCCTACTACCGAGATCGTTTGCGAGAAGGCCGGGAGCAGCTGCCGATGGATACCAGCGGGCCTTATCACCAAACGATCTTGATCCGGTTCGGCGAGGCGTTGCCCCGTGGTGAGCGCCAGGATGGTCTTCTGGTGAATGTCCATGGTCAGCAGTTTGCCGTGAAGTTGATCCACAACCCAGCGATCAAAGAGCTGGAGATCTGGCTGGTCTGCTGGGAGTATCAGCTTACCGAGCTGTTGACTCACCAATTGCGGCAACTGCCGCCGTTCAAAGTCAACATTTTGCAGTGTATCAGCAACGGGAGCTACGAGCTCGGTATGGGTTATACCGTTCCCGATACACTGTTCGTGGATGTTCTCAAGACAGTCCACGATCAGCGCATCGCCAAGGACGGCGAGGAGATCAGGCGGCTGCTCGGATCGTTGACCGCGGCCCTGCATCATGTGGGCCTGTCGATCACCACCCAGGTGTACGTCGGATCCTCCGACCATCACTAGGTCCGAGACATAGTTTCAAAACGCATGAGGGCGTCCGCCGCGGCGGACGCCCTTTTCCTTTTGGCTAAAAATTGATTGTGGTATACTTTGGTTACGGTTATGTTGTTAAAATTGAAGTTGTCTAAAATTTTGGAGTGGGGCATCTACCTCCTCGTTTTCCTATTACCCTGGCAAACGCGCTGGATGTACCAGCTGGCCAGCTTGAACAGCGGATACTGGGAGTATGGCTCCAACAGTCTTTACGGCACCCAGATTCTTTTGTATTTGCTGGTGGTCCTGTTTTTTATCTATCTTAAGAAAAATAAAATCCGGCCGCAGAAGACCGTCCTGGATTGGTTGCTCGTTGGTTTGGTGGTTTGGTCGCTGCTGGCGAGCGCCTGGGCGCTAGACTGGAATATCGCCATTTACCACTGGGTGATTTTGGTCTCCGGGTTTCTGCTTTATTTTCTCCTGCGGCATGGTCCGGTTAATCGGATGAAGGTGATGATCAGTCTGGTAGCGGCCGGAGCAGTGCAGGGCGGATTAGCGCTGTACCAGTTTTTGTCGCAGGGAATTGTTGGCAGTAAGTGGCTGGGACTGGCCAGTCAGTCGGCGCAGGATCTCGGCGTGCTGGTGGTGGAATACGGCGATCAGCGCTGGCTGCGCGCGTACGGCAGTCTGCCGCACCCCAATATGCTGGCGGCGTTTTTGCTTGTCGGTTTAATTTGCGCTTTAGGTTTAAGTTTTCTGGCACACAATCGCTGGCAGAGGTTATTGGTAACCGGGAGCTGGCTCTTGATGCTCGGCGGACTCTTGTTTACGTTTTCTCGGGTGGCGTGGTTGGTTTTGGGTATGTCGTATGTGGTATGTGGTATGTGGCTGCTGGTGAAACGGGTACGCAGTATATTCACCTGGCAGCTGCTGATGGCCGGCGCGGTCTTGGTGGTTCTCCTCTCGGCCATTTTCTGGCAGCCGATCAGTTCGCGGGTATTGAGCCAGGGGCGGCTGGACAGTCAGTCGTATCAGAGTCATGTTGACCTGACCGCGCAATCGTTTACGGTCCTCAAAAGTCATTGGCTGTCCGGCGTGGGGCTGGGGAATTATACTGTGGCGGCGTACCGTGAGCTGGATAGCAGTCGGCCGGTCTGGGCGTACCAGCCGGTGCATAATGTTTTTTTGCTGGTGTGGGCGGAGTTGGGGATCGTGGGGTTGGCGCTGTATGTTTTAGGTATGGGGTATGTGGTATGTGGCAGGCGGGGCGGACTGGTGGGGAAGGTGGCGCTGATTGCACTGCTACTCCTCGGGTTGTTTGATCACTTCCTCTGGAGCTTGTATTTCGGGGTGATGCTGTGGTGGGTGGTAATGAGTTTAGCCGTGCCTCAGGAATAATCCTGTGTTCTTCTGTGCTTTAGTCTGTGTTATTCTGTGTCCCTGAATTGCGGACACTGAAGAACACAGACCCCGACTGGCGTCGGGGCACGGAAGAACACAGAAGATTTTAAACCCCCAAAGATTTTAAACCCCTTGACGGGTTTTTTTATTTCAGCTAAAATGGGGGAGCGATAAAATTAGCACTCTAAATGGCGGAGTGCTAATTAGACCAGAGCTCATCTCAAAAATCCATTTTGGCTCGAAAAATGATTTTTGGGGCTACGCAGCCTTCAGCGCTTCTCACCATACGCTTGGTATGCTTCGTCGCGCTTCAGGCCGCTCGCTCCCAAAAGATCATTTTTCGCCACAAAAGCAATTTTTGAGATGAGCTCCAAAATTAATAAATTTTGCAAGACAAATCTATGAACCTTAAACCACTGTCAGATCACGTGATTGTCAAGGCAATCACCAAAGAGGAGATCACTAAGTCAGGGATAGTCCTGCCGGACACCGTGGACAAGGAGCGTCCGGAGAGTGGCGAAGTCTTGGCCGTGGGCCAGGGCAAGATGCTGGACAATGGCAGTCGGTCTGAAATGGCCGTCAAAGTTGGCGACAAAGTCATGTTCAAGAAATACTCACCGGATGAGATCAAGGTGGACGGGCAGGAGCTCTTGGTCATCTCCGAGAGTGATATCATTGCGGTGTTGGAATAGTTAAGTTAAAAGTTAGAAAGTTAGAAAGTTATAAAGTTACAAGTTGAAAATTAAAAGGAGAGAACTTTCAACTTTATAACTTTATAACTTTTCACTTATATTATTTCCCTAACTATAATTCTATAGAATTCTAATCATTATATAATCGTTAATCACTATGGCTAAACAGATTAAATTTAATAAAGAGGCGCGCGCCGCCATCAAGGCCGGCCTGGATAAATTGGCCGATACCGTTAAAATTTCATTGGGACCGCGGGGCCGCAATGTGGTTCTGGATAAGGGCTACGGCTCGCCGGTCATCACTAATGATGGCGTGACTATTGCCAAGGAAATTGATCTGGAAGATAAGTTTGAGAATGTCGGCGCCGAGCTGATTAAGGAAGTGGCGAGTAAGACGAACGACGTGGCCGGTGACGGCACCACTACGGCGACCGTGCTGGCGCAGTTCATTATCAATGAAGCCTTTAAGGCCATGGAAAAAGAGGGCAAAGGCGTCAGCCCGATCGTCATCCGCCACGGCATTGAGAAAGCCACCGCCGCGGTGGTGGAGCATCTGCGCGCCGTTATTTCCAAGCCAGTGTCCGGCAAGTCCGAGATCGCGCAGGTGGCCGCCATTTCCGCCAATGACGAAAAAATCGGTACGGTGATCGCCGAGGCCATGGAGCAGGTGGGTAACGACGGCGTGGTCACCGTGGAAGAAGGCCAGTCATTCGGGATTGAGAAAGAGGTGGTGGAGGGGATGCGTTTTGACAAAGGTTTCACCTCGCCCTACATGATTACGAACCCGGAAACGATGAAGGCCGAATACGTCGGCGTGCCGATACTCATTACCGACAAGAAAATTTCGGCCATCAGCGACATTCTGCCGCTCCTGGAAAAAGTGGCGCAGAGCGGCAAGAAAGACCTGGTCATCATCGCCGACGACGTGGATGGCGAAGCGCAGGCGACATTGATTGTCAACAAGCTGCGCGGCACCTTCAACACCGTGGCCATCAAAGCCCCGGGCTTTGGCGACCGCAAGAAAGAAATGCTCCAGGACATCGCCGTCCTCGTCGGCGGCAAAGTCATCACCGAGGAATTGGGCCTGAAACTGGAGAGCGTCAACCTGGAAGACCTGGGTTCAGCGGCCAAAGTCATTGCCACCAAGGATGACACCACGATTGTCGGCGGCAAGGGTGACAAGCAGGCGATCGCCGAACGGGTCAAGCGGATTCGCACTGAACTGGAAAATACCGATTCTGATTTTGACAAAGAAAAATTGCAAGAGCGGCTGGCGAAACTCGCCGGCGGCGTGGCGGTGATCAAAGTCGGCGCCGCCACTGAAACGGAAATGAAAGAGATTAAGTTTAAAATTGAAGACGCGCTCAACGCCACTCGCGCCGCGGTGGAAGAGGGGATTGTCCCGGGCGGCGGTACGGCCTTGATCCGCGCTGCCAAGGCTCTCGCCAGCCTATCGGTGGAGGGCGATGAAAAAATCGGCGTGCATATCCTGCAGCAGGCGCTGACCAAACCCTTGGAAATGATTGCCAACAATGCCGGCGCGGACGGCCCGAAAGTGGTGGCCGAAGTCCAGAAGCTGGATGGCGCCATGGGCTATGACGCGGTACTCGGTCAGTACGTGGATATGCTGACTGCCGGGATTATTGACCCGACCAAGGTGACTCGCAGCGCGCTCCAGAACGCCGCCAGCATTGCCGCGTTGTTCATTACCACTGAAGCGGTCGTAACGGACAAGCCGGAGCCGAAAGAACATAGCCACGGCGGCGGTATGATGCCGGGCATGGGCGGCATGGACATGGGGATGTAATCCGGTGGATTGATTTACTTTAAAATCGCTCTCGCGTGTCGGGGGCGATTTTGTTATAAAAATATCAGTATTCTTCCGTGCTCAAAGGAGCCGTGTCCTAGTGAATCACATAAAGCGGACACTGTCCCCCGTATAAGACCCTCGGTCTCTACGGGGGAACACAGACTCCGCTTCGCGGAGCACGGAAAAACACGGACACGCACGCTTCTCTTGAGGAGGAGCGATTTTTTGGTCTTGCAAAATTTTTTTATCTTTAGTATAGTATGTAGTACTTTGCCATTTTCAAGGAGGTGGAGGATGGAGCTGGTAATGCGCGAGAGTCTTTCGCTTGTCCTGTACCCTCCGGAGGGGGCTAACCGGGATAAGCGGAAGAGTGTGCAACTGGGGCAGACGTATCGGTTCCGCGAAGTGGAGAATCCGTACGGCGCACACTGGAAGCCATGGCTGGTGACCGAGGTAGATGGCCAGGCAATCGCCGGCGATAAGGCACGGATTCTGAAGAACTCTCAGCCACGTTGTTTGCAGAAACAAGATGCGAGCGGCCCGGTGCCGCCACCCATCGGAAATCATCGGTGAATTCCCCGGCGTTGCAGACAGCGACGACCGGGGCTCTGTTTTTCTCGCCAACGGTTTTATGCTATACTACCGACAGTATGTATGAGGTATCAAATCCGCGGCAGGAGGACGTAGTTTCACAAGACATAAAATTTTATTTTGCGGCCGCGTCTCGGCCGCTGCGCTGGTGCGCTGGTTTGATGCTGGGTTTTTATCTCCTTAGCAGTATTAGTTTTTTGGACTGGTCGCCAGTGAGCTTGAGCCTGATTGGGTACCTGATTATTATCGGTGGCGTCGTGTTCATCAGTTATCGGGTGGCGCGCGTCAAGCAGGGTGAAGCCAGGCACGCGGCCACGGCCAGCCTTTTTTTGGCGCTGATACTCGGTTTGGGACACGCGCTGCTGCAGCTGATCTGGTTCTGGTCGTGGTGGCGACTCTTGGATCTGTTCCTAGAGCCGCTGGCCGCCGCTTTAGTCGGTCTCTGCATTGGCATTATCATGACTAAATCTATACATTTAATTCATTACTCGCGAGCGGCCGAGTCGGTGTCGTCAGCAGACGACCCGCCCGAGTCCTCGGACAACAATCCGTATGGCGATGAATAATTCAGCCTCATCGGCTCAACCGATGGACAGCCAAGACATCAACGATAATAAGCTAATCGCGGCGCTGTCGTACGTCTGGGTGCTGTTTCTCATTCCGCTCCTGGCTAAGCGCGACAGCAAGTTTTGCCAGTTCCATGCCAAGCAGGGTTTACTCCTGTTTTTGGTGGAAGTGGTTGGTTGGCTAGTTTTCTGGATCCCGATCATCGGCTGGCTGTTGTTTTTGGCCGTGGTGGTCGTGGCCATTATTGGTATTCTCAAAGCGCTGTCCGGACAATACTGGGAATTGCCGGTGCTGGGAGAGTACGCCAAGAAGATTAATTTGTAGGTTTAGTCCCTAGTCCCTAGTCCCTAGTCCTTAGTTAAAAGTTGTAAAGTTGAAAGTTAGCAAGTTTAATGCTGTTAGTGTTTTATTTTTGGTATGCATAAGCGCACTAAAATCATCTGTACCATTGGTCCAGCTTCGGAGAAGAAGGCTGTTTTAGAAAAAATGGTAGCGGCTGGCATGAATGTGGCGCGGCTGAATTTTTCTCATGGCACGTACCAGAACCACCAGCTCCTGATCAATAATCTCCGTGCGGTCAGCAGCAAGCTCGGCGTGCCGATTGCCATTCTCCAAGATCTCCAGGGGCCGCGCATCCGTACCGGTGAATTGCCCAAGTCCGGCATAGCGCTTCAGGCAGGTAAAACCGTGACGTTGGTCTGGGCAGGGCGCAGCAGTAAGACAGCGGTTCAGAGTCAGACCGTGGTGCCCATACAGTATGATCTGTCCAAGGTGGTGCGTAAAGGCACGAGAATTCTGATCAATGATGGCCTGTTTGAGCTGCGGGTAGTCAAATTCCATCCGGGTAAGTCAACGGTGGACTGCGCGGTGGTGCGGGGCGGGGTAGTGCTGTCGCACCGCGGCATGAACATCCCCAAAACCAAAATTGACGCGCCGTCCATCACCTACCGCGATAAGGAAGATCTCAAGTTTGGTCTGCGCGCTGGGGTAGACTGGGTGGCGCTGTCCTTCGTGCGCGAGGCGCATGACGTGCTGCAGCTCAAGAAACTGATCCGGCAGTACCAGCCGAGTAGCCGGGTCAAGGTCATCGCCAAAATAGAGCGCCAGGAAGCAGTGGATCATTTTGATGAAATTCTGGCCGTTGCCGACGGGATTATGGTGGCGCGTGGCGACTTGGGTATTGAGCTGCCGGCCTTTGATATACCCGTCATCCAGAAACGGATTGTCAGTCAGTGTCTGGAGGCGCATAAGCCGGTGATTATCGCTACCCAGATGATGGAGTCTATGATGGAGAAGCCGCGTCCCACCCGGGCGGAAGTTTCCGATGTCGCCAACGCTGTCGCTGACCACGCCGACGCGGTGATGCTCTCGGGCGAGACGGCCACCGGTAAGTACCCGGTGGAGGTGGTGCAGATGATGAGTCAGACGATTCGTAAAATGGAGAACTCTCCCTATGATGATCTGGTAGTCAATCGTGATGTTCACTATCGTTCTACCGAGCTGGGCGTGGCGGACGCCGCGGCTCGTTTAGTCAAAAAATTAAAAGCCAAAGCGATTGTGACGATTGCTGAAAATGAAACTGTACCCGAGGCGCTGGTCAGGTTCCGTCCGGAAACCAAGATTATCGTCTTGACGACACAGGACAAACTGCGCCAGCAGCTGGCGCTGATTTGGGGCGTGACGGCAATGACGCATAGCGGTAAGGTGCCGTTTAGCGCACTACCCACTCTAGCGCGGCAGCTGGCGCTCAAATATCAGTTGGCGAAAGCCGGTCAGACTATTATTGTAGTGGGGGATGAGGTTGGGTCAGGCAAAACGTTGGAATTATTGAAAGTGGTGAAGGTGTAGTAATTAGTAACTAGTAACTAGTTACGAATTAACAGCCGGCGAGTGGTCGGGCTTTTTGTTTATTTGACTATTTTTTTATTTATACTATACTGTCGCATTGGATAATCATGGGAGGCAATATGATTTGGTACTGCGTGGCGGCAGCGCTTCTTATCGCGGGATACGGTATTCGTCGGCATCGTCAGCGCCAGGATCCCCTCTACTTTGTTCTGCATTGGGGACGAGAGGCTCTCCTGCGAGGTGTCTATTTGGGGCGCTACAACGCTCCGGTGAACGCTCTGGCGACTACCCGACCGCGGTGGCGGTTTAGGTGGCGGCGTCAGAAACGTCCCACATAACGCGCTACTATTCGCATCTCACGACAGCCTGCGGTCGCATCTGACTGCAGGCTGTTAAAATAGTGAAAAAGTATTTAATTTTAGGTATTTTATAGGTTTTTTGTTGACATTATTTTTGTTTTGTAGTATGATGTATATAATTTGGTTCAGAAACCGTCCCGCTCAACAGAGCGGTCAGGAGGATGCCATGCTGCGAGTCATGTATGTTCTGACCATGATCGTCCTGGTTGAGTTGGTGGCTGGGGCCATCTCGGCAGGGATCTGCTGGTTTGATGAGACCGGCGGTGTCAAGACGACCCTGTTCCAGACGTGGGGAAAGTTCCATACCGACCCCTGGGGACTGGGGCTCATGATCCTTCTGGTTGTATTGGGGACGTGGCAGTGCATTCGTGAGGAACCACGGGAGGAGCCATTCCTGGGCGTCCACAGAATTCGGCATTAGCTCGCCAAATTTTTCTAACGCGGCGAGTCACAAATTTGTTCAGTTCCCTCCTCGCCCCGAAAGGGGCCTTTTTTTAATCAAAATGTTAGTATGCTATAATAGTTACAAGTTACAAGTTCATCCTATGCTACAGCGGCAAACAAAATTTTTCTTAGTTATCGGCGTACTGTTTGTATTAGTCATAGTACTGTGGGTGGCAGAGTATGCCAAACCGGCTGACCCGACACAGCAGGTCTATGAAGATGATCGGGCTGACCTGGGTAACCCCAAGGCCACAATAGTCATCACCAATTACTTTGATTTTTACTGTTCGCACTGCAAAGAAGCGGACAAGTCCCTTGGTCGTATCTTGGATCAGTACAGTGACCGCGTGTTGATCAAGTATCGGTATTTTCCCATCACCCAGCCGTCGGTCATGGCCGCCGTCGCGGCTGAGTGCGCTGGCACGCAGGGGAAATTCTTGCCGTATCACAATTTGCTGTTCAGTCGTTTCAGCGGTACGGCTTTTACCGCCGAGACACTGCGGCAGCTGGCCAGTACCGCCGGTTTGGATGGTGAACAATTTCAAGAGTGTCTCGATAGCCAGCAGACGGCGCCAGCGGTATACTATGATCTGCGCCTTGCTACCGGTCGCGGCATCGTGGCTGTGCCAACTATTTTCGTCAATGACGTGGAGGTGGAGGCGGAGAATTTGGTGGCGGAGGTGGAAAGACTACTGGCACAATAGCAAGACAGTGATCATGAAATAAAAATTGTCATATTGAGGCCATCTCAAAACCCCGTTTTCTCCTGCAATTTCTAAATTTTGGCTGCACATTATTCAGAACTCGTCAGCTTATCCCGCGATAAACCTCCTCGTTCTTCATAATTTTCGCTCAAAATTTAGAAATTTCGTTACGAA
>JACRDY010000049.1 GCA_016218485.1 Candidatus Falkowiibacteriota bacterium
AGCCCACCATCAGGAGAAGTACGACGCCCTCAAAAAATACATTAATGACCTCCTGCACCAGTACTCGGAAGTAGACTGGAGTTTTGGGGTCAACGTGGAGAGTTTGGAAGCGTAGTAGTTATCTGTGTTCTTCCGTGCCCGCAGGGTCCGTGTCTTCCGTGTCCCATTAGAACGCACACGGATTACACGGATCCCGCTTCGCGGAAACACAGAACAACACGGATATAACTCCTTGTAAAAAAGGGGGATTTAGGCTAAACTAAGGAGGTAACAATTATGCTGTTCACGATCATAGTTTTTATTTTAGTTTTAGGAATTTTGGTTCTGGTGCATGAACTAGGCCATTTTTTTACCGCCAGGAAATTCGGCTGCAAAGTCGAGGAGTTCGGGCTCGGGTTCCCCCCGCGGGCCAAGCAGTGGACGAGCAAAAAATCAGGTATCAATTATTCACTGAACTGGCTGCCGATCGGCGGCTTCGTCAAGATCAAGGGTGAGGATGGCGAGAATCGGGTGGACCAGGACAGTTTTGGCGCTAAGCCGGCGTGGCAGCGCGCGATTATTCTCTGCGCCGGGGTAACAATGAACTTAGTTTTGGCTGCGGTCTTGCTCTCCATTGGCTTTGGTATTGGGCTGCCCAGCGCGTTGCCGGATGATCTGTCGGAGCTGGGGAATGTGCGCGTGGTTCAGGAGAAGATTCAGGTCTATCGGGTGGCGGACGGTTTGCCGGCTGCTGCGGCCGGGCTACAGACGGGTGACGAGATTGTGTCCCTCGACGGTCAGCAGTTTAGTGCCACCGCCGCGGTGTCTGACTACATCGCGACCCGTGAGGGTGAGGTAGTGAATGTGGCGCTGCGGCGCGGCGGGGAAGATTTAGCAGTCAGCCTGATTCCCGAATATTATGAAGCCGTTGGTCAGTCGGTCATGGGCGTGGAATTGATTCGGACCGGTCTGGTGCGCTATCCCTGGTACCTCCTGCCGTGGAAAGGTGTAGAGGCGACCTACAGCCTGACTATTGCCATTCTGACGGCGTTTTATACCCTACTGCACAATTTAATTGCGGGCGTGCCGGTCGGAGCAGAAATTGCCGGACCGGTCGGGATCGCCGCCTTGACGGGTCAGATGGCGCGTCTGGGCGTGTCGTACATTTTGCAGTTTGTGGCGCTGCTGTCCATTAACCTGGCGATTATCAATATTGTGCCGTTTCCGGCGCTGGATGGCGGCCGGGTGCTGTTTTTGATTATTGAGAAGATTCATCGTCGCCCGGTCAGTCAAAAATTGGAAACCGCCATTCACAATGCCGGATTCGCCCTCCTGATGCTCCTGATGCTATTCGTCACCTACCGCGATATTGCCAAGTGGGGCAGCGGGTTGTGGAATAAGATATTTGGATAAGAATTAGTTAGTTGGTTAGTTAATTAGTTAATTAGTTAATTAGTTTATTAGTTAAGTTGTTAGGCGGTCAGTTTTAGATCTAACAACCTATCAACCTATCAACCTAACAACCTAACAACCTAGCACCATGCTCGAAGAACTCAAAAAAATCGCCGCGGAGGTCAAAGCCGAATTGGTCAAAATCAAGAATTCGGACGAGCTGCGGGACTTGGAAGTCAAAATTCTCGGCCGCAAAGGCGAGCTGACGACGATCTTGCGGCAGCTGAAAGACTTAACCAGCGAGGAGCGTCAAAAAATCGGCAAACTGGCCAACGAGGTCAAAGCTGATCTGGCGGCCGAATTTGGCGCCATCCGCTCGCGCGTGGAGGGCCACAAGCAGTCGGCGAAGATTGACCTGACTCTGCCGGGTAAAGCGTTTGAACGCGGCCACCTGCATCCGATTTCCCAGGTGCAGTACCGGTTGGAGGATTTTTTTACTTCCCTTGGTTTTATTATTGAAGACGGTCCGGAGCTAGAGAGTGAATATTATAATTTTGAAGCGTTGAATATTCCAGCCAATCACCCGGCGCGCGACATCCAGGACACGTTTTTCATCAACGAAGACAAGAAGGGTGATCCGACCAATCGTCTTTTACTGCGGACGCAAACTTCGCCGGTACAAATTCGGGCGATGCGGCAGTATGGCGCGCCCCTGCGAGTCGTTGTCCCCGGTCGTTGTTTTCGCTATGAAGCGACCGATGTTCGGCATGAGCATACTTTTGATCAATTAGAAGGTTTGATGGTTGATCGGGAAATCACCATTACTCATTTAAAAGCGGTGCTGGAGGCTGTGGCTCATGAGCTGTATGGTTCAGGCACTAAAGTTAGGCTCCGTCCAAAATTTTATCCTTTCGTCGAACCTGGCTTTAACGGGGAAGTCAGCTGCTTTTTATGCCACGGTGATGGCTGCCGTTTGTGCAAGCAGAGCGGCTGGCTGGAGATTTTTGGCGCCGGTTTAGTGCATCCCAACGTTTTATTGGCTGGCGGACTTGACCCTAAGGAATATTCTGGTTTTGCTTTTGGCTTTGGTTTAAACCGTTTAGTGATGCTGCAATACGGCATTGACGACATTCGGCTGTTCCAGAGCGGCGATTTACGTTTTCTAGAACAATTTTAAATTATCTGTGTTCTTCTGTGCCCGAAGGGTCTGTGTTCTTCAGTGTCCGCAATTCATGGACACAGAATAACACAGACTAAAGCACAGAAAAACACAGAAAGATTTATTATTAGGACTTACGCCTTTGCGTAATTTAAGTAATGAGCGATGGAAATTCTGGTAATAGATATCTTCTGTTCATACCAACTGATGCCTTCTGCGATTCTCGCTCTTTCCAATTTAAAGAATGTCATGAACGCGGCGAATA
>JACRDY010000001.1 GCA_016218485.1 Candidatus Falkowiibacteriota bacterium
AATACCAAATTCCAAAATCCAAATGACTAATCAATGCCAAAGTTCCAATGCTAAATGTTAAAAGCTTAGACATTTGGCATTGGAAATTGACTGGTCATTTGGCATTAAGAATTTGTTATTATTTGGGGTATTAGGATTTGGAACTTTACCATCCCCTCTGCTATACTACTAACAGTAAAATATGACTACTCCGCCAAACAATACTCCTGACCCTATTCAAACTACGGACGACAGCCAGCGCCCGCGACTCCACCTGGCGAGCGAAAAAGTGGAGGCTGATTTTGCGCACAAAATGCGCGAGCTGCAGCTGGCCGAGGAGGAAAAAGATATTGCCGCCAAAGCAGAGGCCGCGGGGCTACCCTACATTAATCTTTCCACCTTTGCCATTCTGCCGGAAGCCATCGGCAGTATTAGCGAAGACACGGCCCGAGCCGCCAAAGCGGTCTGCTTTTCCCGGCAAGATGATGACCTGCGTCTGGCCACCACCGAGCCGGACAGCGCCAGTCTCTCAGCGCTGACTGCTGACCTGACCCGCCAGGCCTACCGCCTGACTGTCTACCTCGTCAGCCCGCACAGCCTGGAGCAGGCGCTGCGTTTTTATAAAGCCATCCCCAAAATCAAAAAAGTCGCCCGAGGTATTGCCATCACCGGAACTGACCTGGAACGTTTCCAGGGCCAATTCAAAACGCTGCCAGAGCTGACCAACCAAATTCGCAAAGTCTCGGTCACCGACCTCGTTACCTTCCTGGTGGCCAGCGCTATTGAGAGCCGCGCCTCCGACATCCACATTGAGGCTGAAGAAAAAGGCATTATCGTGCGCTACCGCATTGACGGCGTCTTGCATGAAATCGTTGATCTGCCCATTGACGTCTGGAAAAAGCTGGCCTCGCGCATCAAACTGATCGCTAAATTGAAAATCAATATCCTGGACCGCCCCCAGGACGGCTCGTTCACCATTCAGCTGGATAATGACAAAATTGACGTCCGCGTCTCCACCATCCCGACTAACTACGGCGAGAGTATCGTCATGCGCCTGCTGATGTCCTCGGCCAGCGCCATCACGTTTGACGACCTGGGACTGCGCGGCAAGGCCTACGCCGACCTGGATCGCGAAATCGGCAAACCCAACGGCATGATCATCACCACCGGTCCGACCGGCAGTGGTAAAACCACCACCCTCTATGCGGTATTAAACAAACTCAACAATCCGGAAACGAAAATCATCACCCTGGAGGATCCGATTGAGTACAAACTGGCCGGCATCAACCAGAGCCAAATACAGACGGACAAAGGCTACGGCTT
This sequence comes from Candidatus Falkowiibacteriota bacterium, assembly GCA_016218485.1. Lineage (GTDB taxonomy): Bacteria > Patescibacteriota > Patescibacteriia > JACRDY01 > JACRDY01 > JACRDY01. The sequence continues at coordinate 1,303 of JACRDY010000001.1, forward strand.
CGCGGTCGGCCTGCGCTCCATCCTGCGGCAAGATCCGGACATTATCATGGTCGGCGAAATTCGCGATTTGGAAACGGCCGAGACGGCCATCAATGCCGCCTTGACCGGCCACCTGGTCGTCTCCACCCTGCATACCAACTCGGCGGCGGCCACCATCCCCCGCTTCCTGTCCATGGAGGTCAAACCGTTCCTCCTCGCCCCCGCGCTCAACGCCATGATCGGCCAGCGCCTGGTACGCAAAATCTGCCCTGACTGCAAGACGGACACCGAGACAGACAGCCGCACCATGTCGGAAGTGATTAAAGCCCTCTCCAGTCTCTCACCCGAGTCCGGCGAAAAGAGCCATATCCAGGATGTCAACAATCTGAAATTCTACCAAGGCGCCGGCTGCGCCGCCTGCCAGGGTCTGGGCTACAAAGGCCGCATCGGCATCTATGAAATCATGACCATGAACAAAGAAATTGAAAACTTGATCCTGGCTGGTCAAGTCTCTGAATACCAAATGCAGGATATTGGCGTGAAAAACGGCATGGTGACGATGCTCCAGGATGGCCTGCTGAAAGCAGTGGATGGTATTACGACGGTGGATGAGGTCTTTAGGGTGGCGAAAGAATAAAAATCCCAAGCTCCAAGTTCCAAATCCCAACCCCAAGTAATGCTAAATTTCAAAATCAAAATGCCAAATCAATGTCAAAGTTCAAATAACTAATGCCAAAAGTCAGGATATTCGGCATTGGTCATTTGAAATTGACTAGTCATTTGACATTAGACATTTGGTATTACTGATTGGGATTTTGAACTTCTGAATATTGTCTGTCCACCGTTTATAATCCATAAAAAGAGAACCGTCCGCCCCAATGAAGGGCGGACGTTCGGTATCCTGTCGGATGAATGGTAGAGACGCTGGTAGAGACGCAATGCTTTGCGTCTCTACTAGACCCACAACGGCGGATGGAGCATCGCCCGGCAGGCCTTGACTGCGGTGTTGGACGCGCCGGCGAGAGCTGGATAGTCAGGATGATTGTGATCCGCGCAGTGCACCAGTCGTGCCTCGGCGTGCCGATAGATGAGTTCCGCCATCTGGCCGACGAGCTGCGATTGATCCTCCACGGGAAGGTACCGAAGCGCCTCTTCAACGGCACGCCGCGCTTGACCCGTCATCACCGCCACACACCACTGCCGGATGGCCGGAAGGTACTCTCGGAAACAGTCCTGTGACAATAGACCGTCTCGGAAGGCTTTCAGGTTTTTCCACTCCATCAGCCATGATCCCACCTCATGCAGCATCTGACGGTCGGGATATTCACAAACATTCTTTCGGCCCAGAGATATCTCACCCACGAGCCGACTCCCCAGGGCAAAATCATTTCCAACCCGAGTGCCCAACCTTATCCAGACACGCTCCGTTGTAGCTCTCGGCGATGTGACTATCTCTACCAACAGCTCATACCTACTATCAACCTTAAACCAAGCTTTCATTGTCCGATCCTCCCGTGTCCTTCACTCCTGTTGGAGCCGCAGACACATTATGGGGTGAATATGCCAGGCAGCGGTGCAGTATCCCACCATGGGACGACACACCTGCCTGATTTTATTTTTAGAGCAAAAACGCCCTCCTGTCAACACCCTTAAACGCTACACCTCGTTAGAGTGGGATAGTTTTTTAAAATGCTAAATTTCAAAATCAAAATGCCAAATCAATGTCAAAGTTCAAATAACTAATGCTAAAAGTCTAGACATTCGGCATTGAACATTTGAAATTGACTGGTCATTTGACATTAGACATTTGGTATTACTGATTGGGATTTTGAACTTCTGAATATTGTCTGTCCGCCTAGCCTCACCAAGTTAATGTGGGTAAAACGAACAAAAACGGACGCCTGTGTTATCTACCACGCTTAATCCTCTTGTCGTACCACAAATAAATATGCTACCGTATACCTACCTCATTCATGATAGATGCCAAAAATATGGGAGAATTTAAAGGCCGATCAGCGCTCGCCGATTTCCATGATCAGAAGTCCGGCGGGTTTGACCCTGCAACCGGTCGTATATTTGAACCCGGCAGCCCCGAGTATGACCGAACACTCAAAGAACTATATATAACTGAAGGCGAACAGGTCGTTCGAGATATCAGAGCGCTCATCCAACAAATTGATGCGGTGGTTTTAATAAAAGCAGTGAAAAAAAACCCAGAGCAGCAGCGACTGTTGGCAGAACAAAAACAACGAGCTAAAGAACTGATTAGTAAAGTCTTCTCCGATGTACAGGAATATATGCAGAGCATCGCTCGGCTGCAGCATGCGCGCCAACGAGAAGATCAAACACAGGAAGATTACCTGAAAGAAAACACCCAGGCTGATACCGCGCGCACCCAGAAACATAACGCCATGATGGCCTCCATCAATGCGGCGGTTCGCTTCATCTCCTACACCTTCGGACAGATTGATGATCAGGCTCTGGAACAATGGGAGGAGGATCAAACAACCCGCGGCAAAACAATAGCGCGAGTACAGCGAGTTAAGCTACCCAATAACGTACTCCTGCCGGATAGCGTTGATCTTAAAAATCGTACGCAAACCGGCGAGTGGGCGCTCCGAGCCTACCAAGCGCTCTCCCAGCTGCGTGAGAGTATAAAATAAAAAAGGTTGCCGACCCGCCAAAACGCGAACTGACAACCCTATTACAATGCGCTACGGAGCCGACGCAAGACCAGCGTCAGGATGACTTCGGTGTACAACCGTTCGTCATCAAACTCCAAAAACTCGCTGCAGCCGGCCGCCGTGATCTCCTGGCGAACCGCCGCCATCAACGTTGCCACTTCTCCCGGAGCCTCATCGCCCCAAACGATCTCGTCCACGGTTTTGCCGTAGAAGAAGTCAGCCACGGCCTGCGCCGCAGCCATGAATGACTCGGACTCGGCCAATGCTTTGGTCTGTGTTTCAGTCACCAACTACCTCCTTGCTCGTGATCCCTCCAATAGTAAAATAGTATCCGAGTATAGGGTAAAAAACAATCCGTGTCAAGACACAACGATCGATCGTTGATTTTTTAATACCCGAAAATGGACGCGTACACCCTGCTGTAATTTCCGCGGCAACTTCTCCCCCCACTCCACCACTACCACCGTGTCAGCCTGACCCAGGTAATCACCCAGACCGGCCTCCACAATATCTCTGCCGCTTTTTAAACGATAGCAGTCAGCGTGCACCAGACGTTTGATGGTCGGATGTTTTTTAACCGGATAGATGTTGAAAAGGAAAAAAGTCGGACTGGTAATGGTTTTCCGGATGCCTAAACCCGCGCCAATGCCTTTGGCCAACACGGTCTTGCCGCTGCCCAGCTCTCCTTGCAGCAAAATAAGTTCGCCGCCGCGCAGGGTCTGGGCCAGCTTCTTACCCAGGGCAAAAGTTTGGTGTTCGGTGGTGGTTTGGTATTTCATAAATAAAGTAACTGGTAATCAGTAACTAGTAACTTAATGACCAGTTACTAATTACTGATCTCAAAATTCGGATCCGCCGTAATTCTCTTCCAACCGTCTTTTACCGGCTGACCATAAAACCCGACCAGCGCCATCATCACCGCGTTATCCATACAGTATTCCGGCCGGGTAATCCGGACATCTACGGCAGGCAGCTGCTCTGCAGCAACAGAAACCAAATCCGCGCGCAACCGCCGGTTAGCCGCCACGCCGCCGCCAAGCGTGATACTTCTGACCTGATAGGCTGCCGCGGCGCGAATAGTTTTGGCTACTAAAACGTCAGTAATCGCTTTCTCGGCTGTTGCGCAGAAATCGCTCAACGCGCGGCCGGCCGGCCGGCCATGTTTCTGGACATAGTACAGTACCGCCGTTTTAAGTCCGGAAAAGCTGAAGTCATACCCGGGGCGCTTGAGCATCGGACTGGGCAGAGAAAACTTGTCCGGGTTACCCGCCTTGGCTCTAGCGGAAACTGCCGGTCCACCGGGATACCCTAAACCTAAAATTTTTGCCACTTTGTCAAAACACTCTCCGGCCGCGTCATCCAACCGCCCGCCGATTTTTTTGTATTTCCCAATACCCTGCATGACAATCAACTCCGTGTGCCCACCGGACGCCACCAAACTCAAGGCGGGAAACTTGAACCAACGGTCGCCGCGGGTGGAAAAATACGCGCTCAACATATGCCCTTCCAGGTGCATGCAGCCGACCAGCGGAATAGTATTGAGGTAGCTGAGTGTTTTCGCCGTCTCCACCCCGACCATCAGAGAAGTCATCAACCCATGACCGCGCGTCACCGCGATACGGTCAATCTCGGACAGCTGTACTTTGGCTTGCCGCAGCGCAGTATCAATCACCGGCAGGATATTTTCCGCGTGTTTCCTGGCCGCCACTTCCGGCACTATACCGCCGAACTGACGGTGCGTTTTGATTTGGGATAAGACCACGCTGCTGCGGATAATAAACCGCCCGCCGCGCGCCTCCACCACCGCCGCGGTTGTGTCATCGCATGAAGTTTCTATTCCCAGTATTAACATAGAAAGATTTAAGATTTAAGAATTAAGATTTAAGAATGAATACAATGAAACCACGGGCATCTTAATTCTTAAATCTTAAATCTTCATTAGACCTACTGCTTAAAGACCGTCGATATGATATAATCAAGCTATGAATATCTTAAAACTCAAACAAAGTCCAAAAGCGTTTTCCAGAATCTTCGGCCTGGCGCCCGATAAGTTCGACGAATTAGTCTTAAAGATCAA
>JACRDY010000050.1 GCA_016218485.1 Candidatus Falkowiibacteriota bacterium
ATTATTTGGCAAGCCTATGAAAAGCTGATAAACTTAGGCTACACCAAACATTTAATCAAATGAACTATGCCAACTCTTGACCCAAAAGTCCTGGCCGACCTGCTCGCGGCGCAACGTAACGAAATCACCGAGTACCACCTGTATACCCGCCTGGCCAAAAAAACTAGAGACAATCATAACCGCGACGTCTTGGCGCGTATTGCCAGTGACGAACTGCGACACCATAATTTCTGGCAGACCTATACCCAAACTGAAGCCAAACCAAAAATGTTCATGGTCTGGATTTATCTGGTGGTCGCCCGAACATTTGGTCTGACCTTTGGCGTCAAACTGATGGAGAAGGGCGAGGGTCGAGCCAAACGCAACTACCACCGCATCGCCGAGATTCTGCCGGCAGCCAAAGCGATTGCCGAAGAAGAAGACAAACACGAACAGGAGCTGCTCGGTATGCTCCAGGAACAAAAACTCCAGTATATCGGCTCCATTGTCCTCGGCCTCAACGACGCGCTGGTGGAGCTGACCGGCGCGCTGGCCGGGCTGACGTTCGCGCTCCAGCATACGCGGCTGATTGCCCTGACCGGCTTCATCACCGGCGTGGCCGCGTCATTCTCCATGGCGGCGTCTGAATACCTCTCCATCAAAGCCGAAACGTCTCATGGACACCATGATCGCCATCCGCTGCGCGCCGCCGTCTACACCGGCATTACCTATATCATCACCGTTTTTATCCTCATCCTGCCGTTTATCCTGATAGCGAATGTTTTTACTGCACTGGTCATAACCCTGATGTTAGGCATTATCATCATTGCCTTATTTAATTTTTACGCCAGTGTCGCCCAGGGCACTAACTTCAAACGCCGCTTTCTGGAAATGGCCCTGCTTAGCCTCGGCGTCTCACTGATTACCTTCACCATTGGCGTCGTCGTCAGATTATTTTGGCAGATTGAGATTTAGGAGAAGGGGAGGGTGAAGCAGAAGAGTTGATATAACTATTCAACTTCTTTTTTATAAGCATGAATAAATTATAAATCAAAAATTCTAAATCCTAAATAAATTCTAAATCATAAATTCAAAATCATAAATTTTAAACCCTGGTTTTGAATATTTGGATTTTGGTATTAGAATTTATTTAGGATTTAGAATTTTTGATTTGGTGCTTTGAGTATAACAGAACTTTAATAAAATATTTCTAAACTCTTACCTGCCCCCTACCCACTACTCCCTACTCTTTATCTCACTTTTCCTAGTATTTTTCGCTCAAATATGCTATAATACGGAAAGTTAATTATCCTCAATTATGGCCAGAAAACGGAGAGTGGGGCGTCCCCGCGGCAGCAGTAAAAAATCATCATACCGCCAACGGGATGAAAATTTTGATGATGAAGATTTTGCTCCGCTCTTGAGCCCGGAGACCCGCCGCGGCATTGCCATTATCCTCTTCCTGGTACTAGCGGCCATCTCCATCTTGAGCCTCTTCGGCATCGCCGGCGTGCTCGGTGTCTCCATCAAGTATGCGCTGGGGCAGCTCTTTGGCGCAGCCACCTGGCTCTTCCCCATCATCCTCCTCATACTCTCCTACCTGATTATTCTGCCCAACCGCTACGCCATCGGCTTCATCAACTACTTCGGTGTTTTTCTGTTTGTCATCAGTTTCAATGGTCTGCTGCACCTGCGCCTGCCGCTGGACAGCGCCATTGAGGCAGCGGCCGCCGGACATGGCGGCGGCTACCTCGGCCTGCTGCTCTCCTGGCCGCTGCAGCGCCTCATGGGTCTGTGGGCCAGCCTGATCGTGCTCGTCGCGCTCCTCTTGATCGGGCTGATGATCGCCTTTAATACTTCATTCAGCGGCGTAGCGGGCAAGAGCAAAGCCGTCGGCGGACTCTTCAGCCGTCTCCATCAGAGATTTGCCTCTGATAGTGATGATGAAGAATACTATAGCCAAGATGACGAGGAAGATTACAGCGATAGTGCCACTGAAACACTGCTAGCGGAGGCTGCTGTTGAAACGCCGACCGTTGCGGCAGGAGCGCCGAATAGCGAGGCAAAACAATTTAGCAGTAAAACAGTCAATGAACCAAAACCGATACTCGCCAAAAAATACAAAAAAATAGACATTCCTCTCGATCTCCTGATGGAGCAAACCGATAAGCCGCTGGCCGGCGACATCAAGGCTAACCAGGATCGCATCCAGAAAACCCTGGAAAATTTTGGCATCGCGGTAGAAATGGGAGAAGTCAGCGTCGGGCCGACCGTCACCCAGTACACCATCAAGCCAGCCGAAGGCGTCAAGCTGTCGCAAATCACCACGCTGCACAATGACCTGGCGCTGGCGCTGGCCGCTCACCCCATCCGCATTGAGGCGCCCATCCCCGGCAAGTCGCTGGTCGGTATTGAGGTGCCCAACCAGAGTATCGCCACGGTGGGCCTGCGAGATATCTTGGCCAGTAAAGAATTCGCCACCCGCAAATCAAGCATCTCGGTGGTGCTGGGCAAAGACGTGGCCGGTACGCCCTGGATTGGCAATATGACCACCATGCCGCATATGCTGATCGCCGGCGCCACCGGCAGCGGAAAAACCGTCTGCATCAATTCTATTATCATCAGCCTGCTCTACCAGAACAGCCCGTCGTCCCTGCGGCTCATCCTGGTGGACCCGAAACGGGTGGAGCTGCCCGTCTACAACGGCGTGCCGCACCTCTTGACTCCCGTCATCACTGACGTCAAAAAAACCATCAACGCGCTCAAATGGCTCATCAGCGAGATGGATCGCCGGTTTGAGCTCCTGGCCAAAACCGGACACCGCGACATTCACTCATTCAACAAAACTTCCAAAGACAAGATGCCCTACCTGGTGCTGATCATTGATGAATTAGCCGACCTGATGCAGACGTCAGCCAACGAAGTGGAAGGTTACATTATTCGCCTGGCACAGCTGGCGCGCGCCACCGGCATTCACCTGGTACTGGCGACACAGCGCCCCAGCGTGGACGTCATCACCGGTCTGATTAAGGCCAACGTTACCACCCGGATCGCCTTCGCGGTCGCCTCCGGCACTGACTCGCGCACCATCCTGGACCACGCCGGCGCCGAAAAACTGCTAGGGCGTGGCGATATGCTCTATATCACCGCCAGCCTGTCTAAGCCCAAACGGCTCCAAGGCGTCTTTGTCTCCGATGATGAAATTCGCCGCGTGGTGGAATACATTAAGGGGCAAAACGGCCAGCCGGATTATGACGCCAGTATCACCGAAAAACCGGCCAGCGCCGGTAACGGTCTGGACTATAACGGAGACGGTGACGATCTCTTGGAAGAAGCCAGAGACCTAGTCATCACAGCCGGCAAAGCCTCGGCCTCATACCTGCAGCGTCGGCTGCGCATCGGCTACGCCCGCGCCGCGCGCCTATTGGATCTCCTGGAAAACGAGGGAATTATCGGACCGGCCGACGGCGCCCGACCCCGTGACGTCCTCATTACCACCGAGGAGGATTTGGATCAAAACAGCCTGAACGACGATGAGGCAAATATTGAATATGAGGAAACCGACGATGATGATACGGCAGAGAGCGAAGAGAGCGCCACTGACACTACCGAGGCAGCAGCCGTATTGGCTGAAGCGGCAGAGGCATCGGCAGACGATCAACCGACTGATGCTGACGATGCGGATGACGAGGACATCAACAAACACGAGCTGATCTAAATACGAATAGCTCAAAGCACAAAGCTCAAAGCACCTAGCGAATAACTACTAGAGTGTTGGTGTGGCTCTGCGCTTTGTGCTTTGAGCTATTTTTTATGAATTTCACTACCAAGCAAGTCAGCGCCACCCTGACCGTGGCCGAAATCCTGTCCGCCGCTCGGAAAGAGCAGGGCGTGGATTTAGAGAAAATAGAAAAATTTTTGAAAATCAACAAAAAATATCTCCGCGCGCTGGAAGACGGTCGCTATGATATTCTGCCCAGTCTCATCTACACCAAAAATTTCGCCAAAACCTACGGCGAGTACCTCGGTCTGGACACTGAACACCTCGGCGAGCTGATTGAGAAAGAGCTGGGAATTGTCAACCAATTGAGTCCGCAGCGTGATCAGCCGATAGAGCCGGAGTACCTCCAGAGTAAAATACTCCTGACCCCAAAAATGATCCGCTATGGTCTGGCCATCACTCTGGCGCTGACCTGCCTCGGCTACCTTAGCTGGCAGGTCAATGCCATCTTTTCTTCCCCGCGGCTGTCCCTGACCGAGCCACAGCCTGATTTGATTACTCAACAAAATTCTATTACTGTCATAGGTGACACCCTGCCGGAGATTGATCTCTTGATCAATAACCAGACCGTGCTGACCGATCCGGCCGGTCACTTTACCGTAGCGCTGGATCTGCAGACCGGGCTCAATACCATTACGGTCAGCGCCAAAAAGAAACACAGCCAGCCGAGCATACTCACCCGTCAAGTGCTCTACCAACCGATAGAGGTGATTGAGGGAACGGCGCCGGAAAACCCAGCAAAACCGGAGCTATAGGAGTTTAGAAATATTTTAACTATGGTGTGGTAGAGTTAGATATAAGATTAAGGATTAAAGATTTAAGAATATGTCTAGCCCTGCTGTAAAAATAAAAAATTTTACTGATTTAATTACCTGGCAAGAAGCCCATAAACTCGTTATTCTTATTTACACGATAACAAAAAACTTCCCGAGCGAGGAGAAATTCGGTCTCATCAGCCAAATGCGACGTTCAGCCATATCCATCAGCTCCAACATCGCTGAAGGATTTGGACGCCAAGGGTATAAAGAAAAAATCAAATTTTACTATTTAGCTCAAGGATCATTGACGGAATTAAAAAATCAGATCATAATCGCGTACGATATTCACTACCTTGCTCAAGAAAAATTTACCGAAATAACAGAACAAATCAACCACGCTCACCGATTACTGCAAGGGCTGATCACTAAATCAAAAACATTCTTAAATCCTAAATCTTAAATCTTGATTCTCTAAACATATGTCTACTAAAAAACTCACCGACGCGCAAATCTCACGCGTCCAATCAACAGAAGAGGCTATTAATCAAATCCGGCAGCGCTTTGGCGAAGGCTCCATTATGAAACTGGGGGAAGCCAAAGCCATGAACGTGGAGGTCGTGCCCACCGGCTGTCTGTCGCTGGATATTGCGCTCGGCGCCGGCGGTATGCCCCGCGGCCGGGTGATTGAAGTCTACGGCCCGGAAGCCTCGGGTAAAACCACGCTCGCGCTCCATACTATTGCTGAAGTCCAGAAACTGGGCGGCGTCGCGGCCTTTGTGGACGCGGAACACGCGCTGGACCCGGCCTATGCCGCCCGGATCGGCGTCCAAACCGATGATCTACTCGTTAGCCAGCCTGAATCGGGCGAACAGGCACTGGATATCGTAGAAACACTGGTACGCTCTAACGGCGTGGATGTCATTGTCGTCGACTCGGTAGCGGCGCTGACTCCCCGAGCGGAAATTGAGGGTCAAATGGGCGACACGCACATGGCGCTGCAGGCGCGTCTGATGTCGCAGGCCCTGCGCAAACTGACTGCTATTGTCAGTAAGAGCAAAACCGTCATTATCTTCATCAACCAAACCCGACAAAAGATCGGCGTCTTCTTCGGCAACCCCGAGACGACAACCGGCGGCACCGCGCTCAAATTCTACTGCTCCGTCCGCGTGGAAGTCCGCCGCGCCGCGCAGATCAAACAGGGCGACAACGTCGTCGGCAACCGCGTCAAAGTTAAAGTCGTTAAGAACAAAGTGGCGCCGCCATTTCGCACCTGTGAGTTTGATATCATGTACAATGAAGGTATTTCTCTATCCGGTGACATTGTGGACTTGGGACTGGAACACAAAGTCATCGTCAAAAACGGCAACACCTTCCAGTACGGCGTGACCAAACTCGGCGTCGGACGAGAAAACGCCAAACAATTCTTACGTGAAAATATCCCGCTGATGAAAGAGCTCCGAGAAAAAATCTGGACGGAAGTGCGCAGCAAGCAACAGGTGTAGTTGCTCCGTATTAAACAAAAAGCTCCATCTGCCACCCGGCCGGGGAGCTTTTTTGATGTTTCACTGGGGATAATTACCCTTAAGAGTTTAGAAATATTTAATCTTTATTTTGCTATAGTTGACGTATGCTACTCCTAAGTTTATAATGAACCAATATGAGTCACACAGTCACCACTAATGAAATCTTGGAAGCGATTAACGAGTTATCCACGCAGATGGATCAACGATTTTTGGGCGTGGATGGCCGACTCGATGGCGTGGATGGCCGACTCGATGGCATTGATAACCGACTCGATGGCGTGGATGGCCGACTCGATGGCATTGATAACCGGCTCGATGGAATGGATCAACGTTTTGGCAGAATTGAAGCCACGATGGTCACCAAAGATTACCTTGACCGAAAAATGGCTCAACAAAAAGGCGAGTTGATTGTCCTGATGCGCAAAGCCGACAAAAAAGTTAAAGCGATCGTTGACCGACTAACCATGAAACATATTTATTCCGCTAAAGAGAAAGCTGCTTTTTACAGTATGGAACCGTTCCAAGAGCAGCCATAAAACATTCACTAGTATATATTAAAAAAGCCTCATCAGTGAGGATTTTTTTAATTAGCGCAGAACTCAAAGCGCAGGACTAATAGTATAGTGATGGGGCTCTGCGCTTTGTGCTGTGAGCTGTGAGCTATCTTAAAACAACGTCCCCTGGCTTGACACCACCGGATCCTTGATAACGCCTCGTTTTTTTAATTCCCAAAAACACTTGGCGGTAGCGCTAACGTCAGCGCTGGCATTATGCGCGTCAGCGAAACTGTCACCAAACAGTTTGAAGTACAATTCAGTCAAACGCGGCGCTTTGTCACCCGGCAGGGCGCAAAAGCCCACCGACTGCCGCATCGTACAGATGGCCGGCAAATCCAAAAAATTACTGGAAATTTTTTCCCGCAGGAGCTCGGCGCCCATTACATTATAGTCAAACTCCACATTGTGACCCACCAGAACAACATCTGACGATAAAACGGCGACAAATGTATTCAAAACTTCCTTAACGTCTCTACCCTCATCAACCGCCTGCTGATGCGTGATGCCGTGAATCCGGGTAGATTCATACGGCACGTGGTAGCCGACTGGTTTGATAATATCACTGGCGGAACTCAAGAGCGCGCCCTGTGCGTCATACAGCTCCCAGGCCAGCTGGACGATCTGCGGCCAGTTCGCCGTGTCCGTCACCGGAGCTGTCCAGGAAATCGGGAAGCCAACGGTTTCGGTGTCGAAGATGAGGTATTTCATGGAAAAGATTTAAGAATCAATATTTAAGAATTCTAATAATGGGTAGGGTATCAGAAAAATAATTTTTAGGCAAGAAAAAAAACGCGGGCGGCTGCCTGAGACGTTTTTTTCTTGCTAATGATTAACTAGTCTATCGGGCGGACTTCACGAACGCGCTCACTTCTTTTTGAAAAAACTTTTTTACCGCTGACCAACGTACTGGTTTGATCATCAATGGCAACGGCTCGCGATCCGCCTCGGCAAAATAGACTAATGATTTAACAAAATGATAACGGCTGTAATCAATCTTTTTAAATTTTTTTGGCAAATACCCAAATAATTGAACGAGATTCATCTTGGTGGCGGCGAGAAAAAAATAAAGGTCTATAAAATCTTTTTTGGTATTACGATTACCAATCGCTGACAATTTCATCAAAGCAATATCCAAAGGCGCGGCCAGTTTGATCATAGACAGATACTTGGTTGGTTTTTTTAATAACGGATAGGGGTAAGACAAAAAACTGACCTTAACGCCATCTAAAATACCCCCTACAGTGTTCTTGTCCTCATTCAACAAGGTGAACTTGCCGGTTTGGCTTACCTGCGATACTAGCTGCCGATTATCCAGATCAAATGGGCAAAACCAATCCAAATCAATTGACTGACGGTGGCCGTACTGCAAAGCCAGCGCCGTGCCGCCGGCCAGATAAAAACCACTCAACCATTTTTGTTGAGCCAGTTTGTTCAACAACTTTTTAGTTTTAGGCGATAATACCGCAGATACCATAATCGGGTTATTACATTATTCGCCAAAAATTCTTGGTCTTGGGTGAAACATTACGGCTGTGCCGGACCGACCGTTTAATTTCGGCCAGACTATATTTTTTTCTCAGCCAGACAATATCCTGCCAGCTGCCTTTATCAGCCAAACGAGTAATCAAAAATTGTTTATCTTTGTGCTGGTCTAGTCTGGCCGGATCAACATCCCAGAGAATACTTTTGGTAGCGGATGGTATTTTCATGATTACATTATAGCATATTTTAGTCATAAATCCAGCACCTTTCGGAATATCCCGCAGCTTGCTTGAGGGGATGAATGGCTTAATATAAATTTTCCTGCGGGGTGCACAATACCCCGACAGGAAGGTGCTGGATAAATTCAGTCGCTCATAGTGCTGGGTAAACCCAGTACCGCGTAGGGTGCTGGGTAAAAAAACTCGTCAACTTGTACGGGACAAGTTAACGAGTTTTCTCTGACGATTTACTGCTGCCAGAAAATCATCAAGGAAAATTCGGGATAGTGATGGCAAATGAAACGCCATATATCCCGCGAGCGGCAGTAACTGATGGACTAACCGCCCCCTAAAACCACAATTATTGCGGTCTTAGGGGGGGAGAGATGCAGTCGTAAAGACTTTGCCGAGCATCTCTAATGATGTGACCGGTGGAAGCTAGGGCAAACTATCTTGCCCACCGGTGGGGGGTGGGATGGCTGACCAAGGACGCGATATCAAATAATGTAATTGCACATAGCCTGATATCGCGCCCCCGTCTTTCCCCTGTAAAGAACTATTTTTTAAGACCCATGGCTGACGGCTGAATGTCTCTGCCATTGATCTTAATTTTGAATAATAGCATATATATAAAATATTGTCAATCGTTTAAGCTAAAATTTATCTAAATTTAGAAAAATAAATAGGGAGGCCACATGGCGACCTCCCCGTGCGAACAAACCGTTTTTTTATGTCCTGACGGACAACCAGGGTCATGCCTGCTCTTCTTTCATTAACCAGATGAAAGAAACCTGGATGGCGAGCCTGTTTTACGTCGGGTCAGACGCCGATATTACTTACATATCGGTATGTTTCACCACTGTGGCAGGTGACGCCCCACTTTTTTAGGAGAGTGTTCAACATTACTTTATATCATAAAGCATCTTTCATGTCAACTTTTAAAACTACTCTAAAATTGCTATACTTTGGGCAGTTTTTATTCAGTATACTTCCTTGTGATGGCCGTTCTTCACTCGCTGACATTTTTTAAAAAGTTTTTGACTCTCAAAAATCTGGTTTGGCTGATCGCCGTGATTCTTTTTATTATCCCATTTTTTTGGTTTAGTCATGGGCAGGCTGACTTTGGCGGGGACTCGTCGCGGCTGTACTTCTATGAGCCAGTGCGACTGTTGCAGTATCTGGATGTCTTGAGCAGCAACCGTACGGTAGTGTCGCCTGACATTTCCGAGCTATTCATGGTGCCGTTTCTCATTGTCTTAACGGTCCTGAAATTTTTACTTTTTAATAATTATTCCTTATTACTCAATTGCTTCAACGGGTTTCTCCTGGCCGGAGGCTTCTTGGGCGTCTATGGTATCCTCCGTGAATTGATTGCCGCGCCGGAGAAGTCAGCCTCGCCGTCCGCCTCGGATCGATCAAGTCGAGACAGGAGTCTAGGCGGGCGAGCGGCGTACGTCGCCGCCATCTTTGGTGGATTGTTCTATATCTTTTCCGGCATTCTGATGTACAACTGGCAGAAGTACATCAACAGTTTCCATGTCATGGCCGTGTATCCAATCGCCATTTGGTTTTTTTTGCGCTACCTTAATTCTAAAGATAAGAGGTATTTAATTTATTTGCTGCTCTGGACGCTAGTCTTCTCCTGGAATTTTTCGTTTGTGGCCGCGCCGTTGTTTTTTTCCTTTTTCCCTTTGGCTTTCTTATTGCTCCTGCTTTACGCCATCATTACCCAGCGTCTGCAGCTGTTCGTCAAAGGCGTTCTTATCGTGGTACTGATTTTCTTTTTTCTCCAGGCTTTTCACCTGGTGCAGCTGGGATTGAGCTTGGTGGATAGTTCCAGCAGTATCAGCACGGTTATTTTCAGCAGCGCTGGCAAGCTGCAGCGCGGATTGAGCTATTTTGAGGGTAATGCGCCGCGAGTGCGTTTGATTTATAATTTACTCGCTTACCCGCAGTATTATCTTTACGCCACGGTGGGCGCGCCGCCGGGGATTTTCAAAATGATCACCGACTATGGCATCCGCTATGGCGGGGTGCTGTTTATTTTTCCCCTCATTGTCGTGCTGTCATTGCTGGTGAAAAAGGACAGACGCGATCAGTTGGTGAGTTTGAGTCTGCTGGGCGTATTTCTCTTGGTGACGTTTTTTATGACCGCGAACTTATTCGGACCGTACGGGCCGGATTTTTACGCGCGCCTGTTTTACCTGCCTGGTTTTAGCATGTTCCGCAGTTTCTATGGCGCTTTTGCCACTATTTTTGTTTTTATGTACGCGTTGCTTTTCGGGTGGAGCTTATACTATATCTTGGAGCATGTCCGACGTCGGTGGCTGCGCGCGGTCATCCTGACATTTTTGGCGCTGGTTATGCTCCACAGCGCTGTGCCGCTCCTGACCGGACAGATCAGTAATACGGTGCACGATCAGAGTAATAATATTTCTCTCGCGCACAAGTTCAAACCCAGCTATGAGCAGGCGGTGGCCTATCTCCGTACCGCTCAGATCAAAAGCTCGGTGCTTTCACTGCCGCTCTTAAATTTTAACTACCAGATCATCGGCGGGCAGTACGGTGGCGCCTATGTCGGTATTGCCACGTTCCCGATGCTTGCCGGGCGCTCTACCTACAGCGGTTTGGCGGCGTTTGATTATCCCGGCAGTAGCGTGCTGTCGCAGGATTTTATTAGGGCAATGATCCAGGCCCGGGATTATCGTGCGCTCAAGCGCCTATTGCCGTTTTTGAATTTGAACATTTTGTTTAATGATACTGATGATACCCTTTACCACGATTTTTATGGTTGGCCATACTCTAAAGAGTTGAAAGAACTATTTCCTAATACAGCAGCGGTTAGTCAATTTATTGCCGGTCTTGGATACCAGCCGCTCTTACAAAAAGATAATTATCAAATTTTGTACCAGCCGGAGACGTGGCTACCACTCCTGTATACGCCGCGGCGAGTAATTCACGTGCCGTCCAGTGAGGCCTTCAAGCAGTGGATTACCACGACTGATGACTATGACCCCCGGAGCCTCGTCTACAACCGTCAGCTGTTCACCAGTGCCGTGGCTGACGCCATACCGGCTGATATGGTGACGCCGACGTTGGAATTCAAAAAGATCAGCACTACTCAGTACCGGGTCATTGCGCACAAGGTGCGCGGCAGTTTCCCGATTGTTCTGAATGAGGCCTGGAAAGACGGCTGGCAGCTCATCCCGTTGCCCGCCGGCTATGGCCAGTGTACCGATTTGGCCATGGATTTTGACCAATTGTTAGCGGCTGACCTGACCGAAGTCAAAGCCAAGTGCGCCGCCGGGCTGATCCATGAAACCGGCAAGCAGTTTGTTTCCCGTGAGCTGCAGGGTACGATCCAGAATAATAATTTGGCTGGTGGCTCGCTGATGGAAACGTTTGGCCGTACGCCGCTGCCGGACCAGTATCATTTGCCGGCCAACGAGTACGCCAATTCCTGGTGGATTGATTTGGACTACTGGCAGCAGAATTTCGGCGGCCTGCTGCGGCAGAATACGGACGGTAGCTATGAGCTGGAAATGGTGATTCAGATTCGCACGATGAAGTATCTGTATGCGGCGGTGGCCGTTTCCGTTTTGACCCTGTTGGCACTGTTGATCTGGCTGTGGATTTTAAAACGTAAGTCATAATGAGATGGTTACAAAACTCCTTTGGCTATAATTTGTTCTTTTCGTCCGATACTTCGTCAAGCTGGCGCGAAATGATTTTCATCGTAGCCCAGCTACGACTCAAATCATTTCGCCGCCCTTTCCTCGTCTCGGACGAAAAGCC
>JACRDY010000009.1 GCA_016218485.1 Candidatus Falkowiibacteriota bacterium
ATACCCCAAATAATAACAAATTCTTAATGCCAAATGACCAGTCAATTTCCAATGCCAAATGTCTAAGCTTTTAACATTTAGCATTGGAACTTTGGCATTGATTAGTCATTTGGATTTTGGAATTTGGTATTTTCTGTTGGGGGTTTTATTAAAAAAGCCGTCAGTGGTTTATTAAGACGGTTTTTTATTTTTCAGACGTTAGTCTATGCCCAGGTGCGTACTGGCCAAGCGGTGCAGCTTGCTCTCCATTTTGCCGGTGGCCATTTGTTCAAAAATAGTGGTCCAGACCGCCATTTGGAAAGTGGTCAGGATGGCGGAGGCCAGGATAAAGGTGGTGAGGATGACGAGACCGGCGACGATGACCAGGAGCCAGAAGAGGATCACACTCTGCAGATAGGCCGCAATTTGGAAGGCAAAGAGGAAGGGGATGAAGGCCAGCGTGGAGGCGACCAGGAAGACAACGGCGACGAGCACGCTCACCACAAAGAGGATGAAAGCGGCCTCCAGGCTGATCAGCCAGTTGTCACAGAACAGACGCCAGGCGCTCCGTATCGCTTGACCAAACGACAATTCACGCAGCGTGATGAAGATCACGGTATAGACCGTCAGCAGCGCGATAACCAAGACCGCGAGGAAGACGACAATGAAGACTAAGAGGAAGAGCATAAAATTGGGCAGTGAGAAAGTGGCGCCGAGGAGCGGCTGGAGTACCGGGTAGCTCAATATCAAGAGTAAGCCAAAAGTCAAAACTTTACTGAACAGGTTGGTGCCAAAGACCGGCCAGAAGTATGAGCGGCTCTGTTCCAGCAGCCGGTGCCAGTCGGTGCGTTTGGTTTCCACCGCGTCAATGCCTTTGATCAGCGCGATTTGGCTGCAGGTGAAGAGCCAGTAGAACAAGAGTATGACCGCGGCGGCCACTAAGAGGCCGACGACGATCAACACGCCGGCCAGCGGTGCGTTCTGCAACGCTGTGCTAACATCTGCCCAGCTGACGCCGGTGGTGGCAATTTCACGCCACAAACTAAGGCCGAACACTTCCTGTTGTTCAGACAGGTTGAAGCTTTTGTAAATCACTTCATAGGCTGAGCCGAGGCTCCAGAAGCTGGCCAGGAAGCCGAACCACCACAAAAATTTATGCCGCCAGGTTACCTGCCAGGCTTGTTTTAAAATATCGCGGTAGAGTGTCATAGAGTCCTCCTTCCCTGTGAGCAGGGATTTTAAAGTGTAGCAATGTATTTAGGTTAAGAATGGTTAATAACCCAGTAATACCAAAGTTCAAAATCCAAAATTCAAATCAATGCCCAATGACAAAGTTCAAAGGGTGCGTTTATTTGACATTTGAGTTTTGAACTTGATTGGTCATTTGGATTTTGAACTTTGGCATTCGGTATGGTTATTATACACTATTTACCGGCGGTCTGGAATATAGACTCAAACTCCTCTTTTTCCAGGGTTTCCTTTTCAACCAGCCGGCGGGCGATCTCGTCCAGGTAGGCTCGTTCTTTTTTGAGGATCTCTTTGACCCGTTTGGAGCCGTCCAGCATGATTGTGGTGATTTCGCCGTCAATTAGTTCTGCCATTTTTTCACTGTAGTCGCGCTGCTCGTGAATTTCGCGGCCGAGGAAAATCATCTCTTCACGCTCACCGAAGGTGCGCGGCGGCAGTTTGTCTGACATGGCGTAGCGGGTGATCAGACTGCGGGCGATCTGCGTGGCGCGCTCCAGGTCGTTGCTGGCGCCGGTGGTGACTTGGCCAAAGATCATTTTTTCAGTGGCGTGGCCGGCTAGGAGTACGGCGATTTCGTCCAAGAATTCAGACTTGCTTTGCAGCTTCTTGTCCTCAATCGGCAGCTTGAGGGTATAGCCGGCGGCGCGGCCGCGCGCGACAATGGAGACTTTGTGCACCGGGTCGGCGTCGGGCAGGAGGTGTGCCAAGAGCGCGTGGCCGGCTTCGTGGTAGGCGGTGATTTCTTTTTCTTTTTTGGATAAGAGGTGGCTCTTGCGCTCTGGCCCGAGCATGACTTTTTCAATACTCTCCAGGATTTCCATCTGGCTGATCCGTTTTTTGTCGCGCCGCGCCGTCAAGATGGCCGCTTCATTCAGCACATTAGCCAAGTCCGCGCCGGAGAAGCCGGGCGTGCGCTCGGCCACGCGCCGCAGGTCAGTATCTTTTTCCAGCTGTTTATTCTTAGCATGAATGGTTAGGATGGCTTCGCGGTCGGCGATGTCCGGCAGATCGAGGATGACACGGCGGTCAAACCGTCCGGGACGCAGCAGCGCCGGGTCCAGCACATCGGGCCGATTCGTCGCCGCCATGACGATGACATTGGTGGAGGTGTCAAAACCGTCCATTTCCACCAGTATCTGGTTGAGCGTCTGTTCGCGCTCATCATGACTGCCGCCGAGACCCGCGCCGCGTTGCCGGCCGACCGCGTCAATTTCATCAATAAAAACAATGCAGGGTGAAGCCTTTTTGGCTTTGCGGAAGAGGTCGCGGACACGGCTGGCGCCGACGCCGACGAACATCTCCACAAATTCCGAGCCGGAGATGGAGAAAAAGGGGACGTTGGCTTCACCAGCTACGGCTTTGGCTAAGAGCGTTTTGCCCGTGCCGGGCGCGCCCATCAGGAGGACGCCTTTGGGGATCTTGGCGCCGAGAGCCAGGAATTTTTTTGGACTCAAGAGGAATTCCACGATTTCTTTAAGCTCTTCTTTGGCTTCCTTGTCGCCAGCCACATCGTTGAAGGTGATTTTTTCTTTTTTATTCTTACCCTCTTCCCGCGCGCGCGACTGGCCAAAAGCCATGGCTTGGTTATTGGCGCCGCGGACTTGTCTCGTCATGAACCAGATGATGCCGATGAAGAGTATGATGGGCAGGAGGAAGGGCAGTACCGTGCCCAGCCAAAAAGCCGCGCCGGTGTCTTCCTCAAAGGTCAGGGTAAACTGCTGGAGCTTATCAGCCGCGACGCCGTAGTTGGTCATCAGCTGGGAAAAACTCTCGCCCGGTTCTTTCTTCACTTCTTCGCGCGCTTCGTTCTGGAGGGTGATTTCCAGCTTGTTGCCTTTGACCACCACGGTTTTTACTTCGTTATTGTTGATTTGCCCGACCAGCTTGACCACGTCAATTTGCTCCGGCGCATTTTTATTCGGATAATTGTAGAGGCTAAGGACGCTGGCGATCACCACGAAGACGAGAAAGAGAATGATGAACTGACGGAATAGATTATTTTTCATACGGACGAATATTTTTAGGAGTTTTAGAGTATAGTGATTATAGGGGAAAAAGAGGCAAAAGGCAAGAATGAAGAATTAAGATTTAGGATTAAAGATTTAAGAATACACGCACCATTCTTAAATCTTAAATCTTAATTCTTCTTAAAAAACCACCCCGATTGCTCGGAGCGGTTTTTTAGTTTCAGATTAAGTTATTCTTTTACCTCGGGTACGGCTGGTTCAGCTTCGGCCGCGCCGGTCGTGGCCGCTGCCGGCGCCTCGGTGGTTTTCTGGCCCGCTGTGACGCCCTTGAGGCTTAGGCCGAGACGGTGATTTTCCGGTTCAATGGAAATGATGGTGAAGTCCAGCGTGTCGCCGGGTTTGGCGATGTCGCTGATATTTTCAATCGGTTTGTCCGAGAGCTCAGAGATGTGCGCTAGGCCGTGGATGTCAGGATCCAGCTCCACGAAGAGTCCGAAGGGGTTGGTCTTGAGCACTTTGCCGGTTACCTGCTGACCGACGGTGTAACGTTCTTTGACGCTGGTCCAGGGGTCCTGTTGGAGCGCTTTGGTGGAGAGGAAAATTTTACTGCCTTCCACGTTGATGATCCGGGCCTCCACTTCTTGGCCGACTTTGATAAATTCTTTGGGGTCATCAATGCGCTGCCAGGCCAATTCAGAAATGTGGATCAGGCCTTCCAGGTTGTCACCTTCAGCGCCAAATTTGACGAAGGCGCCAAAGTCGGTAACGGCGGTGACTTTGCCCTTAATGACATCGCCCTTCTGGTACTGGGAAATGGTGCTGTGCTGCTGCTCTTCCCAGGCGGCTTTTTCCGAGACGATCAGTTTTTCTTCAGTCTCGTCGGCGGTGATGACCTTGACCGGGAATTTGGTTTTGACGTAGCTTTTGAGTTTATCAAGAATTTTGGTCTTGTCACCACCCGGTACGCGCGGGTAGTGCTCGGGGCTGAGCTGCGACACCGGCAAAAAGCCCGGTATGCGGTTGACTTTAATCAAGAGACCGCCGCGGTTAGCGTCCACGATTTCCGCCTCCACGATGGCGCCGCTCTTCAAGAGCTCGGTTAAGCTGTCCCAGACTTTCTTGTGTCCGGCAAAGCGGAATGACAGTTCAGCCTGGCCGTTTTCATTTTCCGTTTCTAGGACAGTGGCTTCCACTTCTTGGCCCTGCTCCAGATTGGCGTAATCAGGGGATTCCAAATAGGTCTCGCGTCCGCGGATGACGCCGGTGCCCCAGCCGGGGATGTCAATCTGTACCTCTTTGTTGGCGGCGCTGATGACCGTGCCCTTGACGAGCTCGCCTGCCTGCGGCACTTTAAGCAGCCCTTCATTTTCAGTCAGGAGTTGAGCCAATTTGGAAGTTTTGACTTCTTCTTTGAGGTTTTTTTTGAGTTTGCTGGCCATAAAAAAATTTCACCCGCCTACGTTCCGCGGCGCGACTTCGGCGGGTCAGCCCGCTTACGTTTCGCGTTGATGGAGTAAGCTCCAGGTGAAACAGTAATGTTTAACCTGGCAGCGGCCTTTTGACGGTGGCCGGCCAAGTCCCGATCACGGTGATCAGGGGTAGTTAGAAATCTTTTAATGTAGGGATAGTATATAGTGTTGTGATAAGGATGTCAAGTTGGTTGGTGTGTGTTGGTGTCGAGCTCTGGAGTTGACAAATCCAACATTGCTCCGCAATCAGAAGGAATCGTCGTTTTGCTGCCCAAGAATCCCGACAATAGCGCCAGGAAAATTCGTGCATCAGTTCAAGATATCACCGGCAAAAATGTGGCCGTGATTATTAACGATTCGTGCGGACGAGACGATCGTGAGGGTTCGGTCGGTATGGCCATAGGTCTAGCCGGCATTTCCCATCTTGAATTCAGGACACAGAAAGACCTATTCGGTAACGAGTCAAACAGCCAAATCGCTCTCATTGACGAGCTGGCCGCGGCCGCATCAATTCTCATGGGGCAAGCAGATGAAAAAGTCCCAGCAATCATTGTGCGTGGTGTGCAATACACCGTGGACGAACAGGCGGAGGTCGCAAAGATTCTTTGCTAGACAAGGAGCGGTCAATGGATTTCCTAAAGTTAAGCGATACATTTCAAGATCCGGAAACAAGGAATCTTGAGATCGTCGAAAGGAAAGGTATCGGTCATCCAGACACCTTAGCTGACGCTCTCGCGGAAGCCGTTTCCATGTCCTATGCGCAGTATTGCTTCGAAAGATTCGGGGTGGTATTGCATCATAACGTGGATAAACTCTATATCGGCGCCGGTCATTTCACGATAGGCTTCGGGCTTTGCGAAATGATTCAACCGATTCAGGTCAGGGTCAACGGCAGAATGAGCAATTCTTTTGCCGGCGAGTCGTTCTATCTAGAGGAAATACAGAGAAGGGCGATCTTGCCCTATCTGCTGTCAGTTTTGCCGCACCTTAAAGCAGAAGAAGTGATCATTCACTCTAACGCGACTCAACATACGAAGGTGCCGCACTGGTTTACGCCAAGGAGTAAAGACGATCTTCCGGATTGTCGTAAACCGATGGCGAACGATACCTCCGTTTGCATTTCTCATTGGCCGATGACCACTGCCGAGAGACTGGCCTACGAACTTGAAAAATACTTCTGGGATAATCCCAACGGATTACCCGTACCGAAGTTTAAACACTTCGGACAAGACATAAAAGTTATGGCTTGCCGGAAAGGCAAGCTGATAGACATTACCGTCTGTCTGCCCGTGATCAGCACCGCCATCTCTTCCTTAGACGAATATAACCGACATGTGAGGAGAGATGAAGATGAGCTTAACGATCTGGCGAAAAAGATCGTCGAGGGAACAGGATGTTTGGTTTCCGTAAAAATCAATCCCTATCGCCTCTACATGCTCGGCATCGGTAGTTGCATTGAGTGCGGTGAGGAAGGAGTGGTTGGTCGAGGAAACTCGAACAGCGGTATAATCTCTATTTTCCGGCCACATTCCGTGGAGGCCTGGGCCGGGAAAAACCCTGTTTATCACACTGGCCGGGTACTTGGTTTCCTAACCATGAACCTGGCTCAAGCGATCAACCGGGAGTTGAAAGTAAAATGCACCGTAACCGCTATGACAAAAAACAATCACTCTCTCGTCCCGCCGTACCTGCTTTCAGTTGAAACCGATGCAAGGGTTGAGTTATCACGGATCAACGAAATCGTCGACGCCAACTTCATGAGCGTCAATTACCTTCAACGCTTGCTGTCCGAAAGACAAATCAGATAAGGAGGTTCCAATGGAGCAATACACCTGCTCCGCGACATCTGCAGGCGAGGGGGTAAATTTCTTCAGCAATGTTGATCTCTACCCCCACTTTTCACGCGAAGGGTTTACGCAAGAACATCTCGATTTGGTAGTATCAAGGGGTTCAACCAAAACGCCGTTTCAGATTCACTATCGTGACGGCGCTGACGAAACCCTTGTCTATCACGAACAAGAAGCGCTGGCTGTTTACCCATGGAATAAAATGTGCCACGGCCAGACGCTTATGTATGCCGCCTATCCTTTTATCGAGCTCCAGAGGCAGATGAACGGATATGTCACCGCGCATTCGGCTGCCGTAGAATTGGGAGGGGCGAGCATCCTGCTGCTCGGCAAGATTGGCGCAGGCAAGACCAGTATCGCCATAGATCTCTGTCGTCGGTATGGAGCCAGCCTGATAGGCAACGATATAACGATAGTGGGTCTGCAAGACGGAACACTTTGCCTTAAAGGCGGAACTGAGTTCTTCTTTTTGCGCTATGAGTCGATCAAGCGCAACCTGCCCGACCTGCTCAGGTTTTTCCCAGCCGATCCAGTAGACACTTGGCTGCAAAAACAAAAGATACAACCGGAAGAAATAGGCGCGAAAATAAAACGAGGGAAATCATCAATCAGAAAAGTCTATCTAGTGCATGTCGATGAAAAATCGCCGTCGATTTTCATAGAAAAGGATGATAGTTTGGTCACCAAGCTTTTTCTCAATGAGAACTTCTCTCGTTATATCCGAGGCACTTGCCTCGCGATGTTCGGAGGGGAAAAGCTTGATTTGCTGGACTATATTCCTTCCTACGACAACATCCGGCTATATGAGTTTAGGAAAAAATTCATTGCCGTCATCATGCGCGAGATTTTCTACATTTCGGGACCGCTTCAAGCGGTTACCGATTACATCGCTAAAAGCATTTAGAGAGGGGTTGATCGTCAGACGATAGACCCCTTTTTTTATTTGTATTGTTTTAAATATTTTAAAAAAATAATCAACAAGAATGATTTGCATTTGTTTAAGGGTCAATTTAATATCTCACAACATGTTAGAGCCATTGAAACACCTGGTCATACCGTCGGTCATAGCTCGTTGGTATTTTGTCAGAAAAATAAAAATATTATAATAGCTGGTGATGCTATAAAAACTTTAAATGATTATAAAAATGTCAGAGAAGCAGATGTTGCCCCTTATAACTATAAAGCATTTTTAAGTAGCAAAAGATATATTAAGGATAATTTTGATATTATTATTCCCGGTCATTCCGGTATTATTACAAAAAACAGCCAGCACAAGTCCGGTAATCTCAAGGTCTACAAGTTTTAATACATTTTTTAGAGAGGGTATTCCAATGTAGCCTCGCAACAAGCTGATGAGGTATTATTACGAAAAATAAACGGATTTTAAAACCAACTTTTGAATATTTTGAATTACAAAAATGTTAGTAGCTCGGCCAGTATCGCTTAGCCCAGCGTCTTGCCGGTGCCGACTTCCTGTCTTCGCTGTAGTATTGTTTCGGCTTCGCGCAGGCAGGCACCTCCTGGCCGCGTCCCGCTACCGCCCTGGCCGCGCCTGCGGTCAGCGGGCAGGCCGAACCCCACGCTACTTATTCTGTTAAAGTTTTGAATCTGTCTAGCTCTGGCGGGCAAGTGGAAGCCGCCAGTGGTTGGTTTGGTAGCGTCATTTTTATCCCCCGTCAGGCCTTCCAAAATAGCTTTTTCTATGCTAAAATACAGTCATTCTTAGACTGATTTTTAGCCTTATTTTTTATGCAAATTTCCTGGCTCGGACACTCCTGCTTCAAGATAGAAGCCAAAGCCAACGGCGAGACCGTCACCCTAGTGGTTGATCCGTATGACGATGGTATTGGTCTGAAAATGCCCCGGATCGGGACGGATATCCTTCTCGTCAGTCACGATCATTTTGATCACGCCAATGTTTCAGCGCTGCGCGGCGAGCCATTCATCATCCGGGGCGCCGGTGAGTATGAGGTCAAGAAGGTGGTGGTCTACGGCGTGCCGACCTACCATGATGATCAGCAGGGCGGGCAGCGCGGACCCAATACCTGTTTTCGGATTGATGCCGAAGATCTGTCCGTGGTGCATTTGGGTGATCTGGGTCATGCGCTAAGTCAAGAACAGCTGGAGCTTTTGGAAGGCGCTGACATTCTCCTCGTCCCGGTGGGCGGTACCTACACCCTGAACGCCAAGCAGGCGGCTGAAGTGGTCTCGCAGATTGAACCGCGCATCGTGATACCGATGCACTACAAGACGCCGGGGCTCACTATTGATCTGGATCCGGTGGAGCCATTCCTTAAGGAAATGGGCGTCAAGAAACCGACTGAAGAAGAAAAATTAAAAATCAGCAAAAAAGATCTCCTGACCGAGGACACGCACGTGGTGCTCCTGCAGCGCACGTAAGCATCGCTATGGCTGAAACCAAAAAGCATCAATTAAAATCGCGCAGGACTAACCGATCGGTGACGGCAGAGTCAAAACTCGCCACGGCCGCCGTTTTGGTTTCACCTAAACCGGTGAGATCGCGCCGTAAAGTCAAGGCGCGCCGCCGCCAATACCGTCAAACATTAGCCAGCATCAAAGCGGTGTATACCGATGAGCCGGCTGTCCTCGCCCGTAGGCCCCGTGCCGCCGGACCGTCCGCCCACAGAACGCTCGCCTTGGCCGTGGCGCTGTCAGCGCTGGTGATTGTGGTGATTTGGGCGTTCGTGTTTCGTTCACAGTTGAATGACCCTACCGGTTCCGCTCGCCGTTCCGCCGAACGCCAGGAATGGGAACAGCTCAAGAACGAGATGAGTCAAATTTTTAGTCAAGCCAAATCAAATTCGCAGCAGCTGGCGGCTACCTTGCAAAATCAAGATCAGCCGGCGACACTGGATGACAGTACCGCGAACGCGCTCAAGGCGGAATTGCTGAAGCAGCTGACGGCGGATTGGCTGACGTATACCAATACCACCTACGGCTATGCCCTCAAATATCCGGCCGACTGGCAGCTCAAAGAGAGCCAGGACGGCACGAGCTTCACCAAGGAGGAGGCCAGCATCGTGGTGATTATCCAGCCGGATATTCCCCGGGTGCCGCTGCCGGATGACAAGATAGAACAGGTGATGCTTGACGGCGTACCAGCCACCCTGTACCATGACCATTCACTTAAAGACGGCGCGGCGGTTGATAAGGTGATTACCGACTGGCCAGAGAGCGACAATGATATTTATTTGGCCGGGTACGGTGAGGTGTTTGATACGATGGTGCTGACGTTTAAGATAGTCCTTAGTCCCTAGTCCTTAGTCCCTAGTCCTTAGTTTTACTATGGCGAAAAAGGTAATCAAAAAATCAATCAAGAAGTCTTCGGCCAAACCAAAACCAGTGGTATCGCAGAAGGTTTTGGCTACCAAAAAAGAGAAAATTGCCGCTCCGTTGGTTGTGAAAGCAGTGGTTGAAAAGAAAGTGCCGCCGCCGGTAGCGCACTCCGTGCCGGAACAATTAACCATCAAACCCGAGCCGAAAAATGTCGGCCGCGTTGAGCCGCTGCCGCTGGTGGAAGAAATGCAGACTTCGTACTTGGACTACGCTATGTCGGTGATCGTGGCGCGAGCGCTGCCGGATGTGCGCGACGGTCTCAAACCGGTGCACCGGCGCATCCTCTACGCCATGTGGTCGCTGGGGCTGCGGCACAGCGCTCGCTACCGCAAGTCGGCGACCGTGGTCGGCGAAGTGCTCGGCAAATACCACCCGCACGGCGACACCTCAATCTACGACAGTATGGTGCGCCTGGCGCAGGACTTTAGCATGCGCTACCCATTGGTGGACGGTCAGGGCAACTTCGGCTCCATGGACGGGGACAACGCCGCGGCCATGCGCTACACCGAGGCGCGCCTCGGCAGCATCGCCGACGAGATGCTCTTGGATATTGAGAAGAATACCGTTGGCTTCATCCCCAACTACGATGGTAGTCAGCGTGAGCCGCTGGTCCTGCCGGCGAAACTCCCGAACCTGCTCCTCAACGGCAGCATGGGTATTGCCGTGGGTATGGCCACCAATATCCCGCCACACAATTTGACCGAGCTGTGCAACGGCGCTATGGCCCTGATTGACGAGCCAGAGACCACCGCCGAAGACCTGATGGAGCACGTCACCGGGCCGGATTTCCCCACCGGCGGGATTATTTTTAACCGAGAAGAAATTGAGACGGCCTACGGCACCGGCAAGGGCGGCATCATCATGCGCGCCAAGACCGAGATCGTGGAAGACAAGGGCCTGTTCAAAATTATCGTCAAAGAAATTCCCTACCAGGTGAATAAGTCAGCCTTGGTGGAAAAAATCGCCGAACTCGTTCGGGACAAGAAGATTGAAGCTATCAAAGACCTGCGCGATGAGTCCAACAAAGACGGCGTCCGGGTTGTTATTGAACTCAAAAAAGACAGTTATCCCAAGAAAGTCCTGAACCAGCTGTTCAAGCACACCCAGCTGCAGGAAACGTTCCATGTCAACATGCTGGCGCTGGTGGACGGGCTGCAGCCGCGCGTCCTCAACCTCAAAATGATCCTGGAAGAATACCTCAAGCACCGCCGAGACGTGGTGACGCGCCGGACGCAGTTTGATCTGGACAAAGCCAAAGACCGCGCCCACATTCTGGAAGGATTGATGATCGCCCTCAACAAAATAGACGCCGTCATTAAGGTGATTAAGGCCTCCAAAGATAAAGATGTGGCGAAGGCCAACCTGATGAAACAGTTTAAGTTAAGCGAACGTCAGGCTGTCGCTATCCTGGAAATGCGCCTGCAGAATTTGGCTAATCTAGAACGGCTGAAAATTGAGACGGAGCTGAAAGACAAGAAGCAGCTGATCAAAGAATTGACCGAACTGCTGGCTTCGCCCAAGAAAATTTTTGCCGTGGTGCGTACCGAACTAGTGGCCATTCGCGACAAGTACGGCGACGAGCGCCGGACAGCCATCGTGGACAGCGCGCCGGACAAATTTACCATGGAAGACCTGGTGCCGGACGAGTCCACGATTATTACCGTGACCAAGGATGGCTATATCAAGCGCCTGCCGCCGGAGACCTTCCGGACGCAGAGCCGTGGCGGCAAGGGCGTGGCCGGTCTGACCACCAAAGAGGAAGACACGGTGGAACACTTCTTTACCACCAACACGCACGCTGATCTGCTCTTCTTCACCAACAGCGGCAAGGCCTTTAAGCTCAAAGCCTATGATGTGCCGCCGGCCTCACGCACGGCCAAGGGTCAGTCCATTGTCAATTTTTTGAATTTAATTAGCACGGAGTACGTGACTTCAATTTTGCCGCTTAGTGAGCTGGATAAAGACAAAAAAGCCAAGTACCTGGTGATGGTGACCAAGCAGGGACTGATCAAGAAAGTGGAGCTGACTGCGTTTGAAGTCATCCGCAGCAATGGGCTGATTGCGCTCAAACTAAAGGGCGACGACAGCCTGCGCTGGGTCAAGCCGTCCAGCGGTCAGGATGAGATTATTCTCGTCTCCACGCACGGCCAGGCCATCCGTTTTCGAGAGAGCGACGTGCGCGCCATGGGCCGGACGGCGGCGGGGGTGCGCGGCATGCGCCTGAAGGGCGAGGATGAAGTGGTGGGGATGGATATTGTTGGCGACAACAAGAACGGCGCGGAACTGATGGTCATCATGGCTAATGGCTTTGGCAAACGTACTAGTTTGAAAAATTATAAAGTCCAAGGCCGCGGCGGCAGCGGTATTAAGACGTCCAAAATAACTGCTAAAACCGGTGTTATTGTCCGAGGGGCCATCATTGACCTCAAGCACCTGCCGGAGACGTCCAAAGGCGACCTGGTGGTGATTTCCGAGAAGGGTCAGGTTATTCGTTTACCCTTGAAGTCGGTGCCGATTATCGGCCGCGACACGCAGGGGGTGCGCATTATGCGCTTCAAAGAAGAGGCGGATAGCGTGGTCAGCGTGGCGGTGGTGTAAATTAAAACATTAAAACATTAAAACATTAAAACACGAGAACATTAAAACAAGTTATTTGTTTTAATGTTCTCGTGTTTTAATGTTTTTGGTTGACAAAAGTCCGGCTTATCCCTAAGCTGGAAGCAGCGGAGGGGTACGTTCACAGTAACCAACGCTAGTAGGGATAACCCTAGGGTTGTCCTCACTGGCGAGGAGGGAGAGGACATGATACCTCGGTATTGGCAGAAGGCGCTGCGGGAGATTTGGGATGGGAACACGCGTAAGTTTTCCCACTGGCTGACGGTGGGGCTGGCGGTCTTGCGGGTGCGTGAGGCGCTCCAGCAGATACCGGCCGGAACCGCTGATCAGGTGACGAACAGGACCTGGATGGACAGCGCGGTGGCGGCGGCGATTGATCGCCGTGATACGGTCATCAAGCACGATCTCAATGCCTTCATCGAGATGATGCGTCTGCAGATCATTCTCGGAGCGAAAGCGTTTCGCGCTCTGATCGCCATCAAGTCTGATAAGAGATTCCATAAAGCCGTGGATAGGGCTTTGGCTGCCGGCCAGGGCAACGCCGACGCCTCCTGGTTCCACGACGGCATGACATCCTATGACACTGAAGAGGGGGCGTTCGCGCTGCTGCTCGGGGAATCTTCCCCAGTCATTCTGGCTGGTCTGGATCGGCTGATCGCGGCGCTCGTGGCTCGGGCCATCAAGCACCGCGGTGTGCTGAAGATCGGCCGGACGCACGGCCAGCACGCGCAGCCGATGACCTTCGGTATTGAGTGCATCACTTGGCTAGAGTCAGTGCGCCGCGTGCGCGCCAACCTGGCCGCGGTCATGGCCGAGAATTGCGTGATGAAGCTGTCCGGCGCGGTCGGCGTCTACGGGATGCTGCCGCCGGCAGTGGAAGAGGCGGTGGCGGCCGAGCTGAACCTGCGGCCGGTGATCGCCACCCAGATCGTGCCCTTGGAGATCCGGGCCCGGCTGATGAACGAGCTGGCGCTCTCTGCCACGGTCGTGGAAAAAGTCGCCGATGATCTGTGGCACCTCGCTCAGACCGAGATCGGCGAGATTCGCGAGCCGTTCGGCCAGAAGCAAAAAGGCTCGGCAGCTATGCCGCACAAGAAGAATCCGATTGGCTTGGAGAACGTGCGGGGCAGCGCGCAGTTGGTTCAGGGCTATGCCGCGACCATGCTGCGCCTGGTGGCGGTGCGCGCAGAGCGCGACATCGCGCACAGTTCGGCCGAGCGGCTGATCTGGCCGGACGCTTTCGGCATGCTGGATCACCTGATCCAGCGCCTGGCCGGCATCGTTGAGAAGATGGAGGTTTTCCCCGAGCGGATGCTCCAGAACCTGGAGCTGACGCGCGGCTGTATCGCCTCACAGCGACTGGAGATGCTCTTGAAGCGGAACGGTCTGGCGGCAGAGACCGCTTACCGTGCGGTGCAGGCGGCTTGTTCCACGGCTTTGAGTGAGGGTCGTCATCTTCGTCAGACGATCCTGGAACAGCCGGAGGCCGCGGCCGCCCTGACTGACGCGGATCTGGATGGAGTCTTTGACTGGGCCAACTGGGTACAGGAGGAGCCGTATATCTACGGCCGCGCCGGTATCCAAATCGCATAGGTGGATTCACGCGGTCGGTCCCTAGCGGGGGATCGACCGCAGTTTTATTTTCATTACTTTTACACTGCCACCATTATCTCTAACTTCATCGTTTGGGTGATACCCCTCCGAATGAAATTCTAAATTCAAAATTCTAAATCCTAAATAAACTATAAATCCTAAATTCAAAACCACGCATTATTTAAAATTTAAGACCTTAGAATTTATTTAGTATTTAGAATTTTGAATTTAGAATTTCATTTAAACTACTCATCTCTTTTATCACCCCGAGACCCCCACCGTACCTATGAGTGCAGAGCTTTGAATCTATGTAACGGGTAGAAATGGAAACCATTTTGAGATCTTAGAGCGGTAGTTCATTTACCCTTGCCAAAAATAGAGCAATGCTCTATAGTAGGGGTCAGTTTGACCGAGAGGTTATTTTCAAATACACTTTAATTGAGATTACAGATGTAAGATTTTAAGCAAGGCCGAACGGTAAACCTTAAATCCTAAATCTGTAATCCTAAATCTTTAATATTACCTATGACGATTCCCGCTAAACGAAAGGCGCGCGCTAAGACACGCAAAGGCCGGTCGCATGAAGCGCTCAAACCAGTGCAGCTGATCAAATGCGCCAAGTGCCGCCAGCCGGCGCTGCCGCACCGCGCCTGTGTTGCCTGCGGCAGCTACAACGGCCGCACGGTCCTGACGCTTAAGAGTAAATTGCCCGCCGGCAAGTCCAAGCCAGAAGAGACTGCCGCCGCCGCTTAAACATTATGTCCAGTCGTCATCTCGGCCGCATCTTGGCCATGCAAACACTCTACCAGTGGGATTTTAACGGCGCGGCAGAGAGCGCTGGAGCATTACTCGATGAAAACATGGCCGAGGTGGGGACCAAAGAGCATGACCGTGAGTTTCCGCATACACTGGTGCGCGGCGTGCTGGCACATCACGTTGAGATTGACGCGCTGATTACTAAGTTCGCTCCCGAGTGGCCGCTGGACAAGATCACGGTCGTAGACCGTAACGTGCTGCGGCTCGGTATCTATGAGCTCAAGTTTGACGCCGGTATTCCCGCCAAGGTGGCCATCAATGAAGCGATTGAGATCGCCAAGGCCTTTGGCGGCGAGAGCAGCGGTAAGTTCATCAATGGCGTTCTGGGCGCGATTTACAAAGAGATGGAGGCCAAGGGGGAAATTAAAAAATAATTACGAATTACGAATTACGAATTGTTAATATCTAATCATTAATTTATTTCTCATTTCTCATTTTTAATTTCAGTAGTCTGAAAGTAGAAACTAGAAACGAGGAATCGGCAGTCTATGAAGAATTTTTCCAAACTTGAAGAGACGCTCGGCGTACAGTTTTCCGACCACAATTTACTCAAACAAGCCCTGGTACATCGTTCCTACCTCAATGAAAACCCCGGCTTTGAACTGGACCATAATGAACGTCTGGAGTTTTTGGGCGACGCGGTTTTAGAGCTCGTCGTGACCCAATACCTCTATACCCATTACCCCAATCCCGAAGGCGAGCTGACCAACTGGCGCGCCGCTCTGGTCAACGCCAAGATGCTGGCGCAGCTGGCCAAGGCGTCTGAACTAGATAAGTATCTCTACCTGTCGCGGGGTGAATCCAAAGACGGCAAAGGTAAAGCGCGCGATTACATCCTGGCCAACGCCTTTGAGGCGGTTATCGGAGCCATTTACCTGGATCAAGGGTATGACGGCGCGGCCAAGTTTATTGGCAGCGTGGTGCTGGTGAAATTGCCGGAAATACTGGCCAAGAAATTGTATGTTGACCCGAAGTCACTGTTCCAAGAAAAAGCCCAGGAGCAGCTGGCGGTGACGCCGCACTATGCCGTCCTGACCGAGACCGGTCCGGATCACGCCAAGCAGTTTGTGGTGGGGATCATGCTCGGTGAAGAAAAAGTCGCTGAAGGCAGCGGCAGCTCTAAGCAGGAAGCCCAGGAGAACGCGGCGCGCGCTGGTCTTGCGGCCAAGGGCTGGCTGGAGGAATAGTTGGTAAGTTTGTTAGTTTGTAAGTTTATAAGTTTGTTAGTTTTGCGGTTAGAATGGGTGAGCTGAGATATTAAGTGCGCCCTTAGCTTAATGGATAGAGCGACTGGCCCCGCTCAAAACGCGTCCGTAGCTCAATGGATAGAGTACTTGGCTTCGGACCAAGGGGTTGGGGGTTCGAATCCCTCCGGACGCGTTTTGGGCAGGAAGCTAGCAAGATAATTACGAATTAATAATTACTAGAGGCGGGAAAACCCCTGTCTAGTAATTAGTCATTATTAATTAGTAATTAATTTCGGGTCGTTAGCTCAATGGTAGAGCAGTAGCCTCTTAAGCTATTGGTTGTGGGTTCGAGTCCCGCACGACCCATTTAAAAATTTTTACCACAGGGTCAAAATTTTTTCGTTATAGTTTAAAATCCACAATTCTAAATCTACATAAATCCCAAATTCCCCACCTCCGCCCCCGCTTCGCCAAGGCTACGCCAGGCGAGCAAGGCTTCGGCGGGCAGGCAAGTTCCAAATCCCAATGGAGGATAGAGAGTGTTTGTCTTGGGGCTTGGAATTTGGGATTTGGTGTTTCTTACAACCCCATTTCTTACAACCCCATTGACTTCCCCCGGGCGTTTGTCTATAATCCCCAGTGTAAGTTTTTTTAAATTTCGCAAGAATTTAAAGAGGCAAGGTCAAGCTTGCAGGTTAATTCAAACGTTAGTTACCGTTACATGTCTACCAAATTGTACGTCGGTAATCTTAGCTACAGCACCACTGATGAGAGTCTGGCCGCCGCTTTCAGCGGCGCCGGTACTGTCACTTCAGCGACGGTGATCAAAGACCGAGATTCCGGCCGTTCCAAGGGCTTCGGTTTCGTGGAAATGTCTTCCGACGATGAGGCCGCCAAGGCTGTTGAGATGTTCAATGGTCAGGAGATAGACGGTCGCGCTGTCAAAGTCAGCGAGGCTCGTCCGAGAGAGGAACGTTAAATCTAAAATTTAAAAAGCAGCCTTGTTTGTCAGGGCTGCTTGTTAGTAGTTGGGACAACCCTAGGGTTGTCACTACTACCCCAGCATCTCATAGTCCTTGGTAATGGCGGCGATAGCTTCTTCTTTGGAGGAGAATTTTTTGTTCTCGCGGCACTTTTCGTGAAGGCTGACCGTGATCTGTCGGCCGTAAATATCGTCGGCCAGTCCCTTGATCAAGACTTCCAGCACCAGAGCATCAGTCAGGTAGCTGAAGCCGTAGTGCAAGAGGCCGGAGTAGGTGGTACTGCCGAGCTGGATATTCACCAGGTAGACGCCGGTGGTGAGCGCACTGGCCAGCGCCGGATCCAGGTTGGCGGTGCGGTAGCCGAGACTGCGACCGAGTTGACTCCCCGCAATGACGGTGCCGCTGATCGGGGTATAGACCGGCCGCAGGGTGGTGATGCGCCAGACCGCGAAGATGAGCATGGCCGAGCCCAGAAGCTGCGTCCAGCTAAGCACATTATGATTGACAAAATAATCCAAGATGATGGCCGAGACCGGGAAGGCCAGCTCGTAGAGCGTGGCTTGGCTGGCGGCGACTTTTTTGAGCCCATAGTAGTAGAGGAACATGCCAACCGCGCCGGAGGTCAGGAGAATGATCAGAAAAATACCCCACTGGGAGTGACTCGGCAGGGTCAAGAGTTTGAAGTAGAGGACGGTGGCGAGCATCAAGAGCGTGGTCAGGCCAAAGCGGAGCGCCGTCAAGAGTTTATAGTTAATCGTTTTAATGGCGTACTTGCCAAAGGTGGTGGAGGAGCCAAAGGCAAAGGCGGCCAAGACCGAGAAGCCGGCCGCCAGCATTGTTTTGTCGCCAGTGTCAAAGTTTGGCGCCAGATTCTTGAAGGTGACGAAGTAGCCGCTGAATACAGCCAAGAGCGCGTAGCCGTAGAATTTTTTGGCCAGTTTTTCGCCGAGGAAAAAGTAGGCCAAGACAATGGCGAAAATCGGCTGGAGTTTCTGGAGCAGCAGCACCACGGACAGATTCTGGAAGTTGGTCAGGAAGAAGGCCTTGGTAATAAAGGCCGTGCCCAGCGCGCCGCCGAAGAGCGCGATCCAGAAGACGGCCAGCCACTGCCGGTGGCTGATCAGTTTTAGTTCCTGCCGGTAGATCCAGATAAAGGGCGAGAGGACAATGAAGCCAAAGAGGTGCTCCCAGAAGACGACCGTGCTCGGCGGCAGACTGTAGAGGTGCGGGCGCAGGAGGATGCCGTCGGTACTCCAGAAGATAGCGGCTAGCACGATACTGATCGCGCCCAGGAGGTAGAGTGTTTTTTCTTTTTTGGCGGCCGAGGGGACTTTTGGCATAAATAAAAATTAGGTTTGTTAGCGCAAACCTAAAAGACAAGTGAAGATCAATATTCATCCGGACTTTGGCCCCGTAAATCCCGTTAAAGCGGGACACGAGGTAACCTCGTAAAGTCGCTTCGCGACCACGAGGTAAACCGTCGGCAGCGGTGTTTCACCGCTTCAACCCTTCATTTTAAAAATGAAGAGCTCATGGGCTGTCCCCCGTAAAGAGCTTACGCTCCACGGGGCTACCCGTAAAGAGCTTACGCTCCACGGGGCTACCCGTAAAGAGCTGACGCTCCACGGGGCTACCCGTAAAGAGCTGACGCTCCACAGGGCGTACCACCGGTTGGGATTTGCACCCGACCTCTACTGATCTTTTAGTAGGGGTAGTATACCCTATTTGGCGAGCCGGAGCAAAAGGTGTATACTTAAAATAGGAGGCAAAAAGCCCCCAAATTTAAAAAATAAATATGTGCCTATGAAAGCTTTGCACATGATCACCTGGATCCTCCTGCTTATTGGAGGACTCAACTGGTTGGCGTTCGGCCTGTTCGGCTGGGATGTCGGCCAGCTGTTCGGTGGGATGGATGCGTGGTTCTCACGCCTCGTTTACATCCTGGTGGGTTTGTCGGCTCTGTTTGAGCTGTTCACTCACAAAGCGCATTGTAAATATTGCTCGGAGTAGCAATTTTTTTATTTTTAACAAAAAGTAGTAGGGACAACCCTAGGGTTGTCCCTACTACTTTTTGTTTAGGATGGATGACGTTTTTCTTCCCAATTCCCCGGGTTGTTTCCAATATACTCACATATTGTTACATATTCCCTATCATCACGAATGATCCTGTCATAAAACGACCGTTGCCAGGCAAATGCCTTTAACCCTGATC
>JACRDY010000051.1 GCA_016218485.1 Candidatus Falkowiibacteriota bacterium
GGGTGGTTTGATCTTCTATCGGCCGCGGCGGTTAGTTGCATAATTTCGCCCTCGGTATATTTCTCGTTCAAAATTTCAACATCCGTGACAATTGGCTTGCCGATAGTGAGCGTGCCGGTCTTATCAAAAATAATCGTGTCTATATGCGCAAGTTCTTCTAAAAAAACTCCGCCCTTGAGCAAAATACCCTCACGGGCCGCGCGAGCAATGCCCGCAATCATAACCAGCGGGGTCGCAAGCCCCAATTCCGCAGGAGAAGTGAAAATGAGGAGAGCTATAATTGTTCTCACATCTTGGGTGATAATGTAAACCGCAGCTACGAAAACAAATGAAACAGGAATCAAGTATGCGGCGATCTTGTCCGTCAGTTTCTGAACAGGCGCTCGTTTTTCTTGAGCTTCTTCGACCAACGTAATGATATGAGCAAAGAGCGTATCTTCGCGCAACTTAGTTACTCGCGCATCAAGCGCGCCAGTTTGGAGAATTGTTCCGGCATATACTTCATTACCCTCGTTTTTTTCCTGCGGCATATTCTCTCCAGTAATTGCCGCTTGATTGACTGCGCCGTTGCCGTGGATCACCGCGCCGTCAATCGGTATTTTTTCCCCTGCTTTTATTAGCACCACATCACCTATCTTAAGATTCTCTATTTGAACCACTTCTTCTTTGCCATTTTCGCGTTTCAAACGGGCAGTTTTTGGAATCTCGTCAATCAAGCTTCGGATGGAAGTTCGCGCACCTTCGCTGATAACATCGCCGATGAATTCGGCGATAATGATGATGAGAAGGATAATGCCTGCCGCAAGATATTCTTTGCCTAAGACTGCGACAATGACGGCAATAGTGATATATATTTCCGTTCCAATTTTCCGTTCTTTGAATAATCCCTCAACACCTTCTTTCGCTAATCCGAACAAACCGAATATTAGTCCGGCAAGAAATACGGGAAATGGTATAACCGAAAAAGAAAACAAACCGCTCAATACGGCTAAAATTGCAATCCTTGCGACCTCTAATGTGTGTTCTTTTATAATTTGCCTAGTCATATTTAAGATATTTCTTCCTTACTACTTCTATTTCAATAAATCCTCAACGGAAGCGCCGAGGCAATCTCTTTCAATTTCGCTGAATGTAAAACTTGGCGGAGAGGGAGGGATTCGAACCCCCGAACCCTTTCGGGTTACTCGCTTTCCAAGCGAGCGCACTAGACCACTATGCGACCTCTCCAAAAAGTACACCCATTCTAGCCTATCACGGCCAAAAAATCAACTCCTGATTATCGCTTCAGGGCTAGACAAATTCAAAACTCTAACAGAGTAAGGAGCGTGGGGTTGCTGGAGTAGAGACGCAAAGCTTTGCGTCTCTACAAATTCACCCCCCACCCAAGATGCCGGCAACCTCACCTGTCCTTCCCTGAATAAGGAGGAGAGACGTACTCACCTCCCTCCTGCCCTCCCCCAACGCATGAAAGAGACTGTCGAGCAAAGCTTGGGGAGAGTCTAAAAAATAAACAAACCAAAAACCCCTGCGAACAGGAGCATTGGCTGGAACGACATGCTAGCGCGACGACAGTACCGTCAGGACGAGAGCGGCGAGGGCCACCATGGCCACGCCCACCATTACCCCCATCCAAAAGGCGCTGCCTAAACGCGAGATTTTTAATTCTTGCATCATAGTGATTTAGGTGATGAATTTTTTTTCTTAGCTAATGGTTTACCTCCGGCAACGAGACGTTGCACTCTCTCTATGGTATGAGCGCGCAAACCATAGAGCAGCAGCGTGAGTACCAGACCTAAAACGACGAGCAGCGCCCACATCCGGCCGTTACCGGGGCTAAACCAGGAAGTGGTGATGGTGACCTCATCAGTCAGCACATTATGAGCCGCGTCCTCAACAGTCAGACGAACCGTATGCGCTCCGGTGGCGGTGAAACGGTGTGTCACCAGCCGGTCGGCCGATTGGCGTCCGTCGCCAAAATCCCAAACATAGGTAAAATCATCCAGAAGATCATCAGGCACGTCGGTTTGGAATTTATATTTAGACCAGCCGAGGCTCTGGACAATAATCTGCACGGCATTGAGCGACCGTTCAGTGACCAGATTCAAAACTTGCACAGTATCCCCTGCCTCCTCCGGCGCACCTGCGGCCGGTAGTACAGCCGTCACACTCTCTGGAGCGGGAGCCGCTGCGGGCGGCAGATTCTCTGATGACGCAGCGGTTTTTGGCGGCGCGGTGAAGAGCGACTTCGGCTTGGGTGCCGGTTTAGGTTCCGGTATCACCACGGGCGACGGCTGCCAGCGACTCGGGTCTAGAGGAAACGCGTCATCATTGTCAGAGTGCGTGTCACCATCGGTATCGGCCTTTTGTGGATCAGTTCCACTGCCGCCATTGACCCCACCGGTTTCCGCCGTATCTGGTATGCCATCATTATCATCATCACTATCCTGCTGGTCGCCAGCGCCATCATTATCCGTGTCATAATCGGGATATAGGAGGCCGGTCTGCTGCTCATTATTCTCTGGTCGCTGATCAATGACATCAGAAGTAATGATCACCACTCTAATATTAAAAGTACTGCTCGGCACCGTCACCTCCGTCCAGGCGTCATCATAGGTGCCCGAGAGCACCTGCAGCTTATTTGGCTCACCGAGCGGCTGACTGCCCAAATAAAAATAAATATACCCCAGAACGTCATTGACGCCATAGTTATGCACCCGAGCGACAATGCTCATCTTCTTACCGGCGATAATCTGCCCGCCGACGATCCGCACATCCTCTTGATGGAACCCCAGATCATAATCAAAAGCGGCACGGGAAGCCACCGGCAGGAGCAGGGCGAACAGCGCGCCGAGGATGAGAAATTTTTTGAGCATAGAATAGATTAGTTAAAAGTTATAAAGTTGAAAGTTTCATCCTTTTAACTTTATAACTTTTAACTTTCTAACTGGCAACTGATTTACAACACCCGCAGCGTCTGCAGCGCCCGCTTAAACTGTTGGAGCGCCGAACGGGCGGTTCTCGCGTCCAAGTGATAATCCGTCTCATGCACCAGCCGATTGCGCGCTTTGTGGGCCGGCCAGACATCCCGAATCTGCGGATGACGGTAGGCCGCGCTGCGTAGCCGCTCGCCCAGATCTTTACCCGGGAAACCAACAGACTTGAGGGCGTAGTCCAAGAGCTTGTCCGCCTCCATAATCGCCAGTTTCCACGACACGTCAGAATTCTGCTCCAGCAGCTGCTCAATGCCCGCCCACTGCTGTTTGACCCGGTCAACAATGTAATCCTCCGCGCCAGCGCTTTTCATTCGGCGAACCACCAGCCAAATGAGAACAATAATAATTATACCACCGGCGACGGCCAGCCAAAAATAATCTGCGGGATTCATCGTAATAGTCATAGAGATGGTTTACGGGTATGCCAATCAGTCACCTGCTGATACTGGTGTCCGAGACGGAGAACCACATCTTCACCTAAAGCCGGACCAACCAGCTGCATGCCTACAGGTAAATGATCCGCGGTAAAGCCGCACGGCACGGACAGACCGCAGACTCCGGCCAAACTAACCGGAACCATATAAATATCCGCCAAATACATCGCGAGTGGGTCATCCACTTTAGCGCCGAGATCAAACGGCGGAAACGGCGACACCGGCGTTAAGAGGGCGTCCACTTTAGCAAACACACCCGTAAAATCTTGCTTGATCAGCGTCCTGACCTTTGACGCTTGCGTGTAGTAAGCGTCATAATACCCGTGCGACAGGGCAAACGTGCCGATCATGATCCGCCGCTTGACTTCTTCAGGGAAACCGTCGCGCCGGGAAAAAGTATATGTCTCAAACAGATCTTTGGCCTGGCTACTGCGCACGCCGTAGCGGATCCCGTCCAAGCGGGATAAGTTGGCGCTGTCTTCAGACGGCACCACAATATAGTAGACGGCGATGGCGTATTTGGTGTGCGGCAAGCTGACTTCCACAATTTCCACGCCTAATTCTTCCAATTGCTTAATCGCCGTGGCAATAATTTTCCGGGACTCGTCATCCAGCCCTTCGGCAAAATATTCTCGCGGTAAACCGACGGTCAGGCCCTTGATATCGCGCTCAATCTCGCGAGTGTACTGCGGTATGGGCTTGTCAAACGTGGTGGAGTCCAGCGGATCGTGGCCGGCAATCGTTTCCATAATCGCCGCCGCGTCCCAGACTGTTTTACTCATGGGCCCAACGGTATCCAGTGAAGACGCCATGGGCATGACACCGTAGCGAGAATTCCGGCCATAGCTGACTTTGAGTCCCACGACACCGCAGAACGACGCCGGCTGCCGGATCGAGCCGCCGGTATCTTCACCAATGGCATAGATACAGCTGTCAGCCGCCAATGCCGCGGCTGAACCGCCGGATGAGCCACCTGGCACTTTCGTCAAATTCCACGGGTTCTTGACCGGCCCGTACTGGCTGTTCTCATTACTGGCGCCGTGGCCAAAGGCATCACAATTATTTTTACCAATAATCACTCCCCCGCTCTCTCTGATTCGCTTAATCACCGTGGCGTCATACGGCGGAATGTAGTTATCCAAAATTTTGGCCGCGCCGGTTGAACGGATGCCTTTGGTGCAGAGCGCGTCTTTGATCGCCACCGGAATACCGGTCAAGTAGGAAATATCTTCACCGCTGCTAATCAGCTTATCGGCACTGTGCACCGCGGCCCGGGCTGGCTCCTCGGCAATCGTGATATAAGCATTAAGCTGTGGATTGATTTTTTTCGCTTGCTCCAAACATCCCGTTAACAGTTCCCCGGCTGAAAACTGTTTGGTTTTTAAACCTTCATGCGCCTCTTTCAATGTTAATGCATTGAGCGACATACTATTCTTCAGTTGTATCAAACACCGCTTTGACCCGAATAAATTCACCCTCACGATCCGGCCAATTCTGCTTGATCGCCGCAACGGTCTCTGGAGCACAATCAACAATCTCGTCCAGTCGATCCACGTCCCCCAAACCGGTCACCTGGTAGGTCGGCTCCACATTAGTCGTCTCCACCTCCTGCAGCTGGTCAATGTAATCCAAAATGTCAGTCAGCTGTTTGGCGTACTTTTTCTTTTCCGGAGCCGACAAATCCAGCCGGGCCAACCGGGCAATATGCTCTACTTCTTTTTGGCTTAATTTCATACAAATAGTCCCTCAATTGATGTTTCATTATAACACCTTTGTTGTGCCATTGACAAATTGTTCTCTTTTGTTAAACTAAACATCACCTGACAGACCTAAATTCCACCCCCAAGTGCAACTTCCGGGGTTTTGTTTTTTATGAATAAATTATGCTCTACCATCGCCTCGTAAGGTGTTTGGTAGTTTAAAGATTTTCGTGGTTTGTTATTCAGAACAGTAACCATCTTTTTAAC
>JACRDY010000052.1 GCA_016218485.1 Candidatus Falkowiibacteriota bacterium
ACGGGGGCGGGGGTATTTAGTCCCTAGTCCTTAGCGTATAGTTTTAGCGTGAAAGCCTTCACTAAGTACTAGGGACTAAGGACTAGGGACTAAATAATAGAGTTTTCCAGCCTCGGCGATAGTTGAACGCTAGTCAGTGATGACGCGGTATTGCGTCACTGGCTCTAGCGTCAGCTCGGCCGCTTGCTCGAGTTTGAGCTGATTCAAGTATCGTTTGGAGAGCGTTTTTTTGTTCAGTATTTGGCCGAGGAATTCGCCGCCCAAGAGGTGCGGCAGCACGATGTAGTCGGCGCCGGCGGCATAG
Organism: Candidatus Falkowiibacteriota bacterium; assembly: GCA_016218485.1. GTDB lineage: Bacteria > Patescibacteriota > Patescibacteriia > JACRDY01 > JACRDY01 > JACRDY01. The sequence continues at coordinate 305 of JACRDY010000052.1, forward strand.
AGATCGTGGAGGTGTTTGGTGTGGTAGAGGTTGCAGATAATGGTGGCTTTAGGGTTGACCTTTTTCAGATACTCAAGCAGCGTTATTTGGTCGTTGTATTCGGGGATGGTGGAGATGATGAGGCGCGCTTTATGCAGCGGCAGCTCGGCCAAAAAGTCTACGTCAGAGGCATCGCCGAAGAACGCGGGCAGGTGGCGCGCGCGCAGTTTTTCAATGGCGCTGACGCTGTAGTCAACGACCCCGAAGTTCAGTTTGGCGCGGAGGAGATTTTGGCAGACTTTCCAGCCCATGCGGTGGTAGCCAAAAATCCAGATGGGATAGTTGAGCGGTTTTTCCCGCAGCTCCACCTGCGCGTCTCGGCCGAGCAGGCGGTCAGCCCGCGGTTTGCATAGACGGTAGAGCTTGTCATTATAGAGAATAAGGTAGGAGGAGACACAGATAGTGGTCAGCGCCACGAAGGTGAAGATGGCCACCTCGCGCTGGCTGACCGCCTTGAGTGTTTCTCCCATGAACAGCAAAATGAAGCCGAATTCGCTGACTTGCGCCGCCGTCAGGCCAATCAGGAAACTATTCCGCCGGGTGAAACCAAGCCAGCGGTAGAGCCAGAAAAGGATCAGCGGGTTGCCAATGAGGATGAAGGCCGAGAGGATGATGCCGGGCCAGAGAACAGTCTGCAGGCCGGTCAGGCTGATTTGGCTGCCCAAGATGATGAAAAAGAGAATAATGAAAAAGTCGCGGAGCGGTTTGATACGGCTGACGATTTCGTAGTGGTGGGTAGAGGAGCTTAAGGGAATGCCGGCTAGCACCGCGCCGATTTCCCAGGGGAAGCCCACCCAGCGCATGATGCTGGCCACGCCCAAGCACCAGGCGACGGTAAAGACAAAGAGGAATTCTCCCGAGGTGCCGATTTTTTTGAGCAGCGGGGGCAGGGCGAAACGGGTCACCAGGGCGAGGCTGACTCCCACCAGTACGACTTTGAGCGCCAGCTGGAAGAACCGGGCGCCCAGATCCGGGCCCAGGTGTGAGAACAGCGGCAGGAACATCAGGAGCATGATGGCGATCAGGTCTTGGACCAAGAGGAGGCCGATGACATGGCGGCCGTAGACCGACTGGGTGTCGCTCTTCTCGCTCAAGAGCTTGATAATAATAATGGTGCTGGAAAAAGTGAGGGCGATGGCTAAATACAGCGCCGACACCGCGCTGAAATCTAAGAGCGTCAAGAGGAGCCAGCCGATGGTGACGGTAAAGACCAGCTGGCCGATGCCGGTGATGACGGCCACCCGGCCGATGGTGCGCAGGTATGACAGGTTGAGCCCGAGGCCGACGGCAAACAGGAGCAGGATAACCCCGAGGTGGGCAAAGGTCTGGAAAAAGTCATTGTAATTTTCCACCAGGTTGAGGATCAGCGGGCCGACAATGATGCCGGTCAGGAGGTAGGCGATAATCATGGGCTGACGCAGCAGATGTAAAAAAAACGCCAAGATGATGACGAGAGCAAAGATAGCGCTGATGGTGAAGAGGAGCTGATCAATCATGTCAGAGGTGATTATGGTGATTGACCACCTGAACGATGGCAATGCACCTGTAGGGACAACCCTAGGGTTGTCCTAGAACCAACGTTTCTTTCTGAAAAAATAAATCATGCCGAGCGTTATCACGAGCATTATGGCCAGCACCAGAGGGTAGCCGAGCGGCCAGGCCAGCTCGGGCATGTAGCGAAAATTCATGCCGTAGAGTCCGACAATGAAGGTCAGCGGGATGAAGATGGTGGAGATGATGGTCAGAACTTTCATTACCTCATTGAGCCGGTTGCTGCTGCTGGAGAGGTAGATATCCAGCATGCCGGAGATCATATCACGGTAGGTTTCAATGGTATCAATGATTTGGACGGCGTGGTTGTAGGCGTCACGGAGGTAGACGGCGGTGCTGGCCTTGATCAGGCGCGAGTCGGCCCGTTCCAGAAAACCAATAACTTCCCGCATTGGCCAGGCTGATTTACGCAGGTAGATGATTTCGCGCTTGAGGCGGCGTAGCGCGTTGAGCGTGGCGGGGTCGGGATTTTTAACCAGACTTTCTTCCAGCCCCTCTATTTTCTCGCCAAAACTCTCCAGCGCCACGAAGTAGTGGTCGGTCACGGCGTCAATGATGGAGTACATCAGGTAGTCAGACCCGAGCCGACGCAGCCGGTGCTGGTTATTCTCCAGACGCGTCCGGATGGGATCCAGGACGTCGCCGGCTCGGCCCTCTTGGTAGGAGAGCAGCAGGTGGGGAAAGAGGATTAGGCTGATTTTTTCCGGGACCATAGTCTGGCGCGTACGGTCATAGCGGATCATGGTGAGGACCAGGTAGATACAGTCATCGTAGTCTTCGGCTTTGGGCCGCTGCTGTCCCTGGTGCAGATCGTCCAGAATCAGCGGGTGCAGCTCAAAAATTTTGCCAATGTCTTCAATCAGCGTGCTGGCACGGCTGCTGTCAATGTCAATCCAGGTGACGGTATTGGCTTTTTTCTTGGTGGCGCCATAGGCGCGTAGGTCGGTCGGGGTGGTTTTGGTCAGCTGTGTTTCATTGTAATCAAAGACCGTGATGGAGTGGGTGTGCTGGGACGAGGAGTTGTGGTTGGCCGCGGGGTGGGGAGACATAGGAGCATGGTTGAGTATAGTATACCATAAAAGTTTAAATCCCAAGCCCCAAGTTCAAAATCCAAAGTTCAAATCAATGCCAAATGACAAAGTTCAAAAAATACCAACGTTGAACATTTTGAACTTTTGGGTATTGGGAATTGCTTGCCCGTAGCGGTTTTTATAAAAGAAGCGGCGGGGCGCGGGCCCCGCCGTCGGTATGAGTCAGCATGTGGTTCAGGAGAGAGTAGTGCCTCATCCCCCTGTTGGGTTCAGGATGTTGACCCAGGGCCACGCACCGCTTTGAGGCCGAGGTTCATCCCTGTCGCGGGGTCGTCATTTTCAAACGCCGCTGCGGCCCCGCGGAGGTTGGCCGCGTGTTGGCGCAGGTCATCGCTTTCCCGCCGTAGCAGGTCCAGGAACGCTGCGACCAGCACCAAGCAGAGATTGTCGTGGCTGACCCGCTGGGCGTCTTTGGCGAAGCCGTAACGCACGGTCCATTCGATCACGTCCCTCCCGGCATCAGATTTGGTAGCTTTCGAGGTCAGTGAGATCTGATTGCCGTTGACATACTGGCTCTGCAGCCGCCGTAGCAGCGCCCCGACCAGGGCAGGATTGCGATCGTGGATGAATGGCAGCCAGCCCATCCGCCTGCATTCAGCAATGCCGGCCGGGAGTAGTACCGTCGCCTCATCCAAGAGATTGATGAGATGCTTGTCCCGATCATACGTTTCCGGCCGCACCATGAGCACCCCGGGGATTCCCTCGGTCCGATCCTCCGGTCCGAAAACGAATTGCAGCAATTCTGGCCGTTGGGCCAGCTCCTTAAGCCACGAAAAACCCATCGCGTCCTCCTTTTCTTAGGAGGATGACTACTCTTTCCTTTTACCTGAAAAAAGGCGGGGAGTCAATGGGTGAGGGTCATTGGTGGCGTTGAAGTAGTATGGTTGTTGTCTCGTTAATCAACAGAGCTTTTTTAATCAAGATTTAAGATTTAGGATTAAAGATTTAAGAATAAACTCACCATTCTTAAATCTTTAATCCTAAATCTTAAATCTTGATTAAAATAGTTATTTATTGCCGCCTCCGACAGGCGAGTTTTGATTTTTATTCATTTAGGCTATAATGAAGGCAATAATATGACTACGCTCTGGTGGATTATTGCCGGCACCGTCGGTATCAGCCTGCTGTCGCTCGTGGGGGCGGCTGTGTTGTTTCTCCGTGAAGCGGTGCTCAAAAAAATTCTTTTGCCGCTAGTGGCGCTGTCGGCCGGGGCGCTCTTGGGCGGCGCGCTTTTTCACCTGATCCCCGAAGGCATTGTTCAGCTGGGTAATACCTTTGCCATGTGGCTGTGGGTGGCCATCGGTTTTTCTTTTTTCTTACTCTTGGAGCAGTTCATTTACTGGCATCACTGCCATGTCACGCCGTCTGAACATGAAGACCATAAACATCCGGTGACGTACCTCATTCTCTTGAGTGACGCGCTCCATAATTTTATGGATGGCCTGGTGCTGGCTGGGGCGTTTTTGGTCAGCGTCAAGCTTGGCTGGGTGACGTTCCTGGTGCTGGCGGCGCACGAGATCCCCCAGGAGCTGGGCGACTTCGGCGTGCTCCTGCATGGCGGCTGGTCCAAGGGTAAAGCCTTACTCTTCAATTTATTGTCCGGCCTGACCATGGTACTGGGGGGCCTCTTGGTGTATTTCCTGTCTGCTACCGTGGAAGAGTCATTCCTCTTGCCGCTGGCGGCTGGCGGTTTTATCTATATCGCGGCTTCTGACTTGATCCCGGAGATTAAACACCATAATCAACTGAAGGTGAATATTTTGCATTTTTTGTTTTTCATTCTCGGGGCGGCGCTGATTGTTGGGGTGGGGGTTTTAGGATAAGACACAGATTACACAGATAGCACGGATAACACAGATGGCACAGATCGGGAGTGGTTGGTATACTAAATAGTAGCTAATAGTTCAGTGCTCTTCGCCATATTCATATGCTATTTCTCATTTTAATATTCGCTGCCGTTGGATTACTCCTGTCGGTTTTTATTTACTGGCGGACATGGCGGGGTCGGCCGCTGCACGGTTGGCTGGGCCACGATTGCCAGACGGTGCTCTCCAGCCGGTATCGCCATCTGCTGGGTATACCCAATGAACTGCTGGGCATTCTCTACTATCTCCTGGTGATTGGCATCGGGGTAGCGCTGTTGAGCGGTATGCCGGTTAATTTCGGTCTGACGCTCGCGCTCTGGCTGGTGATCGTGGCCGCGCTGGCCGCGTTGTTCGCATTGGCGCTCTTGTATATACAGCTCGTGGTGTTGCAAGAGTGGTGCGAGTATTGTCTTGTCGCAGCACTGGATGCGCTCGCGCTCGGCGTGTTGTTTGTGTTTTGGTGGTTTTGAGACAGTAGGAAAAATATAAAATCCCCGGTCGGTGGTGGCGGGGATTTTTGGTTTTAAAAAAGCGGATTTTTTTTAATTATCCCTATCCACCTCCCACTCCCCCGGGTTATCTTTTGATTAACGCACAATGATTTAAATGAACCAATAATCAACCCAACCGTAGGGGCGACCGGTATTTATCCGCCTCGGGCGGACGGTCGCCCAGGATTGATTGGCGACCGCGCATAGACCAAGGGCGGGTATGAATTTCAGGGCGACCGCAAGGGTCGCCCCTACGGGTGCGGCGATATTGTCTAGTATTTGAAAGATTAAATATTTCTAAAAAAAGAAAAACCGTTCGCCGCGGCGAACGGTTTTTTCCGGATAGACGGATGAGTGTGTCCCGATGCCGATCAGCGTAGACCGGTAGTGGCTGTTATGTTCTCCTTTTTTTAGATGCTGATGACAGAGTCGGTGGTCGTTCGTGGCCGAGCATTTTCCAGCCTGACTTCGTGATCCGTATGGCGGTTTGATCATCTCTCTGGTAGGCGACTTCAATGTAGCTCTGGGCGGATAGTCCACGGAGTATTGCTTGGATCGCTTCTCGTTCTAGGCCGTAGTCAAACACTCTCGTCAGTATCCCCGTCGCGTTTTGGATGACTTTGTTTTGTGTCCTTTGGGTATATTCAGCGAGGCGCTGGAGCGCGGTGAGCTCACGCTGTTGGGCGGGGGTGAGCACCGGTTTGGCAGGCACCGGCGGCAGTTTAGGCGCCGTGTCATGCCCCAGCGCTCGCCAGCCAGCTTCGGTCAGGCGAAAACGTTTCAGCCCTGTTGGATCACGTTCGAGGCAGCCTTTGTGTTGGAGGTTCAGTAACCGTTGCGAGGCGGTGCCGAGGCAGAGATCAGGGGCATGCGTGGTGAGGATGTGGCTGAGATTCTTCAGCCAGCCTTCAGGGCACAAGAGCGCCTGTTGGGCGAGGATTTGGAGCATTGCCGTGAGCCATTGTCCTCGGGATTGTCGTGGTCGATACTGGACAACTTGAGTGATCACTAATGGAGACACTAGTGTTGTCGGCTGTGTCGCGATTGGCGGCGGCGGAGTTCGTTTGGGCCACCATTGTTGTTCCAGGTCCGCCGGCAGGTAGGGGTTACTGATGAAGAGTCGATTATTTTCCCGATCGTAGCTGACTAGGTTGTGTTGTTCCAGCATTTGGAGGCGCGGATCATGCCGGTCTATTTTATTAGCCGTGACAACAGCAGTGTCAGTTTTCCAGAGCAAGCGAATATCGCCTCGTCTGTTGGTCAGTTTTACCCATCTAGTTTTGTCAGTGAATTCATGGAAGAGTGCGCTGGTTTTGGCCGGTAGCCGGATCAAGATCCTTTCCTGCGCGACGAGTCTGTCCCGACGTCGCATTCGGCATTCAGGGCAGGCTTTGATTTGTTCCACCGAACGGTGGAACTCGATACACCTTAGCTTTGGTGCAGCCATGTTCCATCCCCCCGGTGTGTGTGGGTTATTGTCTTGGTTGCTTAGGTTTTCAACGAGCGGTTTTGCTGCCCCCTACATTAGGGGGGATTATATAATTTGTCAATAATAGGGAGAGAATTAAGAGATAGGATTTAAGATTTATCATATTATTTTTGTAAAGGCTTGGCGTCAGATTTTCCTCACCGGAAATTTTCATTTCACCTAATGATTAGCTGGAGAAAATGCCAAAACCCGTTCCCATTGGGTAGGCTTGCCTGGCGTACTGGATATGGCGTACTGGATAGTTGCTAAGGGTATGAGTATGTGCTATCCTATTCCTAAATCCTAACTCCTAAATCCTACTTGTATGTCTAAGACCGGCAATAGTGCTTCACGAGCGCGGCATCGCCAGCAGAAGCAAGGCATTGTCCTGAACGTCCGACGGAAGAAGGGTGTGCGAGCCAAGCGCCTGGCGCGGCAAGCGAAAATGAGAAAGAAGTAAAAAGACCTCGGGCTATCCCGGGGTTTTTCTTAAGGCACCGATGCACACCGCAAGAATGATTGGTTACCAAATTGTCCGGTCCGTGTTTGTCCGTGCCCGCCGCGGCGGGCACGGAGGAACACGGATTTTATTTTTGCTTTGGAGGGCAATTTATTGTAAAATAGTCCCATTGCTATGTATCTCCAGAAACTGGAAATCCAAGGCTTCAAATCATTCGCCACGCGGGCGATTTTAGAATTCCCCTCACAGACCGGCACCGGCAAGGGCCTGACGTCAGTGGTGGGGCCGAATGGCAGCGGCAAGTCCAATATCTCGGACGCCATTCGCTGGGTCTTGGGCGAGCAGTCCATGAAGACGCTGCGGGGCAAAAAGAGCGAGGACGTGATTTTTTACGGCAGTGACAAGAAGTCGCGCGTCGGCATGGCGGAAGTTTCCTTATACCTTAATAATGAAGATGGACAGGCGCCGATTGACTATTCCGAGCTGGTCATCACGAGACGTCTGTACCGTGACGGCGAGTCCGAGTATCTCCTGAACAAGAATAAAGTCCGCCTGACTGATATTCAGCTGCTGCTCGCCAAAGCCAACTTCGGCCAGCGGACGTACAGCGTCATTGGCCAGGGCATGGTAGATCATTTCCTGGTTGCCAGCCAGGCCGAGCGCAAGGAATTTTTTGACGAGGCGGCCGGGGTCAAGGAATACCAGATCAAGAAAAATCAGACCATCAATACTCTGGAGCGCACGCGTGAAAACCTGTCCCAGACGGAGATTACCTTGAATGAACTTGGCCCGCGGTATCGTTCTTTAAACAGGATGATTAAGCGGCTAGAACAGCGCGGTGAGGTGGAGAAGGAGCTGCGAGCCAGCCAGCTGCGGTACTATGGCGCGCTGTATCATGAGATTGAGGGGCAATGGCAGGCGCATCATCAGCGGTTTCAGGAACTGAGCTCAAGATTTAAGATTCAAGATTTAGGAATTAAGGAAATCCAGAAGGCGCTGGATGGGCTGGAACAGGCAGATAGCGGGCAGGAGGCGTTTGATCTGCTGCAGCAACAGTTCAATACCGCTCTGGAGACTAAGAACAAACTGCGCGAGGAGCAGCTGCGGCTGCAGAGTGAGATGAATCTGGCGCGTCAGCAGGCTAAACGGGACTTCATTCCCATGTCAGCCAAAGAAATGGCTACGGAACTAGAGACGATCCTTGGTCTGCATGATGAGCTGCATGGGCATATCAGTGCCGCTAAGGACATCAGCGCTTTCTCGACGCTCAAGAGCCAGGTGGCAGTTTTAATTGATCGGCTAAAAACGCTCCTGAAAAAGGTCAAAGAGCCGGATGAGACCGAGGTGGTGGTGGACGCGAGTCTGGAAAAGCGTCTGGGCGCGCTTGACGGCGAGCTGGCCGCCGCGGACAAGAGTCTGTCAGCAGTGCGTCAGCAGATTGCGGATTTTAATAAGTCGCAAGCAGCCAAGAAGGGCGAATTTTTTGATTTGCAGCGTAAGTTTTCCGCCAAGCAGAGTGAGCTGAATGAATTGTCGATTAAAATTAATGATGTCAAGATTGAGCTGGCGAAGCTGGAAACCAAGAAGGAAGATTTGGTGGCGGAGATTGGGAGAGAGATGGGAGATATTAAATCCCAAATCCCAAATCCCAAATCCCAAATGTCAGATGAGGAACGGAAGAATGCATACGATACCATTCAGAAATTGAAAAAGCAGATGGAGCTGATCGGCGGCGTGGACGAAGAGTCGGTCAAGGAGTTTGACGAGATCAAAGAGCGGTATGAATTCCTCCAGACGCAGTATGATGACCTGATCAAGGCTATTGGCACGTTGGAAGAAATTATCAAGAAGCTGGATAGCGAGATCCACGAACGGTTTGATAAAACGTTTAAAGAAATCAATGAGAAGTTCGGCGAGTATTTCAAGAAACTGTTTGGCGGCGGACGGGCGACGTTGGAAAAATTGATGTTTGAGGTGAAAGAAGAGGGGGGAGATGTTTTAGATGAGGATGAGGAAGAAGAGTTAAAAGTTGAAAGTAAAAAGTTGAAAGGGAAAAAAGAGTACCAATACGGTGGGGTGGATATTGTGGCCGTGCCGCCGGGTAAGAAAATTTCCAGTCTCAATACGCTGTCCGGTGGTGAGCGGGCTATGACTTCAATCGCTCTCATCTGCGCGATTATTGCCAGTAATCCCTCGCCGTTTGTGGTCCTGGACGAGGTGGACGCGGCGCTGGATGAAGCCAACTCCGAGCGCTACGCCGCCATTCTAGAAGAGCTGTCCGGGCATACTCAGTTCATCGTGGTGACGCACAACCGCGCCAGCATGCGCCGCTCGGCCGTGCTGTACGGCGTGACCATGGGCGACGACGGCGTGTCAAAATTATTATCCGTGAAATTGGAAGAGGGCGAACGGTGGGCGAAGTAGCTCCCACCCCCTCTCGCCTCCGTAAGCTTCGGCTTCATCCCAAAGGGGACTCGCCTCAACAACGGAGGCGTCTCTCCCTTCCCGTAGAACGGGACAAGCTAGGCAGGGGGAGTTTCCGGTTCGACCCGTCTTTACATTAATACCCCGTGAGGGTATTTTTGGATCGACATGGCGTCTCGCCGTGTTATAACACAGTCAAAGGCTGTGTCGGTCAATTTGTCTTGACGAAAATCATTTCTTTTGGTATCCTCTGCTCATTGTCGCCGAGTCAGAAACCCCGCACAAACCCCACGAAGTTTATCCCGTTTTACGGGGTTCGGTTATGCGGGGCAAGCGGCGATCAGTGCTCATAATTCTTTATAAAGATAACGGGCGAACACGTAGGTTCGCCCCTACAAATCCAAAATAATTATGTTAAAAATTCGTTTAACCCGATTCGGCACCAACAAACGGCCGACGTATCGTCTGACCGTCTGTGAACATACCAAGGACGCCAAAGGTGACGTCACCGAGTATCTCGGCGCCTATAACCCGCGCAGCAATCCGAAGTTCGTTGATCTGAAAGTAGACAAGATCAAAGGCTGGATGGCTAAGGGCGCGCAGTGCTCCCCGACTGTTCACAATTTACTGGTGTCCCAAGGCGTGATTAGCGGTAAGAAAGTCCAAGCCTGGAAACCGAAAAAGAAAGACCAGCCGGTAGAGACGAAAAGCATTACGTCTCGACCAGCTGAAGTGAAGGTTGAAACCGCCGCTCCGGCGCCAGCGGCAAAGGCCGAAGTAGAGACGCAAAGCATTGCGTCTCTACCAACCGAACCACAGGTTGGAGAGGCGCCAGCTGAACCACAGGCTGAATAGTATTTAAACTAAAGAGATAGGAATTTATTTCCTGTTTCTTTTTTTGTTGTAAATAGTGGTATATGGTATGTGGTATATAGTATATGGGGACGGTTATCCGTGACGAGCAGGCCCCACATACCACATACCATTTCCTTGACAGCCCCATTATTCCTGGTATAATCCGGCTTACAGTATCGGGATGAGCAGTTTACCTACCACGGCGGGTAAAAGGTCGGCAGTCCCACTGATCCTTAAGAAAAAGAAACAAGGTTTACCATTTATGGAAAACGATCAAGCCTTTGTGGAGATGGTGGTCAAGGCCATTGTCTCGCATCCAGAAGATGTGACTACCGAGCGCAAGATTGATGAACGCGGCGTGCTGATCACCCTGCACATCAATCAGGAAGATATGGGCTACGTTATCGGCCGTCAGGGCCAGACTGCCCGCGCGCTGCGCACGCTCTTGAAGATTGTCGGCGCGCGCGAAAACGCTCGGGTGAACTTGAAGATTTACGAACCGGAAGGTTCCCGCAGATCTTCGTTCCGTTCAGAGCATCGTTCAGAGAATGCTCCGGCTCATGATTCGATGATGGATGTTGACACTGATTCCGTCGACAGCCTGAAGATATAA
>JACRDY010000053.1 GCA_016218485.1 Candidatus Falkowiibacteriota bacterium
GATGGTTACAAAACTCCTTTGGCTATAATTTGTTCTTTTCGTCCGATACTTCGTCAAGCTGGCGCGAAATGATTTTCATCGTAGCCCAGCTACGACTCAAATCATTTCGCCGCCCTTTCCTCGTCTCGGACGAAAAGCCCTCCATTCCGCTTAAAATTAGTTTTGTAACCATCTCTAAGCAACGTGTCCCGATGATCGGCGAGCCGGTATATGCGGTACAACAAACAACATCGCTAACATTGACAGCGCTCCAATGGGAAGTAATGATTGCCAATGAGCTACCAGACCGAGCTGCAATACTCCCATAATGACGAGAACACCAACGACTAAACCGGTCTGCGTGGCCACCTCTCGCCACAGGGCAAACTGCAGAGAATTGCCAGATCGCTTGGCTCGGTTATGGTAAGTACTCTCAAATGGAATAGCAGTGACAATTCCTAAAAGTCCCAGCGTAAACTGGAGAATAAACATTGCCGGAGCGTGATGAATAAAAGGAATAATAAACCAAAAAGCTGAACCACTGAGCGTGCACCAAACAAAAAATGAACGAATGTTCTGTCGGTCGGTGGCTCGGCCGACTAAGTAATTCAAAGTTACGGCCACAGCGGTACGCAATCCCACAAAAATACCCAGAACGGTAAATGATTGCAAAACTATCGCGATGTAGATTGACAGCAGATCGGCAGCATACGGATAGACCAGTTTGCCAAAGAAAAAAGCCTTCGTGAACGCTGGCGGTACGTTGGAGATGAGAGTTTTAAATCTAACCGGATTGGTTATGCTGACTCGGCCATCAAATCTTAAGATAAATATCGCGCCAATGCTCGTCAATGTCGTCAGGGTAGTGATGAGAATAAGGCCGGTTTGTTCGATCAGGACTCCCGCAATAACCGGAGCAATCACGCTAGCGACTATTTGGATAGTATTGGTCAAACCGATCTGGGAACCGCGGTGATCATTGTCACCATAGACAGAGAAATAGGCGGTGAGCGGTATGCGGTTGAACATCACGTTGAACCCATTGAACCACTGCAAGAGAATGAAGAAGAGAAATTGATGGGTTGGAATAATAAAAATAGCCAGCAAAGAAAAATACTTTAATGCCTCTGACAAAGCGTGCCAACGAAAAGTGCGCTGCGGGCCAATTTTTTCAATCAGCATGCCAACGGGCTTGAGGATGATCAGGCAGGTCAGGCCGTAGGTCAAGATCGCACTTAATATGGCCATGACTGAAAAACCATGGAGATAAAAATAGACCATCATAAAATGACCACTGCCAATATTGACCGCGTTGATAATAAAATTGTAGAGATAGTACCGTTTTACTTCTATGGTCGTAGCCATGGTGATTGATGTAATGACGCAGAAAAGCCTTACCAGTATACTACGGATACCCTAAGGGGAAATACATTTTTTAAGAAATAAACAACGACGGAAAATCGGTACCCAGAGCATCAACCTGCCACTCAATGAGCTGTTGTCCTAACACCGCATCATTAACGTGGTAGGCGTAGACCAACAATCCCTGCTGCTTCATTTCCGTAATCAGAGACAGAGTGAGCACCGCGCCGGGTAAACCCATATACCGCGCGCTGACTGCTTGAGCGAAACGGAGCATGCCGGGAGTATATGACTTACATAAGTACACCAGCTCCACTTGGTGATCAAGCTGACGCATCAGGGTGAGCGCTGCTTCTGCAAAAGAAGAGAAACTGCAATCGCCAAGCGCCTGGGCCTGGGTAACCGTGTGGTACACAGCAGCCACTTCCGTTGCTAATTTCAGTTCAATTTGTAAACGCGCTTTGCCCCGGCAAAAATCAATCACGGCCGCCAAGGTCGGCACATGGAACCGCTGCTCTTGCGCAACGCGATCTAATTCTCCATGGGTTAGATCGGCAACTAAAAAATCAGTATTAAAAAACCCAGCAATGGCGGCATCGTGGATCACCACCAGCTTACCGTCTTTCGTTTGCCGGACATCCAGCTCAATCTGCTGACAGCCGCGCCGGATGGCCTCGGCAAAAGAGGCAAAGGTATTGCCGAGCGCGTACCCGGCCGCTCCTCGGTGACCAACGATCAGTGCCATAGATATACGGTGTGGGTATTAAAAACGATGCAGGATGCCCTGATGCCGTTGCTGCTTAATATAGTAGAGAATAAATAATAGCGAAATCGTGGCGCTGGCAATCATCATATAAATCAGAATAGTAAAACCGTAAAACGTCGCTACCAAGCCGCCAATGATAGCCGCGACGCCACCGACTAAGGCCTCTAGGCCGGAAAAAAATCTCCACTCAAATTCTTTGGCGCGCCGATCAGTGTGTTCAGCCAGCTCTTCAAACAAGAGCGGGTCGGCAATGGCATTGCCCATCGCCGTCAAAATCTGCGTCACGAACAACATGAATATATTGGAAATAAACAGGTACGAGGCGATACCGATCACCCAGATAATCCAGCCGCCGCACAAGAGCGCGATTTTATTTTTCCATTGTACGCGGTGAATAATCAGGGTAAAAATTCCTTGCGTCAAAAGGAAGGTCGCCATGGCGCCGGAAGCGGCCAAAATATCACCGCCAATTTTCTGAACAAAAATCGCGTAAATCGGAACAAGAATGGACTCGGAAAAGAGCGAGAAGCCGTACGAGGAGATGAGAATTTTGTAAAAAGTATTTATTTTCATATTTTTGAAATAAATCCAGCACCTTCCTGCCGAGGCATTGCACCCCATAGGAAGATTTATATTAAATCATTCATCTCCTCAAGCAAGCTGTGGGGTATTCTGGAAGGTGCTGGATAAAATCGCTGGAAAAATAATGAATGTCATAGCGCCGCAGCGCCCGGAGATACTGACGGCGGCTGAGAAACCAGTTACTGGCGCACATAAATTCTAAACCATGGGCGCGGACTTTCCTGACAATCCGTGAATTAATTTGAAAGGGAAACAGTGTTTCAAAATATTTATAGCCTTGAGCTTTCAGTTTATCCAAATTATAAAAACTGGACAAAACATTACCATTGATAACTTTGACAAACCCCTGGGGCATACTATGGAACCGGCGCAAAAACTTGACTGACTTATTAGCCAAAATTACTTCACGAAATGTTCGTCCGTTAAAAACCTTAAGAACATCATCACGAGTAATGTCCATATGTTTAAAATCCAAAAAAACGATTTTGTCAGCGCTGATGACCGCCAGTATTTCCTCCAGTGTATTGACGCCATACCGCTGCTGTATGTGTGACAACGGCCGCCGAAACTTAGAGAGGATATGGTAGAAAAACGGCTTACCATGGTAGCAGTACAACACCCCGTCTGCAGACTTCCGGATATCCAGCTCAATCATGGTAATATAATCTTGAGCGTTCGCGAGCTCGCACACCTCACGGGAATTCTCCCGGTACCTCCGGCGACTAGCCGCATCAAAAAATCCGCGGTGCGCCATAACAATAATATTATTGAAATCCATATACTAGAGAGTATACCCTACTGGCGGCCGGTGAGCAAAAAAGTGCAAATAATTAACGGGCAGAATCGACGCTCATCTTGGAAACGATCATACGGCTCACCACAGACATTAGTATTTTGCACACAACTTAATAATGAACGCTTGAGTCAGGGACAACTCTATAATCCCTTCCGGCTTGTCGGCTAGGAATTCATCAAAAGCGCGGCGTACTCCTTCGGCTTGGGCATAATCATGAGTCAAGATGATCCCGCCGCCGACCATCCGATCATAGAAAAATGCTAACGCCGCTTTGGTACTGGTATACACATCAACGTCCAAATGAACAAAAGCGAATTTTTTGTCCTTTATCGGATCAGCGGTTCCCGGGAAAATTCCCTGATAAATTTTCACATGAGGATATTTTTGTAAGCGCTGCCGTACGCCTTCATAGCTTGCAGCATACATGTTTTTATGAAATCGGTTGTCATCCTTATTTACTTCCGGCAAACCGAAAAAAGTATCAAAAAGATATAAATTTTTGTCGCCCTTCACTTCACAAATAATTTTGGCTGAAGTACCGTTATAAACGCCGACTTCGGCAAAGTCGCCGAAGAGCTTAGCACAAGCCCTGGCGATAGAATAAATATGAAAAATCTCACTGGGCTTAAATAGGGGCCTGCCTTCCTGCCTCAAATCTTTAATCATTTTTAAGACTGCCCGATCTTTGCAAGGCCTCATTAACAATAATTCTACCCAACTGAACAAACGGTTGCCGAGCCTACCGAGCCAGGTTTCACCAAAATTCCGATTAATAAAATCACTGATTATTTTTGGCATAGTACTGGTGAGATGGTTACAAAACTACTTTTAAGCGGAATTTAGGGCTTTTCGTCCGAGACGAGGAAAGCCAGCGAAATGATGCGAGTCGTAGCTGGGCTACGATGAAAATCATTTCGCGCCAGCTTGACGAAGTATCGGACGAAAAGAACAAATTATAGCCAAAGGAGTTTTGTAACCATCTCAGTATACCAAAAAATTATCTAAAATACATTTCTCCCAACCGCGTTCAAATACTCCACCTTCTTCCGCTCTTGATCAAATTCGTCCTCTGCACACCAGCCGACCCCAATGAGAATAATGAGTTTCAAAGCGTCATAAATATGCCGCCGTTCTTGGTCACTCAAAGGCCGGTACCGCGAGTATATTGCTATAATACGTTTCGCTCGCCTGACGTTCAACCCTTTATGGGGAGGCCAGGCCCACCAGAATATGATATTAGCGATATCGTAAATAAAGTCGGTATAAAAACTCATGTCAAAATCCAGCACCGCCGCGATTGTGCCTTGTTTAAAAAGAAAATTTGAGTAGTTCAGGTCAGCGTGACAAATGCCTTTCGGTAAACCAGTGGGCAGCTCAAGCGCCGCCAATTCATATTTCAACCAAGCGTCTCGCGTCGCACTCCTCGTCCCGTGAGTATTTTTTTTATATTCCCGCCAGCAGTACTGACGATCAAACCGCTGATGATAGCGGACGTACGCCGGCGCATACCCTTTGGTCAAAGTGTGTAAGTGGGCAATAACCCTGATGACTTCTGTAAGATGTCGGGGCTGAACAGCGCTATTGGGATTCTTTGTCGGATGAGCGTCAATGTATTCAATGATAAGGTAAGGTTTTGATTGGTATTGTCCAACCAGTCTTCCTAAAATACTCTTGATCGGCGCGGCAACGGGAAACTTTTTATTTTTTAAATAATTTAAAAGCTTGGCCTCATACCAGACATGCCGGGCCGACCGATTGACATACACGCGTAGCACAAATTTCCCCTTGGTGGTCGTCAGGAGTACCGTGGTTTGCAGCCAACCGAGAGTAAAATAGCTGGCGTGCTTAAATGCTCCCAAATCATAACCAGATAAAATTTTGATAAAATCCGATTTGGCGAGTTTAATTTTCGGGATACTTCGTTTGATCATAATCCTATGATAGCAAACCGCCCGGCGACAAACTCCGGACGATTCTTATCCATATAAACGATCCAGCCATTACTAATTTTAACGCAACCGCACAATATACACCTGCCCATCGGTAAAGAACAGATCACCGGAAAAATTCTGACCCAGCACCGGATCAACCAATTTCTCCTTCTGTGTGTCCGCCAGTGCGCCCGCCAGCTCGAGATCGTTAAAAATAAATTCCCGCTCGGTATCAATATCCGGACTGATCTGATGCGTCACCAGCCATTTGATACCAATGTCGAGGCTGGCGGTGCCAAAGTATATGTTCTGGCCATCCGTGGTCTGGAAATTAGTCCGCCAAAAACGCGTATGGTGCCGTTGCCGCACGCTAGCCTGTTCAGTAGTCTTTTCCCAGCCGAAATCATGCACCTGCCCGTTCCAGAAATCGGGCGTCATCGGCGCTGTGGCATACGGCTGATTGAATAACGCCGCTCTGGCCATCCGCGTCACGGAAGAAAAATTCACCCCGTCAGCCAGCTGCCAGCCCGCATCAGCAAACGCGGCCACAACCGCAGCGTCGTCAGGAGCCATAATAATAAAACTCAGCGGCTCTTGGCGTGTCCCAATCAACGTCTCGGTGTACCGGCTGCGCTGATAAACCGTAAAGACATCAAATACCTGACTGACCACGGCGGGATTATCAAACGCGGGAGTAATCGGCTGCCAACGGCTGACCAAATACACACTGGCTCCGCCATAAAAAATCACCCCAACAATCAGTAACCCTATTCCCCAAGCACGAACCCGGGGAGACAGACGCTCAATGGCTTGACCATACCAGCGCCATTCCAAGAGACTGATGCCCACCACGAGCCACAGGCAGCCAATCAAGTATCCGGCCCAAACATCACTAAACCAATGCACGCCCAAATACAGCCGGCTCAAACCGATTAAAAATATGATCGCTAAACTTAGGAATGCTACCGCGGCGCGAACTTTCTTAGTTTTAGACACCCGCCAAATAATGTACGCAATAAAGCCAAACAGCGCCACGCTGATTGTCGCGTGCGCGCTGGGAAACGAAGCAGCGGTCTCGGCGTACGCGGCAGTGACCGGCCGGGCTCGGTGCAATAAAATTTTGCCCACAAAAGTAAATGACTCGCTCGACACAATCACCAGCCAAAAAATCAAAAACGGCGCAAAGCGCTTGAACGCTAGCCAGAGGAACAACGAAAACAGCAACGCCAACACCACAACGACCGGAACTTTACCCAAAACCGTAATCACAAAAAAGAATTTCAGCACCGGTAGACTGCGAAAGGAGTAGAAAAGATTAGCCATCCGGGTATCCGCCGCCAGAATCACTTCCGAACGAATAACGTCTTCAATGATACCGGCCAGCAGCGCCAAGACGTACATCAGCACGATCGCCAAAATGGTCAGCGGAAGACCGCTGAATTGCCCCCGGACAAAACGCCGACGGATCCAGCTGGTCAGCCGAGGATGTTTTTTGGCGAGTGACTGGATTTCCGGGTCAGTCATGACTGCTGAACGAATTGAACGCAGGACTGAACGAATCAGACGAAATAAAGAAGTGAACATATGATGACAGTATACCCTATCCGCGGCAGGCAGGCAAAAAATCACTCTCCACCGACTCGCCGGAGAAATTCAACAGCGCTTCAGTCAAGTGAAATAACTCTCACAAAATTTAACCACCCCGAGTGTTATTAGGTCGTGTTTTTTAAAAAGTAGTGTACCTGAATTAGAACCTAACCTATCTCAAAAATAACTTTCTGCTGCAATTTGCCGATGGCGAACGAACAGCGTGAACCATAAGGAGATATAACGGCGTTATGGCGATGAATTTTGAACAATTTACAGCCGAAATCGGCAAATTGCAGCAGAAAGTTATTTTTGAGATAGGTTCTAGTATAATTAGTGAATTGATCAATCCCCGACCGCGGCGTGCCGCGGTCGAGGATTTTGGGACTATTAGTCCTATTGCGTTAGCTTGCTTCAATCCGTGGGACTCTGGTGTGCAGCTCCATATGTATCGCCAACAGTAGCCGGTCGATGATTCGTTGGAGCGCTTCACGGGTGATTTTTTTCTCATCCCGGTAGGCTTTGGTGAACATTTCGATCAGCGCCACGTAGTCCGTGGGCGGACTGTCGCTCCGGATTTGAGCGATCTCGATCGGCAGATAGTCGGAGCTGTCTACGAAACCTGACATGTTGCGGTATTCCAGCTGGCCCTCCATCGTCTGGCCGTTGCAGAATGGGACCCATTGGCCATCATTGCGGATGCCGATGCCGAGTTCTCCGAGCAGCTGTTTGAGCTGCTGGAACTCTTCAAGAGTACCATGGAGCACCCCCCGCCGGTGATGATTGACCAGCAGGTTTGGCCCCTCACCTTGGTATGCCCAGCTGGATGTTTCCCCGAACACCCATCCTTGATAACGTTGAGGATCATTTCTGGGGATGAACGCGCGCATATCGAGGGGTTGGGAGAGTGCCCCGAGCACCCCCAGGGGATTGGGCACCAAGAACACCGTGTCGTTGCAGTGGCCGAAGAGGAAAACATCTTCTGGGAACATCCGGTCGCTCATGACAAACTCCGTTTTCTGTTGGGTTATCTCCGCTGGTTTAGAGTGGTCGACTCCCAACAATCGTAGTGCATCAGCGAGTTACCTCCGTTGGCCCAGCGCCATTGGTCAGCTCTCGATGATTTTTGCACTTTATTGTATTTTGATAATTTTGTCAAATATTTAATTGTCAAATATTTAATGTCAAATATTTAATTGACAATATTTATTAAATTTGGTAAAGTTTATAATTCTCTTCTGACCTAAATTCCACCCCCAAGTGCAACTTCCGGGGTTTTGTTTTTTATGAATAAATTATGCTCTACCATCGCCTCGTAAGGTGTTTGGTAGTTTAAAGATTTTCGTGGTTTGTTATTCAGAACAGTAACCATCTTTTTAAC
>JACRDY010000054.1 GCA_016218485.1 Candidatus Falkowiibacteriota bacterium
GTTAAAAAGATGGTTACTGTTCTGAATAACAAACCACGAAAATCTTTAAACTACCAAACACCTTACGAGGCGATGGTAGAGCATAATTTATTCATAAAAAACAAAACCCCGGAAGTTGCACTTGGGGGTGGAATTTAGGATTACTACGACTTAAAAGTATAACATAGTTAACCTTTTGTGTCAATTTGTGAACTAAAAATACCTTAAAAATATCTAAATTAAGATAAATTATTTGAAAAATACAAAAATCAAATTCGTTTTTCTTTTAGGTAAAATAAGATGTAATAGAAACAACCTAATAAAATGTACATCGTACAACAACGTATATCTGACTCTGCTCCCTATGGTCGCTTCGTCCGTATGCTTCGCATATTAGATATACGCGAACGTTATGTGAAACTTGAAACAAGGTGCGTTTCAAGTTTCATAAAAACAACTTACCACCGTCCCACGACGCTCCAAACAGCATACATCAACACCCGTCACTGCAAGAACCTCATGCTGCTAATTATGCTCTTCCCCAACCGTTTATTTAAGGCAGCGACAATTTCCCCTTGATGCAGCTGGAGTTCCTGCGCCATGACTGACGACAAACAGGCCACGGTCAGGATGCCGTCTTTGATATAGAGCGCCTGGGTGCGCTTGCCGACATTGCCGCCCAGTATCGCGCCGGCCACTTCGGCAAAAGCCTCCACGGCCAAGGCCGCGTCCACCTGTTTGGCAATGGGTGAACGGTTCATTTTTTTACCCAAAATGTTTTTGAGGGAATCCATAGGCTAAACGCTCCGAATGTCAGCCATGTCTTTAAACTGGCAAAACTTGCACTGACCGGCCGAGTCATGGGTAAAGTCAGAGGTCTTAATCTCTTCAATCAAGGCAATGATCTTGGCGGTTATTTTCTGCTTATCTTTTTCGTCACCGAGAAACGACACCGGCGCATCATTATCCAAATACTGGTACGTCAGCCGCCGCGGGCTTAAGCCAAAGGCCTGCTCGGCCGCCAACTGGTAAATCAGCAGCTGGTCCTTGTCCGCGCTCTCCAGTTTAATTTTTGGTTTGCCGGTTTTGTAGTCAATAATTTCCACTCCCCCGTCCAATTCATCAATCCGGTCAATTTTGCCAGCCAGCCAGTATTGACCCAGGCGGATCTTAAACCCGCTCTCCAGCTTTAAAGGTCGCGGCGGGTGCGCTTGTAAATAAGTGTAATACTGCCGCAAAACGCGCCGTCCCTTGTCACGATACTCCTGCTGCTCTCGCCTGTCACGATACCAGGCGTCAATCCAGCTCTCGTCATAGAGCCGCAGCAGTGTTTCCAGCGGCGACAGTTTGGTTCCTGCCAAAACTGTATCCGCGCCGAAAAGGTCAGCCTGACCGCCGGAGCGGCCGTCCAAGAACAGCTGCATGAACTTCTGCAGCGTCAGGTGAATGGTATTGCCAAAACTCAAGTACGAACTGCCCGGCGGCACGATCTTGAGAATATACAAATACTTGTACTGCACCGGACAACGCTCAAAGGTGGACAGCTGGGAATAGGTGAAGACTTTGGGCAGCGGCAGCGCCGTCACCGGCTGCGCCGGCCGTGGAACATATTTAATATCCAGCACGTGCTCTTCACTGAATGCGGTTGAAGCGTCCAACGGCCGTTCACCGTACCCCAGCTCGGTCAAAAACACCGAGGGTTTTTTCTGGCGCTGCCCGCCGTAGTCTTTGGCTGAAGTGAAATACAGTCCCTGCTTGGCGCGCGTCATGGCCACGTACAAGAGCCGCCGCTCTTCCTGCAGGTGCGCGTCGCCCTCGGGCAGCACTTCCTTAATCAGCGCCTCGGGCAGCTCAATGGGGTCACCCCGCTCCGTGGTGGGAAAACGCAGCTGCACTAGATTAACAATAAAGACATATTTAAATTCCAAACCTTTGGAGCCGTGCACCGTCATCACCCGCACCACGTCCGGGCCGGCCTCTAAATCCACTTCCAGCGCTCCCTCTTCGCCCGCCTCAATTTCCAGGCGCATCAGGCGCATAAAATTCTTGAGTTTCGGCTCGTCACTGGCTTGTTCAAAATCACGGATTTTCTGGTACAGCTGCCGCAGGTAACCCAAATCTTCAGCCGCCCACTGCGTGTCGGCATTTTTTAAATACTCCGTGTAACCTAAATCAGCCAGCGCCGTCACCATGACCTCACCGGCGCTTTTCTCGGCCGCCAGCGCCGTATGTTTGGCAATGAAACTTAAAATATGATTGATTTCATCAAAACTCTCCCGCGACAAACGCGCGCTGTACTCCCCCACATGCTGCAGGCTCTCGTAGAGCGACCAGCCCTTATACTTGGCTTGGTGGGAGATTTGAATCAAGTCAGCGCCCGGCAGCTTGAACACCGGAAAATTCAACACGCGCCAGACCGCCGCGCTCTCGTGGTAGTCATCTAGTAAATTGAAATAGGCCAGCACGTCCAAGATTACCTCTTTGGTGTACAGACCGCGCAAGGCCATAAACTGGAACGGCACGCCGGAACGTTGTAGCGCGAGGTTAAAAGGACGCGCCGCGGCGTTGGAGCGCACTAAGATAGCGAAGTCCGACCACAGCGCTGACTGGTCTTGCTTTTTCAGTTCAATGATTTTATTCAGCACGCCGGCCACTTCTTGGTTGGCCGTCTCAAAACGCAGGTGCGCAGTCTCACAGGGTAGTGTGCTGGCGGCGCGCAATTTCTTGTTAATGACTTTAAACTTCTTCAGGTCAACGCCTTTTTGTTTAGCCTGGGCTGAAATTTCCTTGGATTCATTGAGTTTGCACTCCAATCTGTTAGGGTTATTATGCTGGATGAAGGTATAGGCCAGATCCAGAATCGGCTGGGCTGAACGGTAGTTCTCGGTCAGCACGACTTCGTGAGCCTGCGGGTAATCACTCTTGAATTCCAAAATATTACTAAGGGAAGCGCCCCGGAAACGGTAAATGGCCTGATCGTCGTCCCCCACCACCGTGATATTATTGCGTGGTTGCGCTAAGAGCTTGACCAATTGGTACTGGGCCCAGTTGGTGTCCTGGAACTCATCCACCAGTATATGCTTAAACTGTTCTTGGTACATGTTTAAAATCTGCGGCCGTTCTTGGAAGAGCTTAAGCGTGTAATTAATCAGGTCGCCGAAATCCAAAGCGTTATTTTCCAGGAGCAGCTGCTGGTAGGTATGGTAGGCGTCAGCCACTTCATTCAGCCGGCTCACCTCCAATACATCATCCGAAACTTCTCCGCCTTGGCTATTTTGCTTATTTGTTTCTTGGCTTATTTGTTTCTTTGCTTCATTGCTTTCTTGCTTCTTTGCTTCTTTGCTTCTTTGCTTTCTTGCTTTCCCGCCCGAGCTCTCCATCCCGTCCAAATCAACTCTCAATTTTTCCGCGTGCGCCAAATAGGCCGCGGCGGAGATCATTTCATCTTTGGCGCGGGAAAAGTGTTTGATGAGCGCGTGGATGAATTGAGCGGGGTTGCCTAAGGGTCTATAGTAATCTAAATTAAATTTGTCCAGATTCTCGCGCACCAGCAGCCACTGCGCCGTCTCGTTCAGGACTTTGAAGTTGGTCGGCAGACCAATATCCAGGGCGTGCGCCTGCAGAATCCGCTCACAAAAGGCGTGAAAGGTGGAGATCCATGTCTCCACATAGCCATAGGGCAGCAGGTTACTGACCCGCTCTGCCATTTCCTCGGCGGCTTTTTCGGTAAAAGTCACGGCCAGAATTTCTTCCGGTTTTAACTTTTGCTCAATAATCAGCCAGGCCAGGCGCTGGGTCAAGACAGTGGTCTTGCCCGTGCCGGCCCCGGCCACGATCAGGAGCGGCCCGCTCGCGTGCGTCACCGCCGCTTGCTGTTCAGGATTGAGATTTTTGGTAATTTCTCCGACTTCCATAGCGACTCTATTTTAACATAAAGACTGCGAATTACGAATCCGTACCTGCCTTCGCCGAAGCGGAGCGCTTCAGCTCCGCGCAGGCAGGCGAATGTACGAATACCCCACCGTAACTCCCCCTGCCCCGCACAATGCGGGGGGAGACGCCTCCGTTGCTGACCCCGCATTGTGCGGGGGAAGCTTACGGAGGCGAGAGGGGGTGGGAGCAAAAACCCCACCCTGTCCCTCCCCTTACTTCGGTCGCCTGCGGCGAACCTTGTAAGGGGAGGAGACGTGCTATTCCGGCTTTATTCCTCCGTTGACAACCAATTTTTTTATGATAAACTAAACGAAACCGAGCAGTAATAATGTTCAAAAATGAACGATCTGCAAAAACCCTTTTACAGCTTTTCCATTGATGATGTCTTTGACGCACTGATTGAGCTGACGGATACCCCTAGGGAGGTCTTTAGCCATCCATTTTTTTCTTTTCTCCAATCAATTCATGAGCAGTTCGGAACCAATGTTGATTGCTACCTTTTTTACCAAAAAAAAGTTGGAGGGAAACTCCGCACGCTGGCGGAAGTAACCGACAAGTATGCGGCCACCTTGGCGACCAATACCTGGCTACGTTTTGGTCCGCACGCGCTGGATTTTGAAACTCCGCCATACCAGCAATCGCCCGAGGAGTTCACCGCCACGCTTAGCAAGATATACCAAGAAATCAACCGTTTCACCGGCAGAGCCAGTAATGCCAAGCTGGTACGCCTGCATTTCTTCTCGGCGATGTATGAAGTGGCCAACTACTGGCGCCAGCAAGGCGTAGAGTACCTGTTTACCCGGGATCAACTTGAACCGGCCAGCTACCGGATAAGTGATGAAGCCAACGCCACCCTGGCTCGCCAGGGCCTAGCAGCCTACGAAGGTCTGAAATTTATCCGAACGAATTTCCGTCTTGAGTTCGCGGGCCCAAAAAAGACACTAGAGAGTCCGGCAGAGGTCATTGAACGGTACGTCAAAAAAAGTATCAACGACTATGGCTTCTTCACCTTCTTCACCCATGACATTGAATTTCTCGGTGACGCCAAAGCCAAAACAGAACACTATACCCGCACTATCCTAGAGTATCTCACCAAAAACAACATTCCTTCTCTTTAGCTGAATAAAGACTCATGACATCCCACCCTACCAAAAACCCCTTTCAAGGGGCTTTTGTGTCACCGTTTACTATTGAGGTCATCTCATTATTTATTTTACACCTTTTTAAAATTCCTGATCACCGCCCGGACAATACCCTGAATCAGCGGATCTTTGACGTAGATGGGGTTGAGGGTTTTGTTGGCGGGCTGCAAACGAATGCGGCCGGCCTCGCGGTAAAACTTCTTGAGCGTGGCGTAGGCGTTGTCCAGGAGCGCCACGACGGTGTCGCCGTTACTGGGGCTGGGATTACGCTCCACCACCACGTAGTCGCCATCCAGAATGCCGTCCTCAATCATACTCTCGCCTTTCACCTGCAAGACATATGAATTGGCGCGAGAGAGTACCAAATTGGCGGGAATGGCGATCATCTCGGGGTTAGCGATAGCCTCAATCGGCTGACCCGCGGCAATCAATCCCATCAAGGGCAGGTTCACAATTTCACCGATATTTAGTTCACCCTCATCCGTCGGGATCAGCTCAATAGCGCGCGCACCAGAGCCGGTGCGCCGCAGGTAGCCTTTGGCCTCAAGTGCGCCAATATGCTGCGCCACGGTCGCCACTGAAGACAATTTAAAATGACCGGCAATTTCCCGAAAACTCGGGGCATAACCGTGGTCAATGATAAAATCCTGGATGAACTCCAACATTTCGTATTGTTTTTTGGTTAAACCCATAGAAAATGGTAGTTGATAGATGATAGTTGGTAGATAGTTTTTGGCTATTAGCGGTTAGCCGGCAAACTCCTAGGTGCGTAGCGGGCCTAATCGACTACGCGCCTAGAAGTTTAAAAAGAACTTAAAAACTAAGAAACTAAGAAACTAAGAAACTAAGAAACTAAGAAACTAAGAAACTAAGAAACTAAGAAACTAAGAAACTAAGAAACTAATTTCAGTATACCGAACAAAAACCGAACAGGTCAAGATACCTTATCCACAGGATCAAAAACCGGAACAAATCGCTGATTACTTGTTTTTTAGAAACAACCGGCATACAATAAGGTCAACTCTGGAGGGAGGTGACCATGGAGTGGTTCAAGATGTTCATTCAGCAGGCCTGGGTGCAGACGGTAGTGATTCAGCCGGTGATGCTGTGGGTCGTCCTCTTTGTTGCCAGTGTCATCGGCGTGCCGGCCTACTTTGGGGTCGCCAAAGACCGGCGAACCGCGCAGGAACCCGCTCTCACCGCGCACCTCATAGCCTGGGGTAGTGCGATCACACTCACTGCCTCAATGCTGGCGCTCGGTATCATCATCATCGTGAATCACAGGCTGCTGTGATCCACCCGCCGCCAAACGAAAAATCCCGCTGCAGCGCGCTGCCGCGGGATTCGCTCTATCCAAAAAGTTTAGCGCACGTCGCGGTATTTCTTCTTGCGCGCCACTTTTAGCCGCGCCAGTTCGCGCTCCATCTGCGCTGACAAAACCGCGAATTCTTCGGCGTCAACGTGTTTGACGCTTAGTAATGCTACTGCTCGCGCTCGCGCCTCTTCGGCTTTGGCTTCATCAATTTCATGGGCATGCTCGGCCGAGTCAGCGAGAATGGTCACGGCCTCCGGCAGCACTTCCACGAAACCGCCCGACACGGCCATAGACATCTCCTGCCCGCTCTTCAGCGCCCGCAGTTCTCCGGCAACCAAACCGGCCGCCAGCGGGATATGCCCGGGCAGTACCGTGATCTCCCCCATTTTAGTGGGGATAGTCACCTGTTCCACGTCTTCCGAGTACACGGTCCGTTCAGGGGTGGTGATGGTGAATTTAATGGTTTTCATACTATAGCTCAAAGCTCAAAGCCCGAAGCTCAGAGCAATGCCTTAATCAACTGTCGGCTGTGCGCTTTGTGCTCTGCGCTTATTTAACCTGATCAATACTCCCCTTCATGTAAAAGGCCTGCTCCGGCTTGTCGTCGTGCTGGCCGTCCAGGATTTCCTGGAAACCCCGGATCGTCTCTTTGAGCGGCACATACTGCCCTGACGTACCGGTGAAGGTTTCGGCCACGAAGAACGGCTGCGACAGGAAGCGCTGAATCTTGCGGGCGCGGGTGACCGTCATCTTGTCTTCATCTGACAATTCTTCCATACCCAGAATGGCAATAATATCCTGGAGATCTTTATAGCGCTGCAGCACCTTCTGCACTTGCCGCGCCACCCGATAGTGCTCTACTCCTACCAGCAACGGATCCAGAATAGTGGAGGTGCTGTCCAGCGGATCAACGGCCGGGTAAATACCCAATTCTGACAACGAACGCGCCAGCACGACCGTAGAATCAAGGTGACCAAAAGTCGTTGCCGGCGCCGGGTCGGTCAGGTCATCCGCCGGCACGTAGACCGCCTGAATGGAGGTAATAGACCCTTTGTCGGTGGAAGTAATACGCTCTTGCAGGAGACCCATTTCCGTAGCCAACGTCGGCTGGTACCCTACGGCCGAGGGAATACGGCCAAGGAGCGCCGAGACTTCTGATCCGGCTTGGGTGAAACGGAAAATGTTATCAATAAACATCAGCACATCGCGGCCTTCCTCGTCGCGGAAATACTCGGCCATGGCCAGGCCCGAGAGCGCCACCCGTAGACGGTTGCCCGGCGGCTCATTCATCTGGCCAAAGACCAGCGCAGTTTTAGCCAGCACGCCCGAGTCTTTCATTTCATGGTACAAGTCATTGCCCTCGCGCGAACGCTCACCCACGCCGGCGAAGACGGAATACCCGCCGTGCTCTTGGGCGATGTTGCGGATCAGCTCTTGGATGACCACGGTCTTGCCCACGCCGGCGCCGCCGAACAGACCGACTTTGCCGCCCTTAATAATGGGGCAAATCAGGTCAATCACCTTGATGCCGGTTTCCAGGATTTCCACGGTAGTTGACTGGTCAATAAAAGCCGGCGCCGAACGGTGAATCGGATACCGCTTGTCGGTTTTAGCCGCCTCTTTTTCATCCAACGGTTCGCCCAGCACGTTAAACATCCGCCCCAGCGTGGCGGGACCCACCGGCACGGAAATTGGCGCACCGGTAGCCCGCACGTCTTGCTCGCGCTGCAAGCCATCGGTCGAACCCATGGCCACGGTACGCACCAGATTACTGCCCAAGTGCTGTTGAGTTTCCAAGACGAGCCGCTCGCCATTGGCCAGTTCGGTCTCCAGCGCGTCATAGATCGCCGGCAGCTTGTCCTCGAACGCCACGTCGACCACGGCGCCGATAATCTGCTTGATTTTTCCTTTCATATAAATGTGTGTTAGTTGATAGTTAGGAGTTGATAGTTGAGAGTTGAAAGTAATTCTATCAGCTATCAACTCTTAGCTATTGACTTTTACTAGATTATTCTCTACCATCGCTCTTAGAACACACCGATCCATCTGTGGAGGAGTGCTATGTCCAAGCTCAATAACTTTGTCTGCGGCAGCGTCTTCATGATCTCCGGCCTAGTCGCCCTGATTGGTCTGGTCGCCATCACGGTCATCAATTTCGGCGGACAACTGTGGGACAAAATCCCACCCTCATCCATTCGTCGGGCTCTGGAAACAGTCGGCTTCTACGCACTGACTGTCACCTTCGCCCTCATCTACCTGCTCTGGGGACTGTACTCCATCCTCTCCCATCGCATCCTCCGCATCGCCGCCCGTTAAGGGTGGCTTTCCTTTTTTAAATTTTAATGTCCGGCTTAACTTATCCACTCCACTGAACTTAATTCTTAAATCTTAAATCCTAATTCTTATTCCAGCGCTGCTTTCCCCCCGGAAATTTCCGCAATCTCCGCCGTAATCGCCGCCTGACGCGCAGTATTGTATGTCAGTGTCAGCTCGTCAATCATGTCAGCAGCCGCGTCACTGGCGTTCCGCATGGCCATCATCCGGGCGCTGTGCTCGCTGGCGTTACTCTCCAGTACGGCCTGGTACACCTGCACTTCTAGGAGTCGCGGCAGCACGCTATCCAATATGGTTGCGGGATCAGGTTCAAACAGATACTCCGTGCGATCCGGCGCCGGCGCTGCCGTGTCAGCCGTTGAGATGGCGCCGAGCGTGACATCAAAATCGGGTTCAATCGGCAGCAGCTGCTTGACGCGGCAGGCTTGCTTGAACGCCGAGACAAAATCAGTATAGACCACCACTACCCGGTCGTAGTACCCGGCCAAATATTCACGAACCAGCAGCTTAGTCATTGGGCGAATTTCCACCAGCTCATCCATAATGTCAGCCTTATCAAACTCGGCTACCACTGACTGACCGGAGCGTACGAGCGAGCGAGCGCCTTTCCTGCCGAGCGCCACGCATTCAACCGCCATGGCCTGATGCCCCTGCTGCTGCCGGATGTACTCCAGCGCCGCGCGGACCGCCTGTTGGTTAAACGAACCGCACAGTCCACGGTTTGATGTGATCAAGACAATGGCCATTCGCCTGACCTCCGGACGCGGCTGCAACAGCGGGTGCAGACTCAAGTCAGTACGACTGGCCACATTCTGCATCATCTGCCAGGCGAGTATTGAATACGGCCGCGTGCCGGTCACGCCGCTGACCGCTTTACGCATTTTGGCAGACGACACCATTTCCATGGCTTTGGTGATCTTCTTGGTGTTTTTCACCGACTTGATGCGGCGCTGAATGTCTCGACCGACGGGCATATGATAATGGCTGGCGATTCGTAGGGACAACCCTAGGGTTGTCCCTACTAGGGTTGTCCCTACCTATTTACTTCATTAAATAATCCAACGTCTGTTTATATTCCTCAATGGCTTTTTTCAAGCCCTTTTCTATTTCCGCCGTCAGCTCTTTCTTTTCAGCCAAAGCCTGCGCCGCTTTCTTGCCACCGGTCGTCAGGTACTCGGCAAAACCCTTTTCAAACTGACTGATCCGCTCCACCGGCACATCATCAAGGTAGCCGTTGATACCGGCGTACAGTACCGCCACCTGTGTAGCCACCGGCACTGGCGCGTACTGGCCTTGCTTGAGTAGCTCCTGCATGCGCATACCGCGATTCAACTGATTGCGCGTATTCTCATCCAAATCTGAACCGAACTGGGCAAAAGCCGCCAACTCGCGGAACTGCGCCATGTCTAGCTTGAGCTTGCCGGCAACTTTTTTCATGGCTTTAATCTGCGCGGCCGAACCAACACGGGAAACTGATAGACCGGTATTGAGCGCCGGCCGCACCCCCTGGTAGAACAGGTCCGTTTCCAGATAAATCTGCCCGTCGGTAATGGAAATGACGTTCGTCGGAATGTAAGCCGAAACGTCACCGGCTTGCGTCTCAATGATCGGCAATGCGGTTAAACTGCCGCCACCGTATTTCTCATTGAGCTTGGCGGCTCGTTCCAGCAGGCGTGAGTGCAAATAGAAAACATCGCCCGGATAGGCTTCGCGACCCGGCGGACGGCGGAGCAAGAGCGAAATCTGCCGATAGGCCACCGCGTGTTTGGACAGGTCGTCGTAAACCACCAGCACGTCTTGGCCTTTGTCCATAAAATACTCACCCATGGCGCAGCCGGCGTACGGCGCGATGTAGGAGAGCGAGGCCGCGTCTGAAGCGCCGGCCAGCACCACCGTGGTGTACTCCATAGCGCCGCGCTTCTCCAGTTCAGCCACAATCTTGGCCACCTTGGACTCTTTCTGACCGATGGCCACGTAAATACAAATCATGTCCTCCCCTTGCTGATTGATAATGGTATCAATAGCAATGGCGGTCTTGCCGGTTTGACGGTCGCCGATAATCAGCTCACGCTGACCGCGGCCGATCGGAATCATCGCGTCAATGACCTTGATGCCGGTCTGCACCGGTTGGTTGACCGATTGGCGGGTAATAACGCGCGGGGCGATTTTTTCAACTGGGTAAAAAGTCTCGGCTTTGATGGCGCCTTTGCCGTCAATCGGCTGTCCCAGCGGGTTGACCACGCGGCCGATGACCCCCGGCCCGACCGGCACTTCCAAGATTCTGCCGGTGGTTTTGACTGTATCCCCTTCTCTGATCGCCAGGCCTTCATCCAAGAGAATGACGCCGACTGAATCTTCTTCTAAGTTTAAAGCTAACCCAAAAGCCCCGCCGGGGAATTCCAGCATTTCTCCGGATAAGCACTCGGACAGGCCACTGACGCGGGCAATACCGTCGCCGACCTCCACCACCGTGCCGGTTTTTTCCACCTTCGCTCCAGTCTTAAAATCTTTAATCTGCTGGGTCAGACTGTCAATGACGTAATCTTTGGTTTGGTTAGACATAGGGTTCAATGGTTACATTGCTAAATTGCTACATTGCTACATTGCTACATTGTTAAATTGCTACATTGCTGTTAATAACAACGAACAGCGCAGTAATTTAGCAATTTGACAATATTAGGACTTACGCCTTTGCGTAATTTAAGTAATGAGCGATGGAAATTCTGGTAATAGATATCTTCTGTTCATACCAACTGATGCCTTCTGCGATTCTCGCTCTTTCCAATTTAAAGAATGTCATGAACGCGGCGA
>JACRDY010000055.1 GCA_016218485.1 Candidatus Falkowiibacteriota bacterium
CTCTAAAGAACATTTTTGTTTTTGCATATTCAATTGTATTTTTGTTTTTACCTTGTATGCTATTATTATCTCATAAAATCCATCGTTTAAAAAACTAATCGGCTTTTTGCCTATTTTGAGGCAAAGGCGTAAGTCCTAACTTGAATATCTTGAATGATTTTTTTAGCGGTGATCAGTACCCACCAGTCGCTGCCTTGGGAACGGTCAAGGGTGAGGATAGAGGGAAACAGCTGTTCCATCGCATTCAGCTGTCCTTTGTCTGCCAGGAGGTGAACCATCCAGCCGGTTTTAAAATCATCGTCGCGCCACCAATCCGGCTGTAAAAATTTTTGACCATGGGTCAGGTCTCGTGCTATCCGGCTGACAAAGCGACTGTCCGGATAAATAGTACCGGATAAATATTGTGGCAAATCTGTGATTGCCAGCTGCTCTTGCAGGTCAAGAGCGAATCGAATGTGGGTGCAGGCAAGAGCCATGTAAAAAGTTTGTAAGTTTATTAGTTTGTAAGTTGAAAGTTTAAAGTTCAAAATCCAAATGACAAATCAAGTTCAAAGCCAAAATGTCAAATAAACTCACCATTTGAGTTTTGTCATTAGGCATTGATTTGACATTTGGATTTTAGAATTTGGCATTATTCAAGGTTGGGATTTTATTTAAACATCTCCAGCCAGGTCGGCAGACCGGTGAGGAATTGTTCAGGGTGTTGGTGCAGCTGCCAGATCAGTTCGTCGCGGCTGAACCATTTCACCATTACTACCTCGTCAGGTTTAATCCGAAACGCTTCAGCGGGTTGGTCTACCGTTACCTGGTACCATTGGGTGAAATACTGCCAATCGTCGATGCGACGTATCTTGGGTCCAGGAGTGAGGGTGAGATTATTGAGGCCGAGCTCTTCAGCGGTCTCTTTTTTAATATTTTCTTCGTATGTTTCACCATCTTCCACCGTACCGGCTACGGCCGGACCCCAGCAGCCAGGATGATGTGACTTGGTAAAGGCGCGTTGGGCCAAGAGAATTTGTCCCTGGCTGTTCGTCAGCCAGAGCGCGGAGACGCGGTAGATATCTTTGGCTTTGACAATATCATCCCGTTCTTTGACGCCGATGATGGTATCGTTTTCATCCACGATAGGTATGCGCATAGTGGTTACTGCGGCGTTATGGTTTTGATAGTCATCGTATCATCATCCTGCGTGTACATTTTGCCAAAACTAATCACGCCGGTGACCGCGTACTGTTGGCCAGCCTGGCAAGCAGTGACATTTTTTAGATGAAACATGTAGTTGACGGTGGCAGTGCCGTCCAGCGGCTTGGCGTAGAGCTGGTAGTCGCGAACACAGCCGGCGCCAGAGCATTCCACATAGCTGCAGTAGCCCGTGGTATTCACCTCCTGGCCGTCATAATCACCCGGGTTCTTTTTTATTTTTTCCAGCTCAACAATATAGGGCCCGACCGTGTTGGCGCACTGCCAGTCAATAGCGCTGGAGCCTGTTTTGACGTCCACCACGCAGTAGGGATCGCACGTCTTCTTGTCGTGGCCGCTGGTGCGCCAAGCGGCATCGCTGACCTGCAGCTGGATGCGCCAGTCGCCGGCTTCTGGGTCACAGAAGTGTCGCGCGATTAACATTCCCTTAGTCGCGCACTCACCGCGGAGCGCGAGATTTTCTGCTTGATCATAGCTCAAGCCGATTTTACTGACACTCTCCAGACAGTACTCACCACTGATCAAATCATTGTTCGTCTGTCCGTCTTCAGCGGTACGAATCGTTTCGGGAATATTGTAGGGAGTGTCGTTGGTCAGCGGCGTGGCAGCGTTTTTTGGCTGATATGAAGTATCCAAGAGCGCTTGCAATTGCTGCTCTTCAGCCGTGGGCGGCTCGTTTACCGGCGCCACCTCTGGAGTATTATTTTTTTGACCAATACCAAGACAGCCGGTGAGGATGAAGGGCGCGATAAAAAGGATGGGGAGGAGTTTCTTCATAATGATAAATTTCTAATGTCAAATGACCAGTCAATTTCAAATGCTAAATGTCTAACGTCCAGACCTTTGGCATTCGTCATTTAAATTTTGGCATTGATTTGACATTTGGATTTTGTAATTTTGCATTTTAACTTGGCAGTCCTTTGCCTCTCTGTTCCTTGAGTGCCGTCGCGTACCACTCCAGCTGGTTCAGGAGTTTGTCAGCGCGTTCAGTGTATTTGGCATCCAGGAGTTTTCCGTCAGCGTCAAAAACATCTTGGATATTCGGTATGGGCATGATGGCGGGAATGGTGACTGCGCCCAGGTCAGACATGATTTCCCGCAGGTGCTCGGTTGGCCGGATGCCACCGAAGCTGCCGTTTGAATAGGTAACAATCGCCACCGGGCGGTATTCAAATTCCGGAGCGTTAAAATGATCAATAAGATTTTTGAGCGCCGGAGGCACGCTGTGGTTGTATTCACCGCTGACAATGACAAAGGCGTCCGCCGCGCGAAAAATATTAGATAGCTCCGTCAGGTTGGTAGGCGCCAGTCCCAGCTCAAACTCTTTAAACCGTTTGTCCAGGAGCGGCAGATTATATTCCAGCGGATCAATGAGTTTCGCTTCGTGACCTTTGGTTGTGATAACTTCAGTAAGCCAGCGCGCGGCCTTGATGCCGAGGCGTTCAGTCCGGACGGAGCCGTAGAGGATGGAGATTTTTAGCGGCATAGTATTAGTTAATGAGTCAAAAAGTTATAAGTTCAAAGTTTTAGATTGATAGCTGATAGTTGGTAGTTGATAGTCCATTATTTACCGGTATCTATCAACTCCCAACTATCAGCTATTAAATTTTTTATACCCTAAGTATCTTACAAAAACAATAAAAAATCAAGCGTATCCTTGACAGTATTTTCAATCCAGAGTAGACTGTTGTCGTTCCCTGGTTGTATTCATTGGAGGTTACTGGATGACGAAAAGCATTCGTGATATCGGGGGCACCATGCTTGCCTTGATCACACCGTTTGTGGTGGCAGGGGCGGTGGGGGTCATGATCCTGCCAATTGGCGTAGCGGGATTTATCCTGCGTCGTCGCATCAGAAAAATCCGTTAACAAACGGGTACGCACAAACAAACGCGCGATCTTCGGGGGGAGATCGTGTTCACCGGGCTGCTCGGGGTTCGTCCTCGGGCAGCCCTTCCCTTTATTTTTTGCTCAAGAGTGTGTCGTAGCCCTGGAGGATACGGTCAGTTTCGGCTATGCCGAGCGTTTTTAACCAGGTAAATAGTTCATCTTGCACCGCCAGACTGTCAGCCGCATCAGTCATTTTTTCTACTTCAATAAAGTCGCCCAAGCCCTCTACCGTATCCAGGCAAATATTCATCCCCGAGTATTTGGCGGTTTGGCGGGTCTTGATAATTTCAATGACTGGTTCAAATCCGAGATGCTCGATCAGCGACTTGGCGGTGATTGGGTCAGTGATCAAGAGTTCGAGCTCAACATTATCCAGTTCATTGGTGAGCTGTTTTTTGAGTGTCAGAATAATTTCATGATCGGTTTGCCGGATGCGTAGGATGCAGTCGCCGCGGCTTACCTGGTCCAGTGTCATCCCGGCTGTCAGGAATACCTGGTCGTGTTGCCGAATCGGCTCGGACAGGACACAGCCGAGCGCCTGCAGTTTAGTCCTGATCATGTTTTGGTCGTGAACTTTTGCTTTGACTTCGACTTCTTTCATAGCTATATTTGAATTTTGGAAAATGAATAGCTGCCGATGAGGAGGAAGGCGACGGTGACGACGACGAGCGTCACCACGTCAGTCGTGATACTGAAGTAGCCGCTGCCGACGAGGAGCTCGCGCGGTAATCAAATTGTTGAGAGTGACCAAAATAGATTTTCATGTTCGGATATTATTTTTTTGTTATATCTTCAAAATTATTTTGTAGCATCTTCCGTGTACTTTGGTAATAATAAGAAATAGAATCCTCCGGGCCATTAAGTAATCTTTTTTTATTTTTGTAAAAACCATGAGGGTGGCGTCGCCGATCTTAATGCCCCAGCCTTGATCACTATCTACCCATTGTCCGCCAAGTGTTCTTATAATCGCTTCGCCAAAAAAACTGCCGAAGAGTGTTATCACGCTATCAATTTGTACCGGTGGCTCATCCGGCCAGGCTGATTGAATCAAGTTATCGAGTAGGAGAATTGATTTTTCATCAAAATCAAGGTCAACGCCAAATATTTGTTTAGTGGTGTCAATATGTATTTGCGCGTATTGTTTGAATTGAGCGTTTTCCATATTTAGAGCATTATAAATTAAATTATAGTATCACTACCGTTGCTACCGATAGTCCGCCCCCACGGCTTGCGCAATATTTTGGTAGCCGTCGTGTCGTAATAATTTTACCAAACCTTGGTTGATTTCACTAATCACCTGTGGGCCTTCAAAAATCATGCCGGTAATCAATTGGATGAGAGAGGCGCCGGCTTTGATTTTAGCATAGGCATCCGCTGCGGAAAAAACCCCGCCGCAGCCGATGATAATATACTGGCCTTTGGTTTTTCGGTAGATATTTTTAATCACGCTCGTCGACAGGGCTTGTATTGGCTGGCCGCTGATGCCGCCGACCGCCGGCAGGTCACCATCGCGGAGGTATTTTTTTATTGTCTCATTATTTCTGTCTTTGGTTAGGTTGGTACAGATAAAGCCGCTGACGCGGTGATGGTCGCAGACGGTGATGAGACTGTCCAATTCTGTATCGGTTAGGTCGGGCGGCAGTTTTAAGAATATCGGCTTGGCGCAGGGAATAGTTTCCAGAGCAGTCAGGAGTCTATCCAGATCATCAGCCTGCGTAAAGGGCCGGCCGCCAAAAGCGTTGGGACAGCTGATGTTGATGGTCAGGTAATCGGCTCGTGACTCCATTGTTGCAAAACTCTGACAGTAGTCAGCGATGCCAGCCGTTGTCTCGACAGTTTGCGGGCAGTTGGTTTTGGCAATACTGATGCCGAGGGGGATGGTAAATTTCCGACCATTTAATGTCTTGACTATTTTTTCGCAGCCGTCGTTTTTGAGTCCGTAGTAGACGACCAAGCCGTGAGATTGCTGGAGCCGCCACAGCCGTGGTCTGGGATTGCCGGCGCAGGCTCGGCCGGTGATTGAGCCGACCTCGGCAAAGCCAAAGCCGACTGATGGAAGTATTTTTGTCAACACGGCGTTTTTATCAAACCCCGCTGCCAGGCCAATGGGATTTTTGAAGCGTAACCCTAGAATGGTCTGCTCGAGCGCGCGGTGAGAGTAGGTGAAGGCAGCCGCGGTCATGGAACGGGTAACGAAGTTTGAGCCGAGCAGTTTGCCCAGCGCGATCATACTGTCGTGAACTGTTTCCGGATTGATTTGAAAAAAAATAGGTTTCAGTATCTTGGTATACAAAAATCTGTTGATGGCATTTCTCATTGTTACCAACATTTCTTTCATAGACGCTATTTCGCTTAAAAGTAGTTTTGCAACCATCTCTGTTTACAATTCCACCACTTTAACCTCATGCGGCAGACTGTCCAAGAATTTGTGGAACATCTCGCGGGTCAATACCAGCGAAGCCGTGTTGACGTTAGGGTGAAAGTGGGAGCTGCCCGCGTTATATATCGCTGTATCAATATACACTTCTGTCTCTTGTTTGTCATCATTCAAGAGGCCAAAGGGTGAGACGGCGCCGGGCTCCAGCCCCAATTTGGCTTTTAGGATTTCCGGTTTGGCAAAGGTGATCTTTTTGGCCCCGACAATGTGAGCGAATTTTTTGAGGTCAACGCGTTTTTGAGCCGGCACCACGAGGAGAAAATAGCGGCCGGCGCTGTCAGTCAGCGTTAGGTTTTTACTGGGCAGACCGGGGACATCTTGACAGTGCGCTGCCGCTTCCGCCACGGTGAAGACCGCCGGGTGATCATACCGGACGTAGGCGATGCAATGAGTTTGGAGATAGTGTTCGGGGGTGAGTATACAGTTTAATTTATTTTTCTTTAAAATTCTCTTCTTTCAATTTTGATTGGCGCAGAATAGAACGGAAAGTGCCATATCTTTAAAATATAATTCTAACGCGTCTTGCAGCATCGCCAAAGCCTCTTTTTTAGTCTTGCCAAAACTGGACACGTCCACAACCAGGCATTGAGAGATGTAGTATTTGCCCTCTTTCCATACCACTGATTTGAGATTGATTGTTTGCATACAACGGGAGAGTTACCTATTTTTAGATTACCAAAATAAAAGAAATTACTCAAATTGGGAGAAAAATTTTATAACGCTAGAAAGATATGGATAGATATAGATTTATCTATTTGTAGTGATGTTCAAAATTTCTTTTGTCTTCGGCTGGACGTTCATCAGGAGTACGGCCACTATCAGACTGATAACATACGCCAACAGCGTGCCCAAGATAAGTCCGAATTTGGGAAACGCCAGCATTACCGTCAGGCCATAAGCGAAAATAGCCAGTGAACTAGAGTTATTGATTTCTATCCGTAGGTATGCTGTAATGGCACACACAATAACCCAGATAGGAGGTGCGGGATGGCGGGGCCATATTTCAAGGGTCAAACCACCCAGTCTCCGTGTGGCTGCTTTTATCCTGATGTTACGCGGCGCGGGGAAGATCCAGTCAAGCAACAACGGGTGCTCCATTGCTGGCTTCATGGGGAGCAGTGCATCCCTTACCCTCCAGGCTTGAGGAACGTGACCGTTGACTGGCAGCCGGTGCCCACGGACGAGTGGCGAGGGAAAGAACGTCAGCGGCTGCGCGCCGCATCAGTGCGTCGCGGTTGCTAATTTCATCAACAAGGCCCTGTTGGCAGACGGGGCTTGAGTTTTATCCGGGGCGGGTATTCGTTATCCAGGGCGGACACGCGGGTCCGCCCCTACGGGCGCGCCTAAACGTTGCCTGCCATTCAACAGTGGACTGATGCGTTAATCCCGGCGGACGGGCGCGTTTATTCACATCCTGGGCATAATGAAAGGCATAATGAAATCGTTGACAATATTCCCCGCTTCCTTTATACTATTGCTACATTACTTCCCCCGTAAATTCCCATTGTGGGACACGGGGGGACCCAATAAGGATCGGTGGAGCAAATTCTCCATTATAGAGATAATCTACGCTGGTTCTTACATGGTAAGAAAGGAAAGAAATTGGCCTAAATAAGCAACTTAATCAGTTCGCTTGGGACAAAATTTATCCTTATTACATAAAGGCTAGTGGCCCTTATTGGTAAATGTTGATTTATTGATAAGGGTTACTAGTCTTTTTAAAACAACAGATTTACACAAATTTTAACAAATTAACACAGATTACTTAAGGTATGAAGGTAATTTTGGCCAAAAAGTTAGAAATGACCCAGAAATTCATGGCAGACGGCAGCGTGGTTCCGGTGACTACTGTTCAGGCTGGGCCGTGTTTGGTTACCCAGGTAAAGAATAATGATAAGGACGGCTATGTTTCCATCCAGCTGGGTTTTGGCAAAAAGAGAATTCTCAATAATCCGCTTAAAGGGCATTTGAAAGATTTGGAAAATTTCGCTTATTTAAGAGAATTTCCTATTGAAAATGTAGGGACAGGTCATGACCTGTCAGTACTGAAGCGGGGCGACAAAATTACGGCTGAAACTTTTGTTAAGGGTGAAACTGTTCAAGTCACCGGCGTGTCTAAAGGCAAGGGATTTCAGGGCGTGGTGCGTCGTCACCATTTCCATGGCCACCCCAAGAGCCACGGTCACAAAGACCAGTTGCGTACTTCTGGCTCCATCGGCGCTGGCGGCGTGCAGAACGTGTTTAAAGGTACCCGCATGGCCGGCCGCATGGGTGGCGATCAGGTGACGGTGACGAATTTAGAAATTGTTGATGTGGACGCCAAGAATAATCTATTGTTTATCAAAGGGGCTGTTCCCGGTGCGCGCAACGGTCTACTGTTAATTAAGGTAACGAAAGAAGTTAAATAGCGCAAAGCGCATAGCACAAAGCTTATTACGGTATGAAAACCGCAGTCTACAATTTGCAGGGTGAAAAAGTGGGAGACGTGGAACTGAATCCATACGTGTTTGAAATTGTGGTCAAGCAGGATGTGGTCCATCAGATCGTAGTGGCCCAAGAGCGGAATGTCCGCAAACCTTTGGCCCACACGCTGGACCGCTCGGAAGTGCGCGGCGGCGGCAAGAAGCCGTGGGCGCAGAAGGGCACCGGCCGGGCGCGTCATGGCTCCATCCGTTCTCCTCTGTGGATCGGCGGCGGCGTAACCTTTGGTCCGCGTAACGATCGGAATTATTCCGTCAGGGTAAACAAGAAGCACAAGAATCTGGCGCTGCGCATGGTTCTGTCCGACAAGGCGGCTGAAGCGCGACTGGTGGTCGTGGAGGCGCTGAAATTGCCGGAGATGAAAACCAAAAAGTTGAATGAAATTTTGAATAAATTGCCGAGCCAGGGCAGTAAAGCCATGATTGCATTGGCCAAGACTGATGACAAGATTATCACGGCCGCCAAGAATCTGGATACGGTGCTGGCTGTCGGCGCGGGCAGCTTGAATGTCATTGACCTGCTGAGGTACAAATATTTAGTCATTTCCAAAGCCGGTTTGGCTGAAGTGGAAAAAGTTTACGGGAAAAAATAAATATTGATAGTTACTAGCTGATAATTGATAGTCAATTACCCTCGGGTATCTACCAACTACCAACTACCAACTACCAACTATCAATTATGAGTTTCCTAGACAAATTCAAAAGACATAAAGACACCGATACGACTGATGGCGCGGATAAAGCCCCAGCGAAAGCTTCGGTTGAGAAAAAATTAGAACCGGCGAAGGTTGAGCTGAAAAAAATTGCCCCACAAGAAAAAATTGCGCACAAGGTGAACAGGGAAGACACCGGCAACGCTTACCAGATATTGGTTCGTCCCCTGATTACCGAGAAAAATACCGATCTGGGCGCGATCAATAAGTATGTGTTTGCGGTCAGCCTCAAAGCCAACAAGAGTGAGGTGCGTAAAGCGATTCGCAGTCTCTATGGCGTAGACCCAATACAGATCAATATCGCTAACGTCCGCGGCAAAGCGGTGCGCTATGGCCGTTCCCAGGGTATGACCAAGAACTGGAAGAAAGCGATTGTCACTTTGAAATCAGGCGACAGTATTCAAGTATACGAAGGAGTTTAAATTGAGAGTTGGGAGTATACCAACTATCAACTCTCAACTACCAGCTATCAACTACCAATTATGGCTATCAAACTATACAAACCAACCACCCCGACTCGCCGGCACAGTTCCGTGGATGATTATAAGGATGCCACCAGCAAGCGGAGTCTGAAGCACCGGGTGATGATCCGCAAAAAGCACGGCGGGCGCAACAGCGCCGGCAAGATTAGCGTCCGTCACCAGGGTGGGGGGGCCAAGCAATACTATCGGCAGATTGACTTCAAGCAGAACAAGTTTGATATTCCGGGTACTATTACGGGCATTGAGTATGATCCGAACCGAACGGTGCGCATCGCCGTGGTTACCTATACTGATGGTGACAAGCGCTATATGCTCTTGCCCGAGAATCTGCCGGTTGGCGCCGCGGTGGTGTCTTCCCGCAGCGCCATCAAGCCGGAATTGGGTAACCGCATGCCGCTTCAGTATATTCCGGCGGGTATGGTGGTGCATAATATTGAGCTGTCTTCCGGACGCGGCGGAGCGTTAGTCCGTTCTGCCGGTGCCGGCGCGCAGCTGATGGGTGTGGAAGGGGAGTATGCGCAATTAAAATTGCCGTCGACGGAAGTTCGCCTGGTGCCGAAAAATTGCGCCGCCAGTATCGGGCAGCTCAGCTCGGTCCAGCACCAGCACATTCGGCTGGGCAAAGCCGGTCGTAAGCGCCACATGGGTATTCGTCCGTCGGTCCGCGGTAAAGCCATGAACCCGGTGGATCACCCGCACGGCGGCGGCGAAGGGCTCTCGCCGATCGGTCTGAAGCATCCCAAGACGCCGTGGGGCAAGATCGCCATCGGCGGTAAGACGCGCCAGCAGCGGCTAAGCAATCGCCTGATTATCACCCGACGCAAGAATAATAATTTAAATAGCTAGAACCCATCTCAAAAATCCATTTTGGCTCGAAAAATGCTTTTTGGGGCTACGCTGCCTTCAGAGCTTCTCGTCAGACCTCTGGTATAACTCGTCGCTCTTCAGGCCGCTCGCTCCCAAAAAATCATTTTTCGCCTCAAAAGCGATTATTGAGATAAGTTCTCATTACCCTATGTCACGATCCCTCAAGAAAGGCCCGTTTACCGATCCGCGTCTGCTCAAAAAAGTCGGTAATCTTCGGGTCGGCGACAAGAAGCCGATCAAGACCTGGTCACGGCCGTCCGTCATTACCCCGGAGATGGTGGGTTTTGTCTTTGCCGTGCACAATGGGCGCAATTTTATAGAAATCGTGGTTGATGAGAATATGGTCGGACACCGGTTGGGCGAATTCGCGCCAACGCGTAAATTTACCGGTCATGGCGGTAAGATGGCTAAAGATT
The DNA here is from genome assembly GCA_016218485.1 of Candidatus Falkowiibacteriota bacterium. Taxonomy (GTDB): domain Bacteria; phylum Patescibacteriota; class Patescibacteriia; order JACRDY01; family JACRDY01; genus JACRDY01. Next base: position 10,485 of record JACRDY010000055.1, read on the forward strand.
TGGCTAAGGCCGAATCGGACAAAGATACTGCCGGTGCGCCAGCCGCTAAGCCAGCCGCTGCCAAAAAGTAATTATCGTATATGCAGGTAACCGCCAAAGCCAAATACGTCAGAATGTCTCCCCGCAAAATGCGGCTGGTGATTGACGTTATCCGTGGACTGCCGGTCAGCGCGGCGCTGACGCAGCTGCAGTTCAGCCGTCGGGCGGCGGCCAAACCGATTAAGACCATGGTGGAGTCGGCAGTGGCCAATGCCGTTAATAATTTTAAATTAGATAAAAGTAATTTGTATATTTCCACCATTACCGCCAATGAAGGGCCGACGCTCAAGCGCTGGATGCCGCGCGCCTTTGGCCGCGCCACGCCGATCCGTAAACGGAGCACCCATTTGGCGGTCATCCTGACGGAGCGCGTACCAACAGACAAAGCCGTCAAGGGTAAAACCGCTAAGATGGTTTCCGAGGACACGAAGAAAGATATGGTGGTAGTGAGCGAGAAACCGAAAGAGTCTGTCGCGACTAGAGAGGACGGCAGCGACAGCGCCGCCGGACCGAAAGGTAAGACCAGGGGTTTCACCTCAAAATTATTTAATCGTAAAGCAGGGTAAATTATTCAGCCCCTAGTACCTAGTCCTTAGTCCTTAGTACCTAGTCCAAAGAGAGAAGCTGCTTCTTGCTCTGGACGAGGAACGAGGAACGAGGAACTAGGGACTGGGGACTAAGGACTAGGTACTAAGGACTCTATCTATGGGACAAAAAGTAAATCCAACAGCCTTCCGTCTCGGTGTCACTACCAGCTGGAATTCCAAATGGTTTGCCGGCAAAAAAGACTACGCCGTTCGTCTGCGTGAGGATATTACTATCCGTAAATTTCTCCAGACCGAATTGCGTCAGGCAGCCGTGGACAGCGTGGAAATTGAGCGGACACCCAAGAATCTGGTGATCAATATCAAGAGCGGCAAACCGGGGGTGATTATCGGCCGCGGTGGCCAAGGCGTGGAGGAATTAAAGAAGAAAATCAAGGCCAAATTTTTCGGCAACAAGAAAGTCGCCATTCAGCTGAATATTAAGGAGGTGGATAAGCCGGCGCTTTCAGCGCGTATCGTCATGATGGATATCATTTTTGATTTGGAAAAACGCATTCCTTTCCGTCGCGCGGTCAAGTCGGCCGTCGGGCGGGTGGAACGTGCCGGCGCGCAGGGTATCAAGGTGATTGTCGGCGGTCGGCTCAATGGCGCGGAAATCGCTCGGCAGGAGATGTTTTCCGCCGGCGCGCTGCCGCTGCACACATTGCGCGCTAACATTGACTACGCCCGGGGAGCGGCCAGAACGATCTACGGCGCCATCGGCGTCAAAGTCTGGATTTACAAAGGCACCGTACTCAATAATACTGATGAGGGGGAAAGTAAATAATCACCCATATGCTAGCGCCCAAGAAAGTAAAACATCGTAAATGGTTCACCGGAGACGCCTCCGGTATTGCTACCGCTGGAGTGCGGGTGAGCTTTGGTCAGTGGGGATTGAAATCGCTGGATACCAAATGGGTGACGGCGCGCCAAATTGAGGCCGCTCGGCGCGCCATGACGCACTACCTCAAGCGCGGTGGTAAAATTTGGATTAGAATTTTCCCGGACAAGCCGGTTACCACCAAGAGCGCGGAAGTGCCGATGGGCGGCGGTAAGGGCGCGGTCGATCACTATGTGGCGGTGGTCAAAGCGGGTATGGTCATGTTTGAAATTGACGGTATCCCGGCGGATCAAGCGCGTGAAGCCCTCCGTCTGGCCGGTCACAAATTGTCGGTTCGTACCCGTATTGTCGGGAAATAAATTTTTTGTATGCAGTATTCAGAATTAAAAGGTAAATCAGAGGCGGAGTTGCAGCGACTGCTTAAAAGCAGCCGTGAGACACTGCGCGATTTGCGGTTTCGCGTCGCCAATAAGCAGCTGAAGAATATCCGCGAGGTGCGCATGATCAAGAAGACCATCGCTCACCTGTTGACCGCTCTGCAGAGCCTAAAGACGCCAGTCGGTAAATAATTTTTTATATGACAGAAGCGAAACTTTCAGCCATCCCGCCGGTCTCCCGAGCCAAAATTTGGCGCCGGTTTATTGGCAGAGTGGTGTCTGATAAAATGGACAAGACGGTGACGGTGCGCGTCGAGCATACCAAGTCGCATCCGATATACCGCAAACGGTTCAAAGTCAGCAATAAGTTTAAAGCCCATGATCCGCGTAACCAGTACAAAACCGGTGAGACGGTGGAGATCGTGGAATGCCGTCCGATCAGCAAAGACAAGCGCTGGCGGGTCGTCCGTAAAGTAAGCTAGTATGATTCAATTGCGTTCAATGCTCAAATCAGCGGATAACAGCGGAGCTAAGAAACTCCAGTGTATTAAGGTTGTCGGCGGCTACCAGCGGCGCTACGCCGGTCTGGGTGATATTGTCACCGTCAGCATCAAAGAAGCCGTGCCCCACTCTTCGGTCAAGAAGGGCGAGGTGCATAAGGCCGTGGTGGTGCGCGTGCGCAAAGAAACTCGCCGCAAAGACGGCAGCTATATTCGCTTTGATGACAACGCCGTGGTGCTGATTGACGAGAAGAAAGAGCCGAAGGCCACCCGTATTTTCGGGCCGGTGCCTCGTGAGCTGCGCGCTAAAGGTTTTATGAAAATTATTTCACTAGCGCCGGAAGTTTTATAATTGTATGAAACTCAAAACCAACGACAAAGTACAGATTATTAGCGGTAGAGACAAGGGCAAATCAGGCAAGATTCTCCAAGTGTTTCGTGATGCTAATAAAGTAGTCGTGGAAGGGCTGAATTTGTCAGTCAAGAATACCCGGCCGCGTAAGATGGGCGAGAAGGGTCAGCAGATACAGTTCCCGGCGCCGCTGGACGTCTCCAAAGTCATGCTGCTCTGTCCCCAGTGCGGCGAGGTCACCCGTATCGGCTATCAGATGGCTGCCGACAGCGCTCCAGCTGCCCCGCACAAGGCGATGCAGCTGAAGGGCAAGAAATTTCGTCGCTGCCGGCAGTGTCAGCAGACTATTGATTAATCTATGCAATTACAAGCCAAGTACAAAAAAGAAATCGCTCCCAAGCTGCAAGCCGCACTCGGTTTAAAGAACGTGATGGCGGTGCCAACATTGGACAAGGTGGTGCTGAACGTCGGTCTGGGCAAAGCGCTCCAGGATGCTAAGTACCTGGAAGTGATGGCAGACGTGTTTACGCGCATTACCGGTCAGAAGCCCGTTCAGACGCTCGCCAAAAAGTCAATCGCCGCGTTCAAAATTCGTCAGGGCATGACTATTGGCTATAAGGTGACGCTGCGCGGCAAAAAAATGTGGGAATTTATTCATAAGTTGGTGACGGTGGTGCTGCCGCGGGTGCGCGATTTCCGCGGAATCAGCGCGGATGCCTTTGATGGTCACGGCAATTATTCCCTCGGCATGAAAGAGTACTTGCCCTTCCCCGAGGTGCGTCAGGATGAGGTGGAGCGGATGCACGGTCTGGAGATCGTCGTCGCCACCACCGCTCCCGATGACGCCGGCGCTTTTCAACTGCTCACCATGCTCGGGTTTCCTTTTAAGCAGAAAGATAAGAAAGATAAAAAATCCCAAGCTTAGTTTTTATCAGTATGGCTAAAACATCACAAATTATTAAATCTAAACGTAAGCCGAAATTTTCTACCCGGCTGGTTCATCGCTGCTGGCGCTGTGGCCGCAGTCGGGCCTACATGCGCAAGTTTGAGCTGTGCCGTATCTGTTTCCGTGAGTTGGCGCAGAAGGGCGATATCCCCGGCGTGAAGAAATCCAGCTGGTAAATAGATCGTATACCATATGATGACAGATCCAATCGCAGACATGCTTGTCCGCATCCGTAACGCCGCTGCCGTACGCAAGCCGGAAGTGTTTTTGCCGTACTCCAAGCTTAAGGCCGAAATCGCCGTGATTTTGGTGCATAGCGGCTACCTGGCTGGCGCGGAAAAAACCACTGACGCGCTGCCCCAGCTGAAAATAGAGCTCAAATACCGGGGTACCCGTTCGGCTATTCAGGGTCTGCGGCGCGTCAGCAAGCCGGGTCGCCGCGTCTACGCCAGTAAAGATGAACTGCCGATTGTTTTAAATAATTTAGGTATGGCGATTATCTCCACCTCCCGCGGCCTGATGACCAACAAAGAAGCGCGCCGTGTCGGTATGGGTGGAGAGGTAATTTGCGAAGTGTACTAATATGTCAAGAATTGGTAAACAACCGATTGTCATTCCCGCCGGCGTTACTGTCCAGCTGACTGAAGGGCAGGTTACCGTCACCGGGCCAAAAGGCCAGCTGCACTGTGAGGTGCATCCTGACGTGTTACTGCATCTGCAGGATAATCAGCTGACCGTCTCAGTCAAAAATCCGGAAGACAAGACGGATCGTTCGCTCTGGGGGCTGTTTCGTAAATTGATTGCTAACATGGTGGAAGGCGTCACCACTGGATTTCAAAAAAAATTGGAAATCAACGGCGTCGGCTACCGCGCCGCGCTCCAGGGCGCAACATTGGTCTTGAACTTGGGTTACTCCCATCCGGTTACCTTTGCTTTACCAGAGGGTATCAGCGCGGTGGTGGAGGGTAACACCATTACCGTCTCCGGCGCCGACCGGCAACTGGTGGGTCAAGTGGCAGCTGACATCCGCAAGCAGCGCAAGCCAGAGCCGTACAAGGGCAAGGGCATTAAGTACGTCGATGAGGTCATCCGCCGCAAGGCCGGTAAAGCCGCTAAGGCCGCCGCGTAATTATACTGATATGAAATTCAACAGAATGAAAAATAAGCAGGAGATTCGTCAGCGCCGTCAGGGGCGTGTTCGTGCCAAAATCAGCGGTACGGCAGCGCGTCCGCGTCTGTCTGTTTTTCGGAGTTTGAGTCACATCCAGGCGCAATTAATTGATGACACGATTGGTAAAACATTACTTAGCGTCTCTGACACAGGACTGGCTGGCACCAAAACAGCCAAGGCCGGTGAAGTCGGCAAAAAACTGGCGGCCGCCGCGCTCGTCAAGGGAGTGAAGGGCGTGGTGTTTGACCGCTCCAGCCATAAGTACCACGGGCGGATTAAGGCGCTGGCCGAGGCTGCTCGCGCCGGCGGATTGGAATTTTAATACTATTTTTATGGATCAAGATATTAAACGAGTCAAAGCCGAAGAACAGCAAGAGTCTCTGGAAGAGGAAGTCAAGGATGTCAAAGCCGGCCGTGTTACTATTGAGGCGCCAGTGACTCCTGAAGCGGCTCCCGTGGTGGTACCGGTTGAACCGGCAGGTAAGTCAGCTAACCGTTCACGGAGCGGCAAGTCTTCGTTTGGCAAGAAATCGCGCGGCGCTGGTCGCGGACGGGGGCGGGGAGATCGATCCGGTGAAGATCAGGAATTTGAACAAAAAATTGTAGACCTGGCGCGGGTCACCCGCGTCATGGCCGGCGGTAAACGGATGCGCTTCCGCGCCTGCGTGGTCATCGGCGACCGCAAGGGTCGCGTGGCTTTTGGTCTGGCCAAAGGCAAAGACGTGACCATGGCCATCAGCAAAGGGGTAACGCAGGCCAAGAAAGATATGATCACCGTGCCATTCGTCAACGAAACTATTCCGTTTGCCATTGAGCAGAAGTTTAAAGCGGCGCGGGTGCTCCTGCGTCCGGCTCAGAAGGGTAAAGGTATTATCGCCGGCGGCGCGGTTCGTATCGTGCTTGAAATGGCCGGCGTACCCAACGTGGTGGCCAAGATTCTGGGCACTACCAACAAGGTGACGAATGTCAAAGCGACGATGGATGCGCTCAAGCAGCTGGCAGTCATGGCGCCGGGCCAGCAGAAAAAAACAGCTAAAAAAGAGGCGGCGTCAAGCGTTGAGCCGTCCCGTCAGCAGGATCAATAATTATTACTTTTATGGCATTAGATTTGTCTCATCTTTCGCCGCCGCGCGGCTCTCGCCAGCGGCACAAGCGGGTGGGGCGCGGCAACGCGTCCGGGCGCGGCACCTACAGCGGTCGCGGTTTGAAAGGACAGCGGTCGCGCTCCGGCGGGCGCAGCGGTCTCAAAGTCCGCGGTATGAAGGCGCGGATGCAGAAAATACCGAAACTCCGCGGTTTTCGTTCACCCTACGGCAAAGCCGCGGTGGTGAATGTTGGCGAACTGCAGAAGCATTTCCAGGATGGCCAAAAAGTCACTCCCCGGGCCTTGCAGCAGGTGGGGCTGACTGAAGCTGCCAGCGCCGGCACCAAGATTCTCGCCAGTGGTACGTTGAGTAAAAAACTGACGATTCAGGATTGCGCCGTGTCCGCCGCGGCCAAAGTTAAAATTGAGCAAGCGGGTGGGAAAGTAGTATAATAGTAGTCCCTAGTCCCTAGTCCCTAGTCCCTAGTCCTTAGTCCGTAGCGAATAGCGGTATGTGGAGTAAGCTCGTACAAATCTGGAAAATCAAAGATCTGCGCGCCAGTATCTTGTTTGTGCTGGCCATGCTGACGCTATTTCGCCTCTCGGCGCACATTCCCGTGCCGGGGGTGGACGTGCAGGCGCTGCGCCAACTCTTCAACTCCAACCAATTTTTGGGTCTGATCAACATTTTCTCCGGCGGCGGCATGAAGAATTTTTCCGTGGTGGCGCTGGGTATCGCTCCGTACATTACCGCTTCCATTATTTTTCAATTACTCATCATGATTGTGCCGGCTCTGGAGCGGCTGTCCAAAGAGGGTGAGTCGGGTCAGCGTAAAATCAACCAATACACTCGTTTCCTGACTATTCCACTGGCCATTCTCCAGGGGTTCGGCATGATTTCACTCCTGCGCCAGTCCAGCCAGGGCGTGATCGGTTTCTTGAGCGGTCTGGAGATGGCGGTCATTCTCGTCACCCTGACCGCCGGCACGGTTTTTTTGATGTGGATCGGCGAATTGATTTCCGAGAAGAAAATCGGTAACGGCTTATCCATCTTGATTTTTGCTGGTATTATTTCCGCCATTCCCCAAGCCGTTGGTCAGACACTGTCAATTTTTGACAAGACCCAGCTTTTCAATATGCTGATTTTTATGGTCATCGCCGTGGTGACGATCGTCGGCGTGGTTATTCTGACCGAGGGTCAGCGCAACGTGCCGGTGTCGTACGCTAAGCGGGTGCGCGGTATCCGGATGTTCGGCGGGGTCAATACCTATTTGCCGCTGCGGGTCAACATGGGCGGCGTTATTCCCATTATCTTTGCTATTTCCATTATTCTCTTCCCCCCGATGGTGGCGCAGTTTCTGATCCGCGCGCAGGCGACGTGGCTCGTCAACTTTGGTGAATTCGTTATCCGCGTTTTCAATAATCAGCTGTTCTACGGCATCAGCTACTTTGTGCTGGTGGTGGGCTTTACCTATTTCTACACTTTTGTCATTTTCCATCCCCAGCAGATTTCCGAGAATCTGCAGAAGCAGGGCGGGTTCATCCCCGGTATTCGGCCCGGCAGCCATACCGCCGACTACCTCAATCGGGTGGTCAGCCGCATTATTCTCGGCGGCGCGCTCTTCCTCGGTATCATCGCGGTGCTGCCCTTAGGTGTACAGTATATTACGGGCATGCAGACCCTCGTGATCGGCGGCACGTCGCTCTTGATTGTGGTGTCGGTGGTGATTGAAATCGTCAAACAGGTGGAGTCGCAGCTGACCATGCGCGACTATGAAGGGTTTTAGGCATTTGACAGGGGAGTATAGTTTTTGTATCATTACCATACTATGGCAAAAGACATTACGTTAGACAATTTAGCTGGCATGATAAAAGAAGGCTTTGATGAGGTCGGTAATCGTTTTGATTCCGTGGAAGGCCGACTGGATCGGGTGGAAGGCCGACTGGATCGGGTGGAAGGCCGAATGGGTCACCTAGAGCGCGGCCAGGAAGAAATTAAACTAAAATTGGACAACGTGGCCTATCGTTTTGAATTGGTAGAGCTAGAGCGGCGGGTTAAGATTTTAGAACAAAAGGTTAATACTGGCTAGTGAGGTCTGGTTGTTTGTTTGAGTGTATATGTCCCTTGTTGAGGGATTTTTTTTAATAAGAATTAAGAATTAAGATTTAGGATTTAAGAATAAACACACCATTTTTTAATCCTAAATCCTAAATCCTAAATTTTGGAATAATTGCCATAGAGACTCTTTTTCTTTAAAATTCAATAATCACAGCCATTGTCCCGCCCAGATGATAATGTCATAGGGCGGGCAAAGTAGAAATGTCATAGCTAACCGATTTTGTGCCATAATTTAAGTCTAAATTTTAAGACTAAATATGGCTCAAAATCCAACCA
>JACRDY010000002.1 GCA_016218485.1 Candidatus Falkowiibacteriota bacterium
CGTTAAAAAGATGGTTACTGTTCTGAATAACAAACCACGAAAATCTTTAAACTACCAAACACCTTACGAGGCGATGGTAGAGCATAATTTATTCATAAAAAACAAAACCCCGGAAGTTGCACTTGGGGGTGGAATTTAGGTTTACTTTATAAATGTTAATATAGCATATTTACCATTTTTAGTCAACCGATTGGTTCTATTTTATCTAAATTTAAAAGAAAAATACTGCCGTTCTGGCAGTATTTTTAGAGGCTTCAAGAGAGCATTTAACGTTTGCTGGACTTCTTGGCCGGTTTCCGCCGAGCAGTATTTTTATTGCGGCTGACGCGGATCAGGCCGGAACAGGGTATGATGACAATGCCTTTTTTCTCCAGTTCGTCGAGGAGCAGGTTCATGCCCAGCGAGTCAGACGACATGTGTCCGGCAATGACGATATTGATGTGGGCGGCAGCGGCCTGCTTTTTGTGTTCTTCCGACTGGTGCATGGCGATAATCGTGCCGACGCCGGCCGCGGCCATTTTTTCGTAGATTTGAGTCGAGCCTTCAGTGCCGCCGGTGATTTCCGTTACCGCGATTTTGCCGGCGCGGTTGCCTGGCTTGCCGGTAAACAGGCGAGGTCCGGCGCCCTGCTTGATAGCTTCAGCATACTCCGGAATGGCTTTGAGGAGATCGAGGATTTCGCTGACATACTCCGGTTTCTTTTTCGTGATGAGATTTTTGAGAAAGGTCGCTACCAGATTGTCCGTCTGCGTGTGCGTGTTGATGTAGCTGATGTCCAGGATTCGGGCGATATCCATTGGCCGGGTGTGGTTAATCGGGTGGACGCCGCGGGCGACTTCGTCGATGCGTTCAAACGTTAACGCTTCCGCGACGTTGATCGGCACGCCATAGCCGGCGATGACCTCGGCCTGGAGGTGCATGACGTCATGTAGGTCGGCCAAGGCTTTGCCCCGCGGGTGGTGGGCCATGATCAGGTCAATGTCGCCGAGCCGGTCAGCCAGCAGCACCTCATCGCCCTCCATATCAATCCCGGCCAACACTTTCTTGACGTCCGGATTTTTCTTACTGACATAGTGAACGCGGCCGTCAATGTACGGATTGGTCAGCGCTTCGGTGTCAAATTCTTTTTTCTGGGCTGGTGTCATTTTGTCGTAGAGCTCTTTTTTGCGCTTGAGCATTTTCTCTACTGCCTGGCGGCCGCGGAGATCCGCGTCAATGCCCATTTTGGTAGCGAGCGCGAAGATGTCTTGGGTTTTCATATGGGTTAGGTGGTTAAGGAGTTAGGTTGTTAGGTAGGATAGTAGGGACAACCCTAGGGTTGTCCCTACGGGATTATTTTTTAATCCCTAGCCAGACTTTGGCCCCGTTAATATCAGCTTCAGTTTGGAGATCGCCATCAATAGCCACCTTGGCATTTTTTATATTCTTCGTCAAGGTATCTTTTTGGAGCTCGGGCGCGAATTTTGTCAGGACGGCGCTGACGGCACTGCTGTCCGTCTGGTAATAGAGCGTTACCCGGTCTTGGATCGTCAGGCCGGCAGCTTTGCGCAGCGCGTTAACAGCGCGGACGAGCTCGCGGTACAGGCCTTGTTCGGCGAGTTCGGGGGTGAGTTCAGTATCCAGTTTATCCTCACCGAATGTTACTGCCGAGACATTGAGCTCATCTTTGATAATTTCAGTATATTCCGCCGGCAGCGTTTTAGCGAGCGTGGTAGCGTATGACGTCAGCGGCTGGCGGACTTTGATGTTGGCAGCGGCTCGGGCGGCCAAGCCGGCCTCAACGATTTTCCGGACCATGTCCATTTCCGTCAGGACGGTCTCATGCAAGAAGGACGGTTCTGCGTCTGGCCAGTCACCCAAATGCACTGATTCCGGCTGGCCGCCGAGTGTTTGCCAGATTTCTTCGGCGATGAAGGGGGTGAACGGCGCCATCAGTTTGGCCAGATTCATCAGAACATAGCGCAGCGTTGCCAGCGCGCGGAGTTTTTCGGCCGCGTCGTCAGACTTGAACCGGTCGCGCGAGCGGCGGACGTACCAGGTGGAGAGCTTATCAATAAAGTCTTTGATCGGCCGGCCGGCTTTGACCATATTATAATTGTCCATCTGCGAGGTCACTGCTTGCTTCAGTGTTTCCAACTTACTGCAAATCCAGATGTCCAGAACGTTCGTCAGGTCTTTGGCGGCGAGATCGGGCACGGCTATGTCAGCGCTGAATGTCTGGTAAAAGGTTACGACGTTTGAGAGGATATTGATGACTTTATTATAAACATCACGGACTTCCCGGTCGTTAAAGAAGAGATTGTCGGCCTGCATCACCACACTGGTCATCAGGTAGTAGCGGAGCGCGTCAACGCCGTAGGTATTGATGATGTCCCAGGGGTCGGTATAGTTCTGTTTGGATTTGGACAGCTTCTCACCCTTGTCATTGAGGATTGTTCCCGTGGTCACACAGTTGGCAAAGCTGATGTTGTCAAACAGCGCCACGCTCATCACGTGCATGTAGTAGAACCAGGCGCGGGTCTGGGCGATGTACTCGGCTATGTACTGACCCGGGAAGCGGTGTTTAAAGACTTTCTCATTCTCAAATGGATAGTGGTGTTCGGCGAACGGCATCGAGGCCGACTCGACCCAGCAGTCGATCACTTCGGGAATACGGCTCATGGCGCCACCGCAGGCAATGCACTTGAGTTTGATTTGGTCGGCTTTGTGCTTGTGCAGGTCCACTGCTCCGATGGTGTCGCTTGAGTAGACTTGATTATAGTTGGTCGCTTGGTCTTTTAATTCAGCCAGACTGCCGATGCAGGTCTTGGCGGCACAGTCGGGATTGTCGCAAATCCAGAAGGGCAATGGCGTGGCCCAGTAGCGATTGCGCGAGATATTCCAGTCGGGCGCGGTTTCCAGATTGTTCAAGAATCTGCCGTGCTTGAGATGCTCGGGGTACCAGCTGATCTGTTCATTCAGCTCAATCAGGCGGGGTTTGATTTTTTGGACATTAATAAACCAGGCCGAGATGGCGTTGTAGAACAGCTGGGTGTCGCAGCGCCAGCAGTGTGGGTATGAGTGAGTAGTTTGTTTTCTACTGAAGATGAGATTATGTTCGGTCAAATAATCTTTGATAACCTTTTCCGCCTTTTTGAAATACTGCCCGCGGATCAGCTCTGGCGCGTCAGCGTTGAACATGCCTTTGTCGTCTAAGAGCGGCACGACCGGCAGATCTTTTTCCAGGCCGAGGTTGTAGTCGGTCTCACCATAGACGACGGCGGTGTGCACCACGCCGGTGCCTTCTTCAGTGGTGACGAATTCGGATTCTTTGCCCGGGGTAGTCACATACCAGAGACGCTTGCCGGTGTCGCGGAAGGCGGGGACGTCAATCAGCGGCTCGTATTCAATGCCGTCCAGCTCGGAGCCTTTGATTTTTCTCTCTCGGTCAGATTTTTCGGTAATGACTTTTTCTACTAATTCATCCGCCAGAATGTAATACTCGTCGTTCTGTTTCACGAGCGCGTATTCAATATCTGCGCCGACTGCCAGGGCGACGTTGGCTGGCAGGGTCCAGGGCGTTGTGGTCCAGGCGAGGATAAATGTATTGTCCGGCAGATTATGTTTACCCGGGTCTTTGATTTTAAATTTGGTCGTCAAGGATTCTTCGGTAATATCTTTGTAGCTGTTGTCCATGGCGACTTCCGCTTTGGAGATTGGGGTTTCACAGCGCGGACAGTACATCAGGACGCGGCGGCCCTGGTAGATCAGGTCGCGGTCCCAGAGCGTTTTGAGCGCCCACCAGACACTCTCCATGTACGTCGAGTCCATGGTTTTGTAGCTGTTATCAAATTCAATCCAGCGGCCGATCCGCTCCACCATTTTTTTCCACTCGCTGACGTACATCAAAACATCGGCGCGGCATTTTTCGTTGAATTTTTCGACGCCGATTTTTGTTTCAATTTCTTTCTTGCCGGAGATGGCCAGTTTTTTCTCGATTAGGTTCTCGATTGGCAGGCCATGGCAGTCCCAGCCCCAGCGGCGCGGCACCCGGTAGCCTTTCATGGTCATATAGCGCGGCACGACGTCTTTGATGACCGAGCCGAGGATATGGCCGTAGTGGGGCAGGCCAGTGGCAAACGGCGGCCCATCATAAAAAACATAGTCCCCTTTGGGGCTATCTTTAGTCACGGATTTTTGGAAAATATTGTTGTCGCGCCAGAACTGGAGAATGGTTTCCTCGCGGCTGGCAATGGGAGATTTTTCCATAATACTACGAATGTACTAAGACTACGAATTTACGAATAACTACGAATATACGAATCAGGAGATGAAGGATTGAGATTTAACCACAGTTTACCAGTGAGCATATTCGTATATTAGTAACTATTCGTAAATTCGTAGTCTTAGTACATTCGTAGCCTCATTTTATCAGCAAAATTAGCGGTTGGCAAGGTGGAAATGAGTACGGAGGGGGAGTACGGAGGGGAGTACGGAGGGGCTAGCAGAGAGGGGCGAGGTTTGGTACGATAGGAGTATTATCTATGCCAAACAAGAATCCAAAAACTAAGCCGCAAGTGGCGGGAGCGGTTGTGTACCGAGATGGTCGCGTGCTCTTGCTCCAGCGCTCGAGCACGGAGGCGAGCTATCCGAATTTGTGGGAGCTGCCGAGCGGCGGGCTCAAATCCCGTGAATCGCTCGAGGCGGCACTGGCGCGTGAAGTAGCGGAAGAGACGGGCTTGAGCGTCAAACCAGTTAAGATGATCGGGAGTTTTGAGTATACGTTGGCGGATGGCAGTGTCCGGGAGCAGACGAACTGGTTGGTTACGGTGGTGGGAGCGGCCGAGGTGAAGTTGAGTGCCGAACACCAGCAGTTCGCCTGGATCAATATTAATGAAATCGAGAAGTACCACCTGTCGCCGGAAGTAGAAAAGATTGTTGAGGCGGCATTTTTGGCGTCCGAGCAGCTGGGGTTGTAATGGTGGAGATAGAGCGAACCCCGAGACGCGGTCTTGAGACCGGCTCGGGGCGGTTAGGCGGCGGTGAGCCGCTGGTTTTTGTTGTAGAAACGATTGTAGCAGCGCTTGCACCACTGCCAATTGGCATGAGCCCATGGGGCCCACTTTCCGCAGCGTCGACAGCGGTGTTTTGGCGCTGGATGTGTACGGTCGTAGCATCGTTTGCAGAGTCTTGTTCTGCGTTGGTGGATCACCGTGTTTCGATTACATCCCTGGCACTTTTCCAATGGTCGGTGTTGATCCGCACACTGTTTGCAGAGGCTTTTCTTGTTGATCCTCCGATGGATAATCGTTGTCTTGTTACAATTATCACACCGCTCCAGTCGTCGTGCGGGTCCATGCCGTCGTTGGCAGTCGCGACACAATAGGTGGCCGGATATCCTGTTGTGGTGTAATGGTTTTTTCTTCCCACATTCAGCGCAGGATGACAGCTTGCGATAGCAAGGCCGGCATAGTTTCAGCCCACTTGCGCGATGGAGATGGACGTGCGATTTACGTTTATCGCACCATCCTTGGCATCGCGCCAGTTCGGTGTACTGTTTTGGCTTGGTCCCCCGGCGGCACTTCAGGCAGGCGAGACTGCCCAGTTTGCCTTTCTCGCCAATGCGAGTCGGGCGAATTCCCTGTTTCTTTACCCCACAACGGGGGCATTTCGCGCGCATGGTCGAGCCCTCCGTTGGGTATGAAAGATATCTTAATTTAGCGTGAAATGTATAAAAAGTCAAGAAGTAGCTTGGGTTTTAAAACTCAAGCTCCGTGGGGTGTAAAATTTTTTATGGGTTACACCTTATGCCGTTTGCGTTGCGGTCGGCGGGGAATATCAGCGGCGGGCGCGTACTTGTGATGACGCATGAAAACTTGGTAGATGCACCAGGTGCAGAAAATTAAGCTAGAGCCGACCGCGATCGTCCAGGCCGGGCCAACGAGCGAGTAGAGAATACCGGCGACGACCGGGCCGATAGTCCAGCCCAAGTCGTCAAAGACATTGAGGACGCCGGCCAAGAGTCCGTCGTTGGCGTGTTTGTGATCCAGCGTATAGAGCCAGGACCACAGGGCGATGCCGGCCATTTCGTCGCCGGTAGTGGCTAGAAAGCCAAAGACCAGAAATAGCCAGCCAAAATTAAAGCCCAGGAACATGCCGGCGACCGCGAAGAGTAACAGGCCAAAAAAGACTAAGGTACGTTTGTTGGCGCGGTCGGCCAGATTGCCAAGGAAGAATCCGAGGAGCACTACGGTAAAATCAAATATGCCAAGAGTCAGGCCGGACCAGCCCGGGTGGACCTGGTGCGCGATGATCAGAGGGACTACAAACCAAATAATGGCGTAGAATGAGGCCGAGACTAAATTTAAAAGTACGAGCATAGTGCTGGCGGGATTGAGACGGCGCAGCATAGTCAGCGTATCCTTGAGAAAGTGCCGGTGAATGTAGTGCGCCTGCGTGGCGATTTTTGGTTCGGTGTGCGTCAGCGGCGTGTCTGGTGGGCTGGCGTACAGTGCGATCAGCGCTGCGAGCATGGCCAGCGCAATCATCAAACCAATGAGGTACGTCGGGAGCGTCAGGACCAGACCTAAGAGGGCGGTGGAGAGGACAATGCCGAGTGAAGCAAAAACATCGCGGTAGGCGATGAACCGGCCGCTGCCGGCGCGCGGGGCGTGAGTCAGGACGTAGGCGTTGACCCCCGGGACAAAGAACAGCCAGCCAAAGGTAGCGACGATCAGGCTGGTGATGTAGGTAAGGGTATTGAAATTGATCACTAAGACGAGTCCGGCCAGGAGAAAAATGAACGTCGTCAGTTTTAACAGTCGCCGGTAGCCGAAGCGATCCAGCCAGTGTCCGGCCGGTACGTCGAGGAGCAGATGGATCAGCGAGCCGCCACCCATCAGGAGACCAACGAGCCAGAGCGGCAAGAGTCGCTCGCCCAGCGGTGAAATTAGGGAGTAATGCAAGCCGCCGCCGATTTTATACAGCGTCAAAAAGATCCAAAAGGGAATAAAGGCGACGAAGCGGCGAGGGATGGACATGGTAAGAAAATTTGTTAATTTATGGTTGTCCGGTGGGCGGGAGAGCCCGCCAGAGGCGGGTCGCTTCGCGAGACTCTTTTCGGTACTGCCCGCCAAGATTATGCCGTCATTAAATTTTTTATCAATACACACCTTAATGCTGGAGGGGAGACTCGAACTCCCATGGGTTGCCCCGCCCCGCCCTAAACGGGGTGCGTCTGCCAATTTCGCCACTCCAGCGTTAAGGTGAGTATTTATTTTTCAAGGCGGCTGGCAGGTAAGACTAGCGTATCTGTGCCCAAAGGGCCCTATTGGTAATCTTGCCACCAACCTGTGTTTAAATTTAGCTAAAATTTATCTTATTTTAGACAGTTTTTCAACACATTGTACACAAAAAGGTTGACAGTGTCTAGTATCTATGCTAAGATGCACTATTGCCCTTCAACAGGCAGTATCTCTGCTTCTCTGCAGTCACGACAAGCATGGAATTTTTTTAGCGGACAACCTGGCTCCGGCTAGGAACCTCCACCGAAAAGATTTCTTGACTGCAGAGATGCAGGGATTTTTTATTACCAAGAGCGTGGTTGTATTGTAACGCTACGAGAGTAAATCCCAAATCCCAAGCCCCAATACCCACATTGGGATTTGGAACTTGGGGTTTGGGATTTTTTAGTTACTATTTGTATTAATTGTCTGTTCTGCAGGAGTATTGATATTCGTTACCGTCGCATCTGTATTATCTGTGTCATCTGTGTTTAAATCTGTGTTTACTTCTGGTGCTGTTAGTTTATCTACACCAATAAGACATATCGCCTGCCAGGGTTTGTAGACGCTCTTGAATATTTTTTCAGTTTGTTTGCCATCGGGGTAGAATATTTGGTAGGTGAATTCCGTGGTGGCGCCGACGTGCGCGCTCTCGGTACACTTCTTGGCGCCGACGGGGATATCTAGGCTCTCCACCATTTTCGTTTCCGGCGGTGAGACAAAGCCCCAAATTTTCGGGGTGATGTCGTAGAGGTCATCACTCTCTTGCTGGCCGATGAAGTGTGTTCGCCGGCCGTCTTGAGTGCCCCAGAATTCAAAGCGCAGGGTATTACCGATTATTTTTGTTTGAATCAAGATGGTGTGACCGGTGTCGTTAACAAAGCGGAAGTCAGGCGCCGGATCGTAGATGGTGGCATCAATGCCAGCCGGCTCGTAGTAGCGGACACGGTATGAGTGACTCTGTCGCGCGGTGATGGGCAGACCCGAGGCTAGCGTGGCGCGGAAGATGGTAGTGCCGATCTGGCAGAGGCCGCCGCCGAATTCCGGGACAGTTTTATTTCCCTTGATCACTAGTTCGGGCAGATACCCGTGCGCGCCGTCAATCTCACCGAGCGCTTTTAAGAGCGAGAATTCTTCACCCGGTTTGATGAGGATGCCATTGAGACTGTCGGCGCCGACTTTGATATTGTGGCGGCGGTTCGGGGGGCTGCCGGCAAAGTCAGACAGGCCGACGCCCAAGAGCTCGGTGATGCCGAGGTCATTGACCTCGCCAGTCAGGACAGTCGGCTCCGTGATCGTTATCGGGATAGCGATGGTTGTTTTTTCGCCGTTGATATATTCCCGATTCAGGGTATTCAAGAGTTCATCCAGGATAATTGCCCGGCCGTTCTGCGCCCCCTGGAATTCCGTCACCCGTCCGTTGACCATGGAAAATTTGGCGTCCGCCGCCTCTTGTTCAACGCTCGGGCTAATGGCGGAGCGGAGGTACTGGGTGAACCGTTCGGCGTTTAGCCCCAGCGCCGCGCGCTCATCCATGAGCACGACATCCAAGAGTCCGGCCAAGGTCTCGGTGTCGAGTGTCCAGGTTTGATCCTCATTTGTCAGCGTTAGGGGCGGTTTTTTTAAAGCCAGACTGACGTGTGGTGCGACACTCTGCGCCTGCGCTTGTTTGATCTGGGGGATGTCATCAGTCAGGGCCAGCGTAATCTGCGGGCTGGTTAATGTCTGGAGACTGATGTTGAGCTGACGCAGCGCACTGGGGTAATCAAATGATTGGCCAACTTTTTCCGCGCTGACGGTGGTCGTGTAACTGTCGCCTTCTTTGGTAATAATTAGACTGGCATTATGCCCGGGGTTTTCACTGTCTTTGAAGTTTTCCCGGAGTATTGGTATCAGCTGATCTTCCAAGAGCGTATACTCCGGATCAAAGTTTTTTTTGGCGAAGGCGCTTCTCATTTGCGCGACGGTATTTTGCAGGAAGTTGCCTTGCCGACCCCATTGCAGCGCCGGCCGCAGTGTGGCGTCTAACCTGAAATCAATCAGATTATATGACAGATCGGCATCAGTCGGCGAGATGATATGCGGGTTGATAGTGGTGCGTTGGTCGCCCGCGGTTACGGTTATGCCGTTGCGGTTGATAGCGTCAATGGTATTTTGCAGCAGTTGGTTGGCTTCGGTTTCAGTCTTGCCGCCGAGATCAAGTCCGGCCACTGAAACACCACGGTAGATTTTGCCGGCGTAGGCTTTTTGGTAGGTCAAGAGTGATCCGCCGAGAATGATAATGATAATCAAAAGAACGCCGGCGACGATGAATGGCCCGCGGGGGATGTTCTTGATTTCTGATTTTTGAATCTTGGTGGACATTTTTTTAAAATATGAAAACATTAAAACACAAGAACATTAAAACAAACTTGTTTTCATGTTTTAATGTTTTCATGTTCTCGTGATTACTCTTCAATTTTAATCTTCACCATCTTCTCCGGTTTGGCTTTGGGCAGCGTGATCGTCAGCACGCCGTTCTTAAAGACCGCGTCAATGCTGTCCTGTTTTATTTCCACCGGCAGAATGACCGAGCGGGAAAATTTGCCCCAGTAGCACTCGCGGTAGTAGTAGTCTTCATCAGTAACGGTTTCTTCACGGTTGCGCGTGCCCTGAATAGTCAGGACTTCATTGTGAATGGAAATTTTTATATCTTTTGGCTCCACGCCGGCAATGGCGGTTTTGACTACAATAGCTTTGTCAGTTTGGAACACATCAACCGCCAGCTGGCCTTCGGCGTCTTCCGAGTACCAGTCGGCCTTGGTTTTTGCCTCCAGCTGCTGCAGGTCAGTGTCGGTAAAACCCTGGGGGGTGATGAAAAATTCGCGCATGTCCATATGCCAGTGGATAGGTGGTTAGGTAGTTAGGTTCAGCAACACTCTTATTTTACTAGAAAACGGTTATTCTCGCAATTTATCCAGCACCTTCCAGCATACCCCATCAGCTTGCTTGCGGGGATGAATGGCTGAAGAGAGTATGCCTGCAGCGTGTACTACCCCGACAGGAAGGTGCTGGATAAAACAAACACCCCGAGGTTGTCGGGGGTTCGTCTTAGCGGAAGCGCAGGCTGCCAACGGTTTTGCCGGCCCGTTTGCGACGTTTTTTCTGCGCCAGCCTTTTCTTTTTGTACGGCATAGGTACAGCGATTATAGCACTGCCAACCTTCGTTGACAATTTAGGTTTTTGACGCTAGTATTAAGCCGAGTTTCAATAATTACAAATTACGAATTACAAATTACGAATGGGTGGATTTTAATTCGTCATTCGTAATTAACTTGGCGCCATCGTCTAACGGTTAGGACGTCAGGTTCTCATCCTGGCAATCGGGGTTCGATTCCCCGTGGCGTCACCAAATATAAAAAGTTCGAGAGACCCGGTGGGTATCTTGTGGTTCTAGACCCGAGTGCCCTCTGGCCTTGATAATTAGATAACCAGAAAATCGTCTATAAATTTAGGCGTTTTTTTGGTATTCTTTGAATGAGGATGTTTTTGTCATTCGCCGGCCGGGGCAGTATTTATTGCGCGATTATTTGCGTGATACTTGCGCGATTATTTAGATTATTGTATACTGGAGATATGTTTAATCCTCAATATAAAATCAATAATAAAATGGTGAATTGGCTGACCGCTATAGCCGAGGCAAAAGTTATTATTGACCGCGCCAAGCTGCTGCCTCAACACGAATTAAAATTGCGTCGCCGGGCTTTAGTTCGCATGACCCATAGTTCCACTGCGATAGAAGGGAATATGCTTACCACTCGTCAAATTGAAGATTTATTAGTGAATAAAAAAATTGACGCGCCCAGGCGTGATATTTTTGAAGTGCAGAATTATTTAAAAGCCTTGAAATATATTCAACAAGTCGTTGAGAAAAAAATATCTATAACTGAAAAAATAATTTTAAAAATACACCAATTGGTTACCGCTGATACTTTGCCGGAAGAGCAATCGGGACATTACCGCCAAGGCCCAATTTATGTCGTGCGCCGCCGTTACGGCCAGCCGCAGGAGATCGTTTACACCGGTCCGGCCGCCAAAAAAGTCCCGGGTCTCATGAAAGATTTAGTAACCTGGCTTTCGCCAGGCACGGAAAATGAGATTCATCCGATTATTGTCGCCGGCATTGTTCACCAAGAAATTGCCGCCATTCATCCATTCGCTGACGGCAATGGCCGGACTGCCCGTGCTCTGGCGACCCTGATTTTATATAAAAGAGGCTATGATTTCAGGCGACTTTTTGCTTTGGAGGATTACTATAATCAAGATCGGCCAAAATATTATGCCGCCATTAATATTGGTAAAAATTATGAGGAGCGAAAAGTTGATTTTACTCCCTGGCTAGAATATTTTGTCAAAGGTTTTAAACAGGAAATTGATGAGATAAGAGAAAAAATTATCTCCCTGTCTCTAAAAAAAATGAACGATGAAATTCAATCTAAAATTTATTTAGATAAAGATCAGATGCAGATTTTGGATTTTCTTGATCAAGTTGGTAAAATTACCGTTCAAGATGTGGTGAATATTTTACGCTGTCCTAAAAGAACGGCGCAATCCTATTTGCAGAAGCTTAAAAAGTTAGGAATTATCAAGCAGGTTGGTAAAGGTCCCGCATCTGGATATATGCTAATGTGATTATTTTTTTTAATTTTAAGTATGCTTCCCAAAAACAGCTTATCTAAAATTTTGGATTATTATTTAAGCCGGCCAGAGCTTCAAAAACCAATGATGCAAGCCGGGTTTAAATTTTTCAAATTAAAACCAGAGATGGAAATTAATAACATTCAAAACGGAATTTTAAATGAATGGCTGCTGTTTGATTTTAAATTAAAAAATGGTAAAACTCTGCTGGAAGATTTCTATCAGCGGCATCAACGTGAATTTAGTGATGAGGAATTAAAACTTTATGGCGATCTAATCGCCACTAATTATTTCGCATTGTTTGAAGCAAAAGCGGTGAGATGGGATGACGGTTTGACAATCTATGATTTACGGTCAGGATTAATTTACAATGTTAAGGAAAAATCAGCCACTCACTCCTTAAAACCGGGCAATATTTTTTATGGCCGGGTGGCTAGAGTTGGGGATCATTGGGAACTAGTTGGAGCCGACAGTGTTCACTTGCCAATAGTTCAGTTGGGGGAAGAATTAAAGGCGATATTCGCTAAAGACAAAAAGTCAGCCAGCATGAAAGAAATTTTTGATTTAGCCGGTGACAGTGATAGAAAAGAAAAGGTATTTGAGGAAGTACGTCCTGAAAAGGCGTTTGATGTTTTAGCCAAATTGCTTAAAACCAGCAAAATAGATCAATATGTTTCCGCGGGTATTATTTTGCAATGGTGTGAGAGATTTTCCGGGCACAATGGCATGATGGAAATTATGTCTTTGTTTTTTGGTTTAGCCAGGGATAATTTAAGCCCCTCGGATTTAGAAAAGTTTCCTCAAACAATCATGGATGTTTACAATACTACGCGACAGGATAAATTGAAAGGACTACCCCAACAAGAAGTTTTTAGAAATCAAGAAGATCCCGAGTTTATTATAAACACTATAACCTTGGGCGGCGAGAAATGGTGGAAGGAGTTAGAATGTGCCCATAAATTAATGCATCAAGAGAGATATTCACAAGCCGTCGAATCCTGGAACAAGGTATTTTCCCTTCTTAGGGAAGAACATATGGTCACGCCAGACATCTATCGCCTTTATGCCAACAAGGCCGTTTGCCATTTTGTTTGCGGTGAGGAATTGGAGGGTAAGAAAATGCTGGAGTTGGCGTTAAAACTCAACCCCAATTATGATTTTGCGCAACTACAAAAAAAGCGTTATGAATCCGGAGAGTATAATGAAATGATGCTTTATGGAGCGCTTAAGGCCGTTGCAGGGCAAATCAAGAATCATAAAAGGTTGATGAAGAAAAAAGAACCTGACTCGGCAGTAGAGTATTATAATTATGTTGTTAGTTTAGGTATTAATTTCACCACTAAAAATTTAACCACATCGACGATTACTACTTTTGGTGGTAGAAAAGTCAGACGCAATGATTCATGTCCGTGCGGCAGTGGGTTGAAGTATAAGAAGTGCCATGGGAAGTAGGAATACCAATATGAAGTTATACTAAGTGCCAATTTCGGTTAAAGGAATAGTATTCGACGAAAGTTCAGTTTGGCTGAGAAAAAACGAACGAAACGAATGGGAATTACCAGGTGGTAAAATTGATCAAGGAGAACAGCCGACTGAAACCGTAATACGAGAATTAAGAGAAGAGTTGGGATTTGATGTCGAAGTTGTAAAAGTTATTCATGCTTGGATGTATAAAATCCAGAAATCGCAAGATGAATTATTGGGCGTGCTGGTATTATCTTATTTATGTAGATTAGTATCCAAGATTGGCACTTTTGAAATAGAAGGCGAAGCAGGAAGATCAGAATTCAGAAGGTTCAACTTAGATGAAATAGAAAAGCTGAATATACCTGAATTTTATAAAAACGCTATTCATCTCGGTTGGAATGAATTCCTGCGGATTGAGAAATAAAATCAAGAAGTGCTATGGGAAGTAAAAGTAAAATTTGAGTATTACGTAATCGTTTTAAGGTCAAAATAGAACACAGTAAATACGGCTTTAAGGATCGTCTCAGTTGTCTCATTTTCTAAAATCAACCCCACCCGAACGGGTCAATATAAGGAGAAACGTGTACCATAGAAAGCCCTTTGAAACCTCTATGGGTGTGGTTCTCCGCCTCGGCTTCGCCGTAGGCGAGACGGGTAGACCCGAGTGGCTCAAATGAAAAAACCCCGCTTGCCCGCGGGATTTTTTCTAGATCAAATTTTTACCACCAGAATTTGCTTACTACAAAGTAGAGAAACGACAAGATCGCGCCAAGGCCGAGGACAAGGGAAGCGGTTGGCAAGGGCTGGTCAGGGTTTTCTGTCCCGGTCGGGGGAGTGGTGTTAGCGCTCGCGGCTAGTTTAGCGTTCACGTTCAGCGTGTCAGTAGCTGGCGGTATGATGAGCGCAGTTTCCGGCGGCGCTGTTTCAGTGATTGCCGGCTCATTGCGGATTATTTCAACACCAGCCACGATTGGCTGATCAGTCTGGACCGGAGCCGGGGTAGTGGGAGTGATCACTATTGGCGCGGGGACATCCTCAACCGCCGTGTCTTCATCAATCGGCTCGGTGGGTGGGGTATTTGGCGCCTCGGTCTTTGGCGTGTCGATCGGGTTATTTTCGGGCGGATTATTTGCCGGAGCGCTGGTTGGCTTAGGGACCGACTGTATCATCACGTTCCAGGATTTGCCCAGGGCGGCTGGGATGGCATAGCTCGTGGCCCAAATTCGGTTAGTGAGCGTTTCAGTTTCATCTAGAGCTGCGCCGTCAGCGGCTTGCTGGCTGCCGAGATAGTCGGCGAGCGTTTTTCCATTTTTTGTCCAGGCTGCGCCAAGCGCGCTCATGGCTTGCCCAGCCCAGCTGGATGACGAGATATTGCCCCAGCCGCCGTCGGTGTTTTGAGTATTTTGTAGATACGCGCCAGCTTGAGTCAACGCCGCGGACACACCGGACACGGAACTAAAGGGCGAGAGTGCTTGGATTGCGGCGGCGGTCATATCAACGCCGCCCACCCAGGATCCGTCGGGCTGCTGCTGATTGAGAATAAACGCAATGTTTTGGACGATGATGGTGTCGTCCACTGTGTAACCGGCGCTCGCGAGCGGAATTAGGGCGAAGATGTCGTCGTTGACCAGTCCCTCCTCGCCGAATTGTGTGCCGTCAAACTCATTGATAATCGCGGCGATGTAGTCAGTGCCATTGAAGGCGTAGGGATTTTGTCCCAGTGAGAGGAGAGTCATGGCCCGGCGCTCGTTGTCCGTCAGGAGTGAGCTCTGCGAGCTGTGGGCGGTGAGATACGTCAGAAGGTTCGTCCGCGTGCTGCTCGCATCACCCGCGGCAGCGAGCGCCATGCCCGCCCAGTCAGTATACAGACTGGAGTTGCCAAATGATCCGTCAGGGCCCTGCACGCTTGAGAGATACGTTAGCGCTTCAAGCACGTTAAAAGTGGCTGGGGGAGTAGTTTCACCTCTACCGCCGGCACCCCTACCACCGGCCGCGTTGACGGTGATTATGTATGATGGGAAATAAAAGTCTTCGGCAATACCAACATTGTATGATCCGGTGTCAGCGAGCGTCAGGCTCACGGAGCCGGTGTCGTCGACCAGACCGCTGGCGATCACGAGCGGATTCCAGGGGTCAGCCGGGTTTGGTTGTGTCGCGCCAATCGTGACACCCAGAAGCGGCTCCCAGGTATTGTCGAGATAATTGTATTCCTGCGCGCTGGCAGTAAACGATCCGTTGGTGGTAATCGTGGTGCTGTCAAAGATAATTTGGTGAGGATATCCAAAATACAGCACTAGGTCTTCTCCGCCGGAGAGGAGCGTAGTGTCCAGACTGGTGGCCGGTCCCTGGCCGTCCACAACATACTGCCAGTTGTCGCAGAGGGGCTCGGCGGCGTCGCGCGGCGTCAGACACTTCAGATAAAATGAGCCAAATGAATCAAAATACTGCAGGCTAGAGAGCGTGAACGCTTCACTCGTCTGGTCAAGCCTGTACAGGACACCGAGCACGCTGTCGGCGTTGACGGAGTGAACTATTCCGGTGTCGTCAGCGATGTCGACTGCGCCGGCCGCCGGCAGGGCGATAGTTCCTTGATAGATTACACTATCGCCATTGCGGATCAAGACGGTTTCCTCGGGC
>JACRDY010000056.1 GCA_016218485.1 Candidatus Falkowiibacteriota bacterium
GCCCAGTCAGGCTGGCTCTCCGTCAGGAGCCGGTCAGCGGCGTCATAGGTATAGGAAACGGTATGACCGTTCGGGTCAGTGATGGCCAATGGCTTACCAGAGGAATAATCATAGGTATAGGCTATGATCTGATTCAGCGCGTTAGTCGCCGTAGTTGGGTAAAGGTTCACGTTGTCATAGCCGTACGTCGTGACACTACCGCGCGGATCCGTGTCAGACGTCAACAGACCATACGCGTCATAGGCGTGCTGCGTCACGGCGTAGACTGCGCCGAGTATCCAATTTTCCTGCTTGGTGAGATTCCCCTTGTCAGCCGAACCAAACACAAGACCGTCATAGGCATATCGCGTTTCGGCTTTTTTGTTGCCGTTGTTGTCGTTCAGGATTTCCTGGGACGGCAGACTCATCACCGGATTAGCCGGATTGGTCGCGTAGGCATACGTCATCAACGTGCTGTCACCACTAATGTCACTGAACGTGCCGTCATCAGCCGCGTTGACCTCACCCCAGTTTTTGGCTTCCAGGAGATTGCCCGTGGCTGGGTCGTAGGTAAAGCTCTGCGCCCGATCACGGTGCGTGCTGTTGCCATCATAATCCTGCTGAATCGTCTGCGCTTTGAAGACAAACGTCCGGCCGTTGCCCAAGTCCGCGCCATCCCACTTGTTGATAGTCGTTTGATAGAGATTACCCGACGTGCCAAGAATTTCCTCACGGTAGACCAGATTGATCTTGGCTTTCTGGTCCTGGTATTCACCCTGCGTGCTATTAGAAGCGTTACCCTGATGGAAATACTGACTCGTCTTGTTGCCATCCGGGTCAGTACTGGTTACTTTCGCAAAGCCGGCAAACTTGCGGTCAAACGGCCCGGCGTAAAAATACTGACCGCCTGCATAGTCATAGCTCGTGGTCGCGGTATTACCAAAACCATCGTCAGTAGTAATAGCGGATACGGTCTGAATAACCGTTGAGAGTTTTGGATTGGCAAGAGTATCATCGGGATTTTGATAATCAGGTTTTCGATAAGCAGTAGATGGTTTGTATACCACCGTTGTTTGCCCGCCCAGACTGCTGGTGATCTTGGTTAAGAGCCCCGGTTTCCCGCCCTGCTTCAAGTACGTACCGTTATTGGTGGATCCCTGAAATGATTTTACTAAATCATTCAAGCCATCACCGTTCACGTCACTGATATTCACACCATAGGACGCGGGGAATTGACCATTTTGTTTGACAAAACCGACCGGAACCGTATACGCATAATCTTGCGTCCAGGTGGTGCCAGTGTTAATAAAAACCACGCCGGAATTTTCCACTTCATTATAAGAAGTATAAGCGCAAACAACATCTGGTAAATTGTCTCCATTGGCATCAAACAATTCACAACCACTATTCACAACGCCGCTTAGGTGATTATCAAATTCAAAATCACCGGGAAGCATAAAACTGGAAGCGCGCACCCACCCGGTGCCATCACCCTTGTTAAGATACACCCCGTTGTTGTTAATGAGTCCACCACCAAAACCCTTGACCAAATCGGCCAAACCATCACCATTCACATCGGCTATCTGAACACCTCGGCTTTCCGTATGACCGGGTATACCAGCCTGTTTAATAAATCCGACAGGGAAGATATAGCCCGGAGTTTCAACCCATCTGGTTCCGTCATTCAAATAAACCTGACCGGAATTTTCCATTTCGTCGTAGGAAGTGACAGCACAAGTAATATCCGGAAGACCATCACCATTCACATCAAATAGTCTGCAACCGCTATCGAAACTTCCGCCATTGATAATATATCGAGTAAAGTTACTTGGAAAAGTGTAAGTTGTATTTCTTTGCCAGCCGGTTCCGTCGCCTTTATTCAGGTAGACGCCATCAGGTTCTTTATCATTCACATTGCCATAGCTCTTAACGATATCCGCCAGTCCATCACCATTGACGTCTGCGATTCTGACACCTTTTTCCAAAGTTGAAGCGTTATCCGTCATTACAAATCCAACCGGCAGCTGATAATTTTGGTCCAGCGACCATGCTGCCCATGCCTCCCCTCGATTCATTTGGACTTCACCATAGTTCTTTAAACCACCTTCCTCCGTCGGTGAATTTAAAGAGCGCATAAAATCGGGCAAGGCATCCCCGTTTATATCGAAGAGTCTTAACCCCATGTCAATATAGATACTCAGTCCATTGTATTCGGAAAGGAGAATTAAATTACCATTATTAAGCGGCCATTTATTTGCGGTTTTTTGCCAAGTTTTCCCCGCGGTTGAATACTGAAACTCTGTAGTGGGCAGGGTCATTTCCGTACCGTCTTCAGCACGGACTGATTCGGTTATATTGGTCATCATATCCTCGGCATCATTGTCTCCTTTGGCATAGGTGATACCGTATTTGCGAGTCCACTGACCGTTGACGCTGACGACAATTTCATTAATTGCTTGGCTATTTCTGACCAGGAAACCGGTTGAATAAGAAACGGGCAGGGTTCGATTGATGGTACTAAAATTAATTTGATAGATACCCGGCTCGGTGGAAGTCCCGCCGTAAGTAATTTTTTGCGGATGAATTTGCATCTGATATTTATAGTATTGGTACGTAATCGTGTTCCCATTACTATCGCGCACTTCTTCTAGCATCCACTTAAACACTTTGCTCGGATCACTCGGATTGTCCTGCCGCGACTGGGCAGTCAGACCAAAAGTGTAAGTCAGGCCCTTTTTATCTTTCACCACCCACGCGCCATCAACGGTAAATTCATATTTCAAAAATTCTCCGGACTCTACTTCCGCGCCGTATTCCCCGTGGGTGGCGTCAATTAAGTTAACCGGCTTTAATTCTCCGGACAAAGACGAACTGAAATAATTTTCGCTGTACAGGCGATCCACGCCTTTTTTCGGCAGGCGTTCAATAGACGGGATATTAAAACTCCAGCCATGACCCAGAATGGTGGCAATGTTTTCATCCTGACTGTTGTAGTTCAGCTGCAGCCCGGGGTTCAAGCCATTTCTACCCGGGGGAGCGGTAATGGCATAGCTCGCGGTCAGCGCCCCGGTTTGCAAATTTTGTTCCACTGACAATGGATTCAGACTTTTCTGATTTTCCGGATTGAACGGCGGCTGACTGAGCGGCGCGTCACTAACCACATCCGGTGTCACCGTCGGCGAATCTTGTGTGTCCGCATCCGGTGTCGTGGTCGGATCTGGATCAGTCAGCGCGGCCGGCGCCGGATCACTGGTCGTCGCATCAGGCGCTGTAGTCGGGTCAACCACCACGTCACTGGCCGGTAACGTTACCGGATCAGCCAGAGCGGCCGGTGCGGCCACCAGGTCAGTATTAACAAAACGAGCCGCATCACTGCCGCTCGGCGCCTCCTGTATCGCGCTGACCCCCATCGGCCAGAAGCTATTGAGAATTATAAAAAAGACCAGCATTAACACTGGCAATCTGACTCCCCTCCGTCCAATACTGCTCGGACTCACCATATTTTTAAGGTTATGGGTTAAGAGCACCTCCACCTTACCACTCGGGAAAATGGGTGTCAAGA
>JACRDY010000008.1 GCA_016218485.1 Candidatus Falkowiibacteriota bacterium
CCGTCGGCGCGAATTTTTCCGAAGCGAGGGTGCGGCGGAATTCCTCCCCCCAACCCCCTCCTTCCGCCGCACCCGAGCGGGTTTTGGGAATTGCCGCGAAATTGCGTCAGCAATTTCGCTCAAAATGGGTTCGCGCTAAATTCAGAATACGCGACTGGGGCATCCAGAGACGTGCAGGCTTGTTCAGACAGATCTGTGCCTATCTGTCATTATTTGTGTAATCTGTGATATATGCCCAATACTATCAATCAAGCCGCCGCCGCCCTGCACCGGAAATATCGGGGCAAGCTGACTATCAAGAGTAAAGTGCCGCTGACCAATCGGCGTGATCTGGCGCTGGCCTATACGCCTGGCGTCGGTGAAATTTCCCGTCAAATCGCCCGCAGCCGCGCCAAGGCGTACGACTATACTTTTAAGGCCAATAGCGTGGCCGTGGTGTCTAACGGTACCGCCGTTTTGGGTCTGGGGAACATCGGGCCGGAGGCGGCCCTGCCGGTGATGGAGGGCAAAGCCTTGCTCTTTAAACAATTCGGCGATGTGGATGCCATACCGCTGTGTATTAACGCCACCACAGTTGAGGGGGTGGTGGAGTTTGTTAAACAGATTGCCCCGACATTCGGCGGGATTAATCTGGAAGACATCGCCGCGCCGGAGTGTTTCACTATTTTAGAGCGATTGCAGGCTGAATTGACGATTCCCGTGATTCACGATGACCAGCAGGGGACAGCGGTCGTTGTCTTGGCCGCGATGATGAACGCGCTGCGGGTCGTTCACAAGAAAAAAGAAACCGTGCGCGTGGTCATCAACGGCGCGGGCGCGGCCGGCTTGTCCACGGCCAAGCTATTCCTCCAGTATGGATTTAAACAGCTGATTCTCTGTGACAGTCAGGGGCCGATTTACCAGGGACGCAAAGGTTTGAATGAGAGTAAGCTCCGGATTGCCGCGCTGACGAACCTGGCCTGCCGTATCGGTCTGGATCACCCGGCCTGCGCCGCCGCCGACTTGGCCTCGGCTCTTTGCGGCGCTGATATTTTTGTCGGGGTCAGCAAGGCGGGACTCTTGAACGCTTCATTAATCAAACTGATGCGCCCGGATCCGATTATTTTTGCCATGGCCAATCCGGTGCCGGAAGTGATGCCGGAGGTGGCGCGCCGCGCCGGCGTGCGGGTGATGGCGACCGGCCGGTCAGATTTCCCCAACCAAATTAATAACGTTCTCGTGTTTCCCGGGATATTCCGCGGCGCGCTGGACCACCGGGTCAAAAATATTACCGACGCCATGCTGCTGCGCTGTGCCAAGAATCTAGCCGCGCTGGTCAGCCGGCCCACCGCCGAGTCTATTATCCCGAGCGTGTTTGATCGCCGCGTGATGCCGGCCGTGGCGCGGGCGATACGGTAAAGAAATCATAAATTCAAAATCCTAAGTTCCAAATAATACCAAAATCATAAATTCTAAAGAGTAAACCACGGGTTTAAGATTTTGAATTTAGGCATTATTTATTTAGAATTTAGAATTTTGGATTTAGGATTTGATTCTTGGTTATGGGTAAGCCGAACCCCGCCGGACTTACACTTCCTTCACTCAAGGTTATAATAAAAAAACAGCCCCGGCAGATTCGGGGTTGTTTTTTTGAGAAAGATTAGCGGGCTACGCGCAGCGCGGTTTTTTTCTTGACGGCCGTCTTGAGGCAGCCGGTGCAGACTTTGCAGCGCTGGCCGTCAATCATTCTATTCTGCAGATTGAGGAACTGCCGGCTGATGGTCGCTCGTTTGCTGTGGGAACGGCGGATTACTTTTTTCGAGCCACGGCCGCAGATATCGCAACGTCGGGACATAGGTTAGGATTTGAATAATTGGCATGAATAAGGTAGAATGAGAATATCAGAAACTTAAAATAAAAGCAAGGGTTTTTATTGCCCAACGGTTACATTGCCAAATTGTCACACTGCTGTGTTGGGTATTTAGCAATGTAGCAATGTAACAGTGTGGCAATAAAACTTTAAAATTGTATATTTCTTATGATCATCAATTTGCTGTTTTCCGAACCGATTGTTTTCGTCTTGTGGGTGTTGTCCGTGATCTATGGTCTGACGATTCATGAGTTTTCTCACGTCTTGGCGGCCTACCGCATGGGCGACCATACGGGCAAAGATATGGGCCGGCTGACGCTCAACCCCCTGGCGCACATTGATTGGCTGGGATTTTTTATGCTGTTGATGGTCGGGTTCGGCTGGGGCAATCCGGCGCCGTATAATCCGTATAACTTGAAATACCAGAAGTGGGGGCCGGCGCTGGTGGCCGTCGCCGGGCCGTTGTCCAATATCATCAGCCTGTTCGTCTTCGGTTTCCTGTTCAAGTTTCTCCGCCTCTATACCGGTCTCGCGCCTGACAACCTGCTGCTCCAATTTCTGATGTTTTTGGCTTTAATTAATCTGGTGCTTTTAGTTTTTAATCTCATCCCCATCCCGCCCTTGGATGGCTCGCAGGTGTTGTTCGCGGCGCTGCCGAGCCGGTACAATGACTTCAAGTACCTGCTGGCCAAGAACGGCCCGATCATTTTGATCCTCCTGGTGCTGGCTGACAGTTTCCTGCCGGGCGTTTCCATTTTCAGCGGGCTGTTTAATTGGGTGTGGAATTTGATTTACTGGTTGTTTTAAATCACAAATTACACAGATTTAAGACACAGATTACACAGATCAATACCGATAGGGACAGATTTTTTTCAGGGCAATATTTATGAATACCATTTTGTATTATTTACTCCAGTTTGTGTTGGGGGGGGGCAGCGGTCGCCGGTATTACCGTCATAGTCAAATATGTTCATCCGAAATACGCCGGGGTTATTTATGCCTTGCCGATTATCTTGATCGTGGCAATGATTTTCGTCTACGCCGAGCAGGGCTTGGCGGTGTCTCGGCAAACGCTCAAGTCCGCGTTTGTCTATGAGTTCACCCTCGTGTATTTCATCCTCGCTTTTTATTGGTTGTCCTCACACGTGGATTTTTATTGGTCGCTCGGTCTGGCCCTGGTCAGCTGGGCCGTCATCGCCGCCTTGATTCAAATTTGGTTAACCGTGTAAATATTTTAGTAAGGACAACCCTAGGGTTGTCCCTACGATAAAATATGCAAAAAATACACCCCGCGCTGGCCTCTTGCAAGCCATTGGTGTCATGGTCTACTGTGCGCTTATCGCGCTCGTGTTCATGGCGTTGCCGAACACGCAACCGCACCCTGCCTATCTCAATATCATCAGCATGCTGACGCTGCTCGTTTTTTCCGCGGCCATTACCGGTTCGCTGGTTTTTGGCTATGCGGTGTATTTGTTTTTGGATAAAAAAGCCAAAGAGGCGCTGTCGGTGCTTGGCTACACGTTGCTGTTTTTGCTTTGCGGTTTGGTCGTAACACTGGGAGTAGTTTTATCCAGCACCTTTCAGAATACCCCGCAGCAAGCTGACGGGGTATTCTGAAAGGTGCTGGATAAAGCAAAATTTAGCCGCATTCTTACTTTCATTAAGGGAAACCATACCCCTTGACTATAATTTTTAGCGGTGTTATTCTATTGGTACCTTATTTTCAAGGTATTTTATTTTGTAAATTATGCCAACAATCAGTCAACTGGTGAAGTACGGCAGAACGCGTAAGCCGAGAAAGCCGAAGTACGCGGCCGTACAGTCAACCCTGGATACCTTGCATCGCAAGCGCACCGAGCTGCCCAAGGGCAGTCCGTTCAAGCGCGGTGTCTGTCTCAAGGTATTTACCCGTACGCCCAAGAAGCCGAACTCGGCTCTGCGCAAAGTGGCGCGTGTCCGGCTGTCCAATGGCATGGAAGTGACCGCCTACATTCCGGGCGAGGGTCATAATTTGCAAGAACACAGTATTGTCATGGTCAAAGCCGGCAAAACCAATGACCTGCCGGGCGTCCGTTACAAAGTCGTCCGCGGCGTCTATGACGCGCAGGGCGTCAGCGGCCGCACGCGCGGTCGTTCTAAATACGGCGTCAAGCGCCCGAAGGCGGCTAAATAAATTTTTCCTATGCGCGGTAAACCAGCGCCGAAACGACGACTCAATCCCGATGCTACCTACCATAATGTTTTGGTTGCTAAGCTGATCAACTACATCATGAGAGATGGCAAGCGCTCCGCCGCCGAGAAGGCGGTCTATGGCGCAATGAAACTGGTGGCTGAAAAGATGAAGAAAGATCCGCTGGAGGTGTTTGATGGCGCGCTGCGCAATGTCACCCCGCTCCTGGAAGTGCGCAGCCGGCGCGTCGGGGGCGCCAACTATCAAATTCCGTACCCGGTGCGCGGAGAGCGCCGTTACATTTTGGCTTTTCGTTGGCTGATTGCCGCGGCGCGCGCGCGCCAGGGCGTGCCGATGAGCCAGAAGCTGGCCGCGGAACTGATGGATGCCTATAATAAGGAAGGCGCGGCGATCAAGAAGCGCGATGACGCGCACCGCATGGCCGAGGCCAATAAAGCGTTCGCACACTTTGCTCGTTAAATTATGATGAACCAAGTACCCCGTGCACTAATGGTAGTATGAGTGAGTTCAATCGTTAGTGCCTTTTTTATTTAGCAGTTAGGTAGTTAGGTATCTTTGAGTAACGGCCTGTTCGCCTATCAACCTATCAACCTAACCACCTAACAACCTGATCGCTTCTATGCCCCGAGAGTATTCGCTCGACAAAACGAGAAACATCGGTATCATCGCGCACATTGACGCCGGCAAGACCACCGTGTCTGAGCGGGTTTTGTTTTACACCGGCAAGAAGCACAAGATCGGCGAAGTGCACGAGGGCGAGGCCACTATGGACTGGATGGAGCAGGAGCGCGAGCGCGGCATTACCATTACTTCAGCCGCCACCACCTGTTTCTGGAAAGATTGCCGGATCAACCTAATTGATACTCCCGGTCACGTGGACTTTACCGCTGAAGTGGAGCGCAGCCTCCGCGTGCTGGATGGCGGCGTGGTCGTCTTTGACGGGGTGGCTGGCGTGGAGCCGCAGTCAGAAACGGTCTGGCA
Organism: Candidatus Falkowiibacteriota bacterium; assembly: GCA_016218485.1. GTDB lineage: Bacteria > Patescibacteriota > Patescibacteriia > JACRDY01 > JACRDY01 > JACRDY01. Next base: position 5,022 of record JACRDY010000008.1, read on the forward strand.
TCAGGCGGATAAGTACAACGTGCCGCGGATTGCTTTTATCAATAAAATGGATCGCACGGGAGCTGATTTTTATAAGGATTTAGACTCTATTGACGCTCGGCTGACTAAACACGCCTACCCCATCCAGCTGCCGATCGGCGCTGAAGAGCATTTCACCGGCATCATTGATCTGTTTGAAATGAAGGCGCACGTTTACCATAGTGATGATCTGGGCACCACCTGGGACGACGTTGATATCCCGGCTGATTTGCTGGATAAAGCCAAAGAATATCGCGCGAAACTGGTGGAGGCGATTGCGGAGAACGATGAAGTCTTGATGAATAAATATTTGAGCGGTGAGGAAATTCCGGTGGCTGATTTAAAAAAAGTATTACGTCAGGCGGTGATTAAAGGGCAGATCGTTCCGGTGATGTGCGGCTCGGCTCTCAAAAACAAAGGGGTGCAGTTTCTCCTGGACGCCGTGACGGAGTATCTGCCGTCGCCGCTGGATGTTCCGGCGATAGAAGGTCACGCGGTTGATAATGAAGAGGAGAAGATGATTCGCCAAGCCGACGACAGCGAGCCGTTTTCGGCTTTGGCCTTCAAAATCGCGGTGGATCCGTTCGTCGGCAAGCTGTGTTTTTTCCGCGTCTACTCGGGGCAGATCAAATCCGGCTCGTACGTCTACAATGCCACTACCGGTGAGCGTGAGCGTATCGGTCGTATCGTCCAGATGCACGCGAACAGCCGCGAGGAAGTGGCAGAGGTCTACGCCGGCGAAATCGCCGCCGCGGTTGGGCTGAAGAACACCTTCACCGGGCACACCCTGTGTGATGAGAACCACCCCATCGTGCTTGAATCCATTACTTTCCCCGATCCGGTTATTTCGGTAGCGGTGGAACCTAAAACTAAAGCCGACCAGGAAAAGATGGGTATGGCGCTGCAGAAATTGGCTGAAGAAGATCCGACCTTCCAGGTGCACACCGATGATGAGACACTGCAGACAATCATCGCCGGTATGGGTGAGCTGCATCTTGATATTATCGTGGACCGGATGAAACGTGAATTCAAAGTAGAATGTAATGTCGGCGCGCCGCAGGTGGCCTACCGCGAAACTATCCAGAAGAGCGCCGAGGCGGAAGGCAAGTACATCAAGCAGTCCGGCGGCCGTGGTCAGTATGGCCACTGCTGGCTGCGCGTGGAGCCGCAAGAGCCGGGTAAAGGTTTTGAATTCGTTGACGCGATTAAGGGCGGCGTCATTCCGCGCGAGTATATCCCGGCGATTGAGAAGGGTGTGAAGGAAGCGATTTCCCGCGGTGTGGTGGCTGGTTATCAGATCGTGGATGTGAAAGTCGCGGTGTTTGATGGGTCCTTCCATGAGGTTGACTCCTCGGAAATCGCCTTCAAGATGGCCGGTTCCATGGCCTTCCAGGACGCTTGCCGGCGCGCCAGTCCCGTTCTCCTAGAGCCGATGATGGATGTGGAAGTAGTCACTCCGGAGTCGTTCATGGGTGAAGTGGTCGGTGACCTCAATTCCAAACGCGGTCAGATCAATGAGATGAGTGACCGCGCCGGCATGAAGGTGATTGAGGCGCTGGTGCCGCTGGCCTCCATGTTTGGCTACGCCACCAGTCTACGCTCCATGACGCAGGGTCGGGCCAACTACAGTATGGAATTCGCTCACTATGCGCCGGTACCCCAGAATGTGGCGGAAGCCGTGATCGCCGGCAAACGGGGCGGTAAATAATCATATGACCACTGAATTTGGCAAGCTGCTTGATTTGGTACAGCGGACCGGTGATCGCCTAGTTATTTATAATGCCGCCGCTGATCAGAGTTTTGTCCTCTTGCCGCTGCAGGAATATGAGCAGCATCTGTCGGGCAGTCCGGCAATGAGCGGCTTGACAGAGGAGGAGCTATTAGCTAAAATTAACCGGGATATTGCCCGTTGGCGAGCTGAACAAAAATCAGAAAAATCAATGACTGTTCCGTCCCCGGTGGCGGCTGATGCGGGGGTATCCGTGCCGGTGGCAGTGCCGGAGCAGAGTGAAGCCGCGGGAGACATTTATCAATTTGAACCGATTGAAGAAGAAAAAAAAGAAATTGGAAATTAGAAATTAAAGACACAGCCCATGGTTGTTAACCAGGGTTTTAAAACCCTGGTTAACGGATGAGCAGACTCGTTAACCATGATTTAAAACCCTGGTTAACTCAAGACGCTGCTTTAGACAATTTCCAATATCTAATTTCTAGTTAACCATAAATAATTAAACCCCAACAGTTGGCTAAAACTCTACAAACACAGATTACACAGATCATTACAGATTTCATAGATACGATGTATCTGTGTCTATCTGTGCCAGCTGTGTCAAAGAGACTGTTGGTAGGAGATAACGATCATGGCAAATTTTGATCGCAGTAAACCGCACGTCAATGTCGGCACTATCGGCCACGTTGACCACGGTAAGACTACGTTAACCGCTGCCATTCTGGCGTACTTAAACGCCAAGGGCGGCGTCGCCCAGAGTAAGGGTGTGGCAGACTTGGACAAAGCGCCGGAGTCTAAAGCGCGCGGTATCACTATCGCCACCGCTCACGTGGAGTATGAAACCGACAAACGGCACTACGCGCACGTTGATTGTCCGGGTCACGCTGACTATGTCAAGAATATGATCACCGGCGCGGCGCAGATGGATGGCGCCATTTTGGTGGTGTCCGCCACTGACGGTCCGATGCCGCAGACCCGCGAGCACATTCTCCTGGCTCGCCAGGTCGGCGTGCCAGCGATGGTGGTTTTCCTAAACAAGGTTGACCAGGTGTCCGATCCGGAACTCGTTGACTTGGTTGAGGAAGAGATTCGCGACCTATTAACCAAATATGAATTCCCGGGTAAAGACATCCCGGTGATCCGCGGTTCAGCGCTCAAAGCTTTGGAAAGCCCGGCAACGGACGCCGGTAACTGCGTCGCTGAACTTCTGAAAGCGCTGGATGAGTATATCCCACAGCCGCAGCGTGATATTGATAAGCCGTTCCTGATGCCGATCGAAGACGTCTTCTCCATTGAAGGTCGCGGTACCGTCGTCACCGGCAGAATTGACCGCGGCGTTATCAAGCTGAACGAAGAAGTGGAAATTGTCGGCCTTAAAGATACCCAGAAGACAGTCGTCACCGGTATTGAAATGTTCAATAAACAGCTGGATCAGGGTCAGGCCGGGGACAATGCCGGTGTTCTCCTGCGCGGTACCAAGAAAGATGAAGTCCAGCGCGGCCAGGTGCTGGCCAAGCCGGGCACCATTACTCCGCATACTGAATTTGAGGCCCAGGTATACATCTTGAGCAAAGATGAAGGTGGCCGTCACAAGCCATTCTTCAAAGGCTACAAGCCGCAGTTCTATATCGGCACGACTGACGTGACCGGTGAAGTCCAGCTGGCTGAAGGCGTGGAAATGGTGATGCCGGGGGACACCGTGACCTTTATTGTGAAGTTGATTGCTCCGGTTGCTCTCGAGCTCCAGCAGCGGTTCGCCATCCGCGAGGGCGGCCATACCGTTGGCGCTGGCGCGGTAACCAAGATTGTTAAGTAAACTGACGGCTCCTCAGATTACCTTTCAGTGATTTGAGGAGTCGAAGTTTGTTTAGCCAGTGGTAGTTCCTTTAATAAAGAAAATTAGAAATTAGATACTAGAAATTAAAGACGCGGCTCATCCGTTAGCCAGGGTTTTAAAACCCAGATTAACTGACCATTTCCAATTTCTGATTTCCAATTTCCAATTTCTCATTTAAACCCCATGCCTACCGTATCCAAAAAAACCCCCAAGAAAAAAGAGGAAAAAGCGCACCAACGTATCCGGATCAAGATCAAGGCGTACGATCACAAGGTGATTGATAAGTCCACCAAAACGATCATGGATACCGCACAACGTACCGGCGCTCGGGTGCGCGGTCCGATCCCGCTGCCGATTGAGAAATCAAAGTTTACGGTCATCAAAGCCTCGTTCGTCCACAAAGACGGCCGGGAGCAGTTTGAGATGCGGACGCACAAACGGCTGATTGATATCATTGATCCGACGCCGCAGACCGTGGACAGCCTGATGAGCCTGAATCTGCCCGCCGGCGTTGATATTGAGATCAAGATGTAGTTTGGTTAAGTTGGTTAGTTTATTAGTTGATAAGTTTTTGTGCCCTGTTTTGGCGGGGCGTTTTTTATAGACACAGATTACACAGATAAACACAGATGATACAGATCTGTGTGATCTGTGGTAAAAAACTTGACTTTTTCAGGAAAATATTGTTATATAGATACAGGAGTAGCATCTTGACAATCCACAGCCACAATTCCCACCAGCGGTGGGGAAAGGATAAGACAATGAGAACTGCCACGATGTTCGTTTTGACCTTGACCGTGTTTCTGTTCGTGTTCGCCGGTTGCGAGGCTGGCAACCAGCCCAGTCAGCGGAGTGCTGATCTGGATTCTGGCGACGACACGGTTGATGACGCGACCGACGATGCCAGTGATGACGATTCGGTGGACGACGATGCGACCGACGATGCGACCGACGATGACGACACGGCCGA
>JACRDY010000003.1 GCA_016218485.1 Candidatus Falkowiibacteriota bacterium
CCCTCTTTCGTAACGAAATTTCTAAATTTTGAGCGAAAATTATGAAGAACGAGGAGGTTTATCGCGGGATAAGCTGACGAGTTCTGAATAATGTGCAGCCAAAATTTAGAAATTGCAGGAGAAAACGGGGTTTTGAGATGACCTCATTAACACTATAAAGTAATAACAGGTTTGTTTTCTGACACAGTCTATACCGGTGAATAGTGACCCTACTCAACAATCAGCTTGCCGACCATGCCCATGGCTCGGTGCTGACCAATACTGCAGTAGTACTCAAAAGTGCCGGCTTGGTCAGCAATAAATTCCACACTGGCGGTTTGGCCGTCACCAATAACACCGGTGTGCGCGTTAAAGGCATCAAGATTCCAGTCATGCGTACCACCCACGTTGGAAAAGTTAACCTTAACCTTTTGACCCTGCTTGACAGTAATGGCAGCGGGGTTAAAGGAAAAATTTTGACCACTCACCGCCACGACTTTGACTGTGACATCTTTATCGACCGCCGCCTGATCAAGGGCGGTATTCGTCGTATTGACATTAGCGCTATCGTTGGACAGTGTATTCGTAATATCAAGCGTGGGTTCACTGGACGGTCCGGGAGTTAATGTAACCACGCCAGTGTTCGTATTAGGCAGCGCCGTGGTATCAGCTGATGACGGCGTCGTCACTTGACTAACTGATGAATTAGCCAGAGAACAGCCGGCTAAAACAAACACGGCTACCATTGCCAAACCAAACAATACTTTTTGTGATTTCATATCATGTCTATTTTATGTATAAGTAGTTCCTCGCCACTTCCCTCAATTATTGATACCAAGAGAGAACCCACTAAAGGAGAGAATCTAGGATTGATTTGAAGTTCTCATACGGCACGGCGCCGGACACGAGCTGACCGTTGACAAAGGTAGCTGGAGTGCCGGTAGCGCCGGCGGCCTGACCCTGTTGAGACTCGGTGGCTACGGCGCTGGCGTACTTACCCGTATCCAAACAGTCATTGAATTGACTGGTATTCAAGCCCAGATCTTTGGCCACAGTCTTCCACTGATCAATACCCATGGTGTTAGTGGCTTGCGCCTGAAAAATCGCATCGTGCATTTCCCAGAATTTACCCTGTTCGCTGGCGCACTCCGAGGCTTCGGCCGCTTTCTGTGCTTGCGGATGGATATTGGTCAGGGGAAAATGACGGTAGACCAACCGAACTTTACCAGGATATTCAGCGAGAATTTTAGTCAATGTGTCCACATGTTTCAGACAGAAGGGGCACTGGAAATCTGAATATTCCACTAAAGTAATTTTAGCATTCTTGTCTCCGCGCATATGGTCAGCGTCAGTCACCGCTGGAATGGCTGCGGCAGCTGTGGGCTGGCTGGGCTGTGCCGCGGCTGGCGCCGGCGTACCCGTACCGCCAGTAGGAGTGGCGGCAACGCCATTACCTGACCCCGCTGAAGAACTATTGAGGGTAAAGAATAAAACGCCAACAATGGCCGTAACGGTCACGCCCACAAAAAATCCAAAGAGAAAACTAATCTTTGGCGGGGTATTCCCCAAGAAATCAGACTCAGACATAGAATTAATTTAATAATAAGCTATTTTTTAGTGCTTGCATTATAGCACAAAAGAGGAAACCCGCGCCAGCTCATTGAGAACTGGGCGCGGGTCAAGTGCGGCTGGTTATGAAAATCCCAGCCAGGGGGCGGCGGCTTGCCAGACGCTCAGGCAGAACCTGATGAGGCTGGCCAGCCGGGCCTGGAAATCGGGATTGAGCGCGATTTCTAGGCAGATGGTGAAGCTGTCGCCGTAGTGTCTCACATCTAAGCAATACGCATCGATGTTGAGACACAGGACAACCGCTACTTGCAGCGCGACCACGAAGATCACCTTGTACCTTGTACTACCCATGGCATCCTCCCTTGGTAGATGGGTATGCTGCTGATTACACAACAGCCCTGCTGTTTCCAGCAGGGCGTTATTGTGATAGGGAGGCAACTAGCCTATCGCAAACGAATGATAAACAACGCCTTACTGAAAACAGCCGAACGCTTGGAATGCTTCTTCCAACGTTCAACCAATACAGCAGTAAAACGCGGCATTATTATACCGAGTATATTATTTTGTAATACCTGAATATTCATATAGAACCTTTCAATTATTTAGACGTGGGGGGATAAAAAATGTTACAGATAACAAAAAACCCCACTGAACATTAAGATTTTTGATGGCAGGTCACCTAGTCAATGAGCAATGGTACGCTACGATACAGTGAGGAGTCGCCCCCGACGCTCGATATCTTTTTTGATCTTATGTTTAACAATAATGATGAGCATGATTAAAAAAGCCAATAAAACAAGGGTAATGGTTTTACCCCAGGTATGCCAACTCTCCCCCAAGAAATAGCCTAAACCAACCCAACCAATAGCCCAAACCATACAGCCAATGGTACTGGCGGCGATAAATCTCCCGAGGGGCATTTTGAGCATACCGGCTGGCAAGGAAACAACACAGCGCACCGGCGTCAGACAGCGCAAAAAACCTATTAATATATACCCGTCCTTTCGCTTTAATACATCAATGAAATATTGAAAAAAATCTTCACCCGGCAACCAATGAGCGAAGAGTCTAGTCAGCTTGCTATAGTGGGCAAGAAAATTTTTGCCGTCCAGCAACCAGCGGTAGCCAATGGTTCTGCCGATATAATACAGCACCGTGGTGCCAATGACATTGCCAGCCACTCCGGCAGTTAAAACGCCGACGAAGGATAATCGGTGTGCATACACCAGGGCACCAGACACGCCATACACTATTTCACTAGGAAAAGCGCTGGCCAACCCATTGATAAACATCAAACCAAAAATGGCGACCAAGCCATAGAGTTCAATCAAATTGGCAGTGATCTGTTCCATATGCAACCAGTGTATCATACCGCCGCTAAAACAAAAAAACATCTCTTAAAGATGCTCTTTTGGTGGGCCGGGAAGGATTCGAACCTTCGTAGGCGCAAGGCCAGCAGATTTACAGTCTGCCCTCGTTGACCGCTTGAGTACCGACCCGAGAATAACAATTAACCATTAACAATTAACTTTTGACCAGATATGTTCGTTAACTGTTAATTGTTACTTGTCAAAAGTTAAACTGGAGCCGTTGCGCGGAATCGAACCGCGGACCTACTCCTTACCATGGAGTTGCTCTACCAGCTGAGCTACAACGGCATACCGAAAAGAAATTGGAAATTAGAAATTAAGAAATTATCTAATGAACAGAGTCTTTAATTTCTAATTTCTTAATTTCTCTTAATTTATTCGTACCTTCGTAGTGGCCGCCAATCTACTTAATCCCCCGAATCTGTTTCCGGAGCTCCTCCAGCTTCTGATTGTCCGGATTCACCTCTTTGAGCTTTTTGAGCGCGGTCTGCGCCTCTTCTTTCTTGCCCATCATTATACTCAAACGAACCATGGCGTCAAGGTTTCTGGGGTTATTGGGTTCCAGCCCCAAGGCTTTCTGCAGGCAATCAAAGGCGCTATTCAGCTCCTCCATCTCCTCATAGACGTCGGCTAAATCTAAATAGTGCCCGACGGCCTGTGAGTCTAGTTCAATTGACTTCAGCTGGTAGTCACGGGCATTTTCCAGTTTACCCTGTTTACGGGCAATATTACCCAGGTGAGCGTAGGCGTCATAGTTATCAGCATTCAATTTGAGAACATGCTCAAAGGTTTCGCGCGCCTCATCCAGCTTACCCTGCTCCCAATAGAGCGCGCCGAGCCCGCCGTAGGCCTCACTATCATGCGGGTCCAGCGCGATCGCGTCAATAAACTTGCGCTCGGCTTCGACGAATTTGTCCTGCGCCATCAGCTCTTCGCCGCTCTTGACCAGGTCTTCAGTTTTGGCGTCCACTTTCTGTTTTTCGGCCAGAGTCTTCGGCGCCAGCTTTTCTCGGTACTTACGCTCCAGCGCTAACGTAGCCTCAAAAACAGTACGAAAGGTGGCTACCGCCCGGTCGCCGATCGGCCGCGCGCGCTTGGACAGGGCCCGGAATTTAGCAAAAAAATTACGCTCTAACTTGGCGCGAACAATACGTTCTCGCGTCTCCCCGGCTTTGGTCTCGGGTAATGTTTCCACATCAATTTGGGTCAGCTGGGGAAATTTCTTGATTACCACAGCGATAATGACCAAGAGACAAACAATAATTACGCCAAGCGTAATGACATTGACGATTATCATAGAAAAACTAAATTTGCGAGATAAGCTGGCGGAACGCCGCGATATCCACCGCGGCGGCGCCGACTAAGAAACCGCCAAGACTGCTCAAAGCGGCGAACTGTCCAATAGTTTTAACGTTCACCGTGCCGCCATAGACGATGGTGCATTGGCGCGCGACGGCTGCGGCGCTAAACAGATCAACCGCCGCCTGATGGATGACCCGGCAAGCCTGATCAACCTCACGGCTGGTCGCTATTCTACCATGACTGGTACTGATTGTCCAGAACGGCTCATAACTCAAAATAATCGGCTGATGTTCTAATCTGGCGACCCCGGCCAAAACCTGCTTGACTTGGCGCTCCAAGACCGTATGGGTTAAACCGCGGCGATGTTCTTCCTCGCTCTCCCCGACGCAAATAATGGGAATTAAATTTTGGTGCACCGCCGCTCCGACGCGACGCGCCGTCATGGACAGATCTTCATGAAAGTACATTTTACGTTCAGAGTGCCCGAGAATGACATGGGAACAGCCCAGCTGACGCAAAAGGAGCGGCGAAGTCTCGCCGGTCAGCGCGGCACTCTCTTCCCAGGCGGCATCTTGGCCAGCCAGATGAATTTTGGTGAACCGGAGCAGTTGAGCCACCGCGGGCAAGGCGCCAGTGGTTGGCGCCACTACCAGCTTGAGCGATTTTGGCAGTTTGAGTTTTTTATACTGTTTAACTAAAAATACACTCTCGTGTATATCTAAGCGCATTTTCCAATTGGCAATGATGGTCAGAGATTTGGACATAGAGATGGTTACAAAACTGTTTTTAAGCGAGACGTAGGACTTTTTGGCCGAGGCAAGGAAAACCAGTGAAATGATTTGAGGTGTAATATCATTACGGTGAAAATCATTTCACGCCAGTTTGACGAAGCCTCGGACGAAAAGGACCAGTCGCAGCAAAAAGAGTTTTGTAACCATCTCATAAGAGAGAGGTGGCTACCAGCTGCGAGCGCCGACGGTATAGAGACTCCAGGCTTCCAGCTCGCCGTCCAGCTCAAGCACGTCATCCTGCGTCCCGCCATCGCGAGCCGGATCCACGAAGACCAGAAATTTCTGGTCGTGCATATCTTCGCCATAGGCCAAGACTTTGTAATCCGTGCCGTTAGAGTGATACAGGTAGCAACGATTCTGCGTGCTCAAAGGGTCCTGCGGCAGGTAGGAAATCAACCCCTGCTCAATCACCAGCGGTATCCAGTCCGTGGTCGGGGTACCCCAGGCTACGTCAGCGCAGCTGCCCCGCCAGCCTGACTCGCCGTCAATCCAGGGGTAGCGGCCGTGATCCTGATAGTATATATCCAAAACGCGCTGAACCTCCTGCAGGTCGCGAATCCGGATGGTGTCACGAGTTTTGATTTTGGCTTGCACGGTCGCGGTCAAGACGATATTAGCCAGTAAAATAATAATACTGACGCTCGTCATGATCTCAATCATGCTCATGCCACGTTGGTCGGATAGGAGTTTCATAGCACGGGATACCCAGTTAGTATACCACAACGGCGTGGAAATCCCAAAGAGTTGAATATCATGCACATTACGAATAAATCAAGAGATTTAAGATTAAAGATTTAAGAAAATATCCGCTCTTAAATCTTTAATCTTAAATCTAATTTCTCTTGATTTATTCGTAATTCACAGGGGTGCCTAAGGATTGGTTGTAAAATCTACGGTAATGATACTTTTTTGACTTCCGCCGCATTGACCGGACCGATAATAGCCAAATTAAGACGCGCGGCGCAACAGATCGTCTGCGCGGCGGTCTGCACGGCGCGGCCGCTCACGGCCAACAGTTTCTTGATTTTCGTTTCAGGAGACAGAGTAGCGCCGGTCAAGAGCTGCTGCTGGCCATACCACTGCGCCAGCGCCGCCGAGTCTTCCAGGCTGATGGCCAGATGGCCCCGCACGAACTCTTTGGCCAGGTGTAACTCCTCCGGACGCGGTCCGTGCTGCTTGATATCCTCAATTTCTGCCAGCATCACCTCCACGGCGGTACGCCATCGTTTCTTGTCCAAGCCCGCCTGGATCATCAGGCAGCCGCTGTCCTGATAGGGGCTGTTACTGGCGCGCACCGAGTACGCCAGTCCCCGCTTCTCACGCACTTCAATGAACAGCCGCGAGCTCATGGTGCCGCCGAGAATGATGGACAGGAGATTGGCGGCATACTGCTGCGGATGATGGTAGCCGAACGACGGCCAGCCCAGCGCCAGCTGCACCTGGTCGCTGTCCCGATGCCTGGCCCGGTGCTGCCAATACTGCTGGCGACTCTTGAAGACCCGGAAGCTGTTTTTGCGGTAAGGGGCGCGCGCTGGCCGATCAAAATACTTGTTAATCAGCTGCCGATCCCGGTCGGAAACTTTACCGGCAATGGACAGCACCATATTCTTGGGGTGATAAAACTTTTGCCAGTAGGCCACGATCTGACTTCTACTCATGGCGCGTATCTGCGGTTTACCGCCAATGACCTGCCAGCCCAAAGTACTGCCGGCAAAGACCAGCTCCTCATTAACATTCTCCACGTGCATCATGGGGTTGTCTTGGTACATATTGATTTCTTCCAAGATGACTCCTCGCTCGCGGTTCATTTCCGTGGCGTCATAGAGCGAATGGAACATCATATCGGACAGGAGGTCCAGCGCCAGCGCCAGGTGGTCAGCGCCCACCTTGATGTAGTAGGCGGTGTGATCTTTTGAGGTGTAGGCGTTGTACTCGGCTCCGACCGTATCCAGCTCGCGTGAAATAGCCAAGGTGGAAGGGCGCGTCCTCGTGCCTTTGAACATCAGGTGTTCCAAGAAGTGAGAAATACCGCTGATGGCAGGAGTTTCATAGCGGCTGCCGGCGGCCACTGACAAAAAAACCGCCACGGTGTTGGTTTGATTGAGTGGCGTGGTCAGCACGGTTAAGCCGTTGCGCAGGGTGAAGTGTTGCTGCATAGGTATTTTATAATTGTTTATCTTTAGACTGCGTCAGTATAACCAAAAATGCGCCGAAACACAACATCACGACTAAGAGCGCTGCCAAAGCAAACACTTTACCCAAACTCTGGAGAAAGAGCGCCAGACTGCCGAAAATCAGAGAAAAGGCATAGAGCACGGCCACCGCTTGCCGATGGCTGAAGCCGACGTCCAGCAAGCGAAAGTGCAGGTGTTTACGGTCAGCGGTGGTAAACGGATTAGCCCGCTCCCAAACGGCCCGGCGAATAACCACCCAGACCACATCCAGAATCGGCACGCCCATGATCAAGAGCGCGGTGGCGATCTTGGCGCCGGAGATGATGGCCAGCACTCCCAGGATAAAACCAATGAACAGCGGCCCGCTCTCCCCCAAAAAAATCTTGGCCGGGTACCAATTAAAAAACAAAAAGCCGAAGCAGGCGCCCGCTAAAATAATACTCAACATGGCCGTCTCCGGCTGCCACCAGCGCGTGGCGCTGGACAGGAGAAAGATGACCAAGGCGCCAATCGTGCCCATACCCGCCACCAGGCCGTCCAGGCCGTCCAGCAGTTTAACCGTATACATCATGCCCAAGAGCCAGATCACGGTGAAAGCGTCCGCCGGCAACGTCAGGCGATACGGCACGCCATGCCACCACAACAGCACCCACTGATACGCGTCAAGGTGTAGCAGACCACCAAAAGGATTGGATACTTGCGTAATGCCAATGCCACCGACAATCACCGTCAGTATGGCCAAGAACGGGCCGATCAGCTGGCGGCTGGGTCGTAACTGGTAGCGGTCATCCAGCCAACCACTGACGCCCAAAATGAGCCCGGCGATAATCACTGCGAGGATGTTCTTGAACGCGATATGTTGACCGATGACGATATCGCTGCTATACGTCACGACGAGGGTAATAACGCTGAACGCGCCAATGACTGCCAAGCCGCCGAGCAGCGGCACGGGACTAGAGTGAATTTTGCGCGATATGGTAGGCTGATCCAGAATGCCTCGGCGCTGCGCCACAGCCTTTATAATCAAGGTTAAAACCGCCGACAGGCTAGCGGTGGCCACAAAAGCGAGAATATACTGAAGATAGATGTTCACGGTAATAGACTTAACGAGATGGTCGTTAACCAGAGTTTTAAAGAGTTCGCCGGTTAACCAGAGTTTTAAAACCTAGGTTAACCGACAATTTTTAATTTTCAATTTCTTTGTCGCAAAACTATTTCAGCTACTCATTCAAAACGTCCTTTTCCACCCTCGTCTGCCCGCCCGGCTCAACGATAATACGGTCGCCCCGGCCATACTGATTCTGAATCTTCATGTTGGCGAGCGTATTAGACAGCCGATCCTGGATGACCCGGCGCAGCGGCCGCGCGCCAAACTGCGGATCAAAGCCGAGTTGCGCTAATTCCGCTATGACCGCCGGACTGACCTGTAATGCCACGCCCTCACCCAGGAGCGTATCAGCGATTTTTTTGACCAAGAGACCGGTAATCTGCAGCACGTCATCCATGGTTAAGGGTTTAAAAACGTTAATAGCGTCAAAACGGTTGAGGACCTCCGGCCGAAAAAACTCATTGAGCTTGTTCTCAATCAATTCATGCTTAATCTGCTGCAGTTCAACACCGGCCTTGACCTGTTCCTGGATAAAACGGGTACCAGCGTTGGCGGTCATGATAATGATGGAGTTGGTGAAGTCCACGGTGCGCCCCAGATTGTCCGTCAGCCGCCCATCGTCCATCACCTGCAGAAACAAATTCAAAATATCCGGGTGCGCCTTTTCCACCTCATCAAAAAGCAGTAAGGCGAAAGGATTCTGGCGCGCCAATTCAGTCAAGTACCCGCGCGACTGGCTGTCGGTCGGCGAGCCAATCAGGCGATACAGCCCTTCCTTAGTCTGGTACTCCGACATATCCAGGCGAATCATGTTTTTTTCGTCACCGAAGTAGACCGCGGCAATGGTTTTGGCCAGTTCAGTCTTACCCACGCCGGTCGGCCCGAGGAACAGAAAATTGGCAATGGGACGATTGGGGTCACGCATACCGGCGCGCGCCCGGCGGAGCGCATCAGCCACCTCGCTGACCGCTTCCTCCTGGTCTACCATCCGCTGGTGAATCTCGTCCTCCAAGTTGACCAGTTTCTCCGATTCCCGCTGGCTGATTTTGGTCAGCGGGATGTTGGTTTTGGCGGAAATAATCACGGCCACATCTTCAGCGCTGACCAGGCCGCCGCTCGCGCCCTGTTTCTTAGCCACGTCCACGGCGGTTTCTTTGAGGAGTTCAATGGCCTTGGCTGGCAAATACCGATCATGTAAATAGCGACCGGACAGCTCTATGGCTTTGGCCACCGCATCATAGGAAAACACCACTTTGTTTTGATACTCAATACCGCCGACCCGGCTCTCCACTATTTGAATCGCCTGGTTGCCCTTGGGTTCATTGACCGTTACTTTGTGCAAATAATTACCCAGACTGGTGACGGTTTCCATCTGGCTGTACTCTTGAGGGTTGGCGGTGGTGATGGCGATAGAATTGGTTTTGGCCAGATAATTGGACAGGGCGGATGACAGATCCAAACTCTCTTCGCCACCGACGCTGATACCAACCAAGTCCGCTACGTTCTCAATGACCAAAATAACATTGCCGGCGCGTTCCAGTTCGTCAAAAATGCGCAGCAGCCGCTCATTGCCTTCTGCAGCGGTGCCGCCGGCGGTCAGCTTGGGTACGCTGAGGGACAGCAGTCGCTTGTCTTGGAGAATTTTCGGCACTTCATCAGCGATCATCCGCTGGGCAATTTCTTCAATAATAGCGCTCTTGCCGACGCCCGGCAGCCCCACCAGCACCACACTGGCGCTGCTGCCTTGGATAATGCGAAAAATTTCTTCAATTTCCCGCTCCCGCGCGATATTGGTGGGAAACATGCCATAGGCTGCTTGGCGCGTCAGGTCTGTCGCAAAGGCATCCAGAAATGGTGTCATCACCGCGGTGTAGGCCTTATTGACCTCGCCCTTAGGCCGGCGCCGGCCCAGGCGGTGGTAGCGCTGCCACTGGTCACGCAACTGCTCATTGACCTGTAGCCAGACCACCACATTTTTAATTTTGTCAGGCTCAATGGCTAGCTCATAGAGTAACTCCGAAGCCAAATTTTTTTCTTGATCAATGGCAATCAGCAGCTCGGCCACCGTGACTTTGGATTGGCGGGTTAGATACGCCTGTTCGTAGGCTCTAAACAGAATATTTTTGACCGCGGCTGACAGCGCCGGATCAGACGAACCGTTGGCCTCTTTGCCCAGCGCCGCTTTAATCCCCTGGGCCAGCTTGTCCCAGTCAGTGCCCAACCGGCTAAAAATCACGGCGATGCGATTATTGGTGAACGACCCGGCCAAGAGGTGAATGGGCAGCACCTCGGCGTGATGCCAATTTTTGGCGATGCGCCAGGCCTGCTCAATAGCCTTGATTGTTTCAGGCTTGAAACTTAAACTGATATCCAAGAGTTGCGCCGCCGGCCCGTTGAGTTCAGCCCAGGCCGGCGTCAGCGGCGCCACCGCGTCCGGGTGCTTGCCGCTGACATCTTCCACAAAAACCCGACGCAACACCGCGTGCTCTTCGGTACTGGCTCGCTCCAGCCGGTAGTAGGCGTAGCCATCCAGGAGCAGGCTCAACCAAAAAATAATCGCCCGAATATCCCCGCTCGAGTCAGACCAGCCATACCAGCGCCAGAGGAATGGAGAAAAATGTATTGCAAAAACCTGCCCCGACCAGAAAGCCGCTCCATAGAGCCAAGCGCCCAACAGCAACCCGAGCAGGCCAAAAATGACCAAACTGAAATTGAGCGCTTTAGTTACAATCAGCTCCAGATGGCGCTGAGCAATGTGCTGCCAGTCTATGATTTTGCTCCAGTAGAGGGTGTAGTGCTGCGGCGTCGCGCTGTCCAAATCAGTGTACCAGTAGACTAAGCCAAAACCGTCGCACTCGGCACAGCCGCTGCCTCCGCACTGCGGGCAGAGCGCGGGGTAAAAATGTGATAATATAATCTGTTCGTCAGGCATAGAGAGAATTAAAACAAAACCTTCAGCAGTTGCCAGAGCAAGAAGGGTGGCGCCAGCAACCAGACCAGCACGATGACCACTTGCAGGAGCAGGTAAAACGCCATCATCAAGAGTTTGAGCATAATACCAAAGGTGCGGATAATAAAACTTATAATCTTACCCGCCAGGTCATACTGCCCGTACATCGGCTTGGTCCAGTTAACAATCCAGACGGTCAGGCCGATATCTTCTTCAAATTCTTTAATGCTATGCCGCCGCCGCTGGAGAAAGCGCGCAAAGCCGCGGCTGTACCACCACAGCGGCCAATACAAAAGATCACCAACAATATCCTTGGCTATGAATTTCGCCGACAAGAGCATCGGATTTTGACTTTTCATGGTAAATTGATTATATCACAAATGGCGTGATAAAAAAATCAAAAGAGACTGGCGGAAGTCCAGTGTGTCCAAAACTAGATAGAATTCAAAACTCTCACAGAATAGGCACTGTGGGGTTTGGAGCGACACGCCCTCCGGGCGTGTTATTGTTTTATCTTGTACCACCGATAACACGCCCGGAGGGCGTGTCGCTCCCCACTAAACAGCCGTAGGGAGTGTGAGCAGTGGGTGGTCTCCCCCTGCCCCGCCCCGCACCCCGCATTGTGCGGGGCGAGGTGCGGGGCATGAGAAAGACCGTTAAGCGTATAGGGATAAAAAACAAGGTACGCGCCCCAAGGGCGAACGCGTACCTCTTGCGCCGACGACGACCCTGCGGAGCTGTGAATTACGAAACTCCCCCAATTAACTAAAACTTGATATACTAAAAATGACACCCTCAGGTGTCTTTTTAGAACTGTCTAAGTCTATGAAGCTCTTAATCTTCAAAAAGCTTAAAGCAGTTGTCACACAGCTTTGTC
>JACRDY010000057.1 GCA_016218485.1 Candidatus Falkowiibacteriota bacterium
ATATATTCGCCGCGTTCATGACATTCTTTAAATTGGAAAGAGCGAGAATCGCAGAAGGCATCAGTTGGTATGAACAGAAGATATCTATTACCAGAATTTCCATCGCTCATTACTTAAATTACGCAAAGGCGTAAGTCCTACAAGTATTTAAATCATTTGATATACAAAAATATCTGCCATACCTGACCTATACCGCCACGCCAAATAATGAAAATCTGGACAGGATTAAAAAATACTACACGGTCATTCGTACTATGTATACTGACAAACCGGTACTGACGATTGAAGACGCCCGGCAGATGTGGTTGGGGTTTGGTTTGGATCCAGCGCTGGCTGACACGGTATGCGCCAAATCCTACCAATTATTAGAAGATGACGCAACGGTAAAAAAAATAGCAACGATGTACGATCTGATGCTAGACTACGCCAAAAATTTCCTTGCCGCCTCATGACCAAGTTAAAAAGCAGCTCTATTGGACATTTGGATTTTAAACTTCCCACTTTATAACTTTATAACTTTCAACTTATTTCAACTTATTTCAACTTAAACCATCTTCCTGCCCTTAAACTCCTGGTACATCTTTTCTATATAATCCATAATTCTCTTTTTAAACTCCTCTAAACTGAACTTCTCCGCTTGCTGGCGGATTTTTTTGCTGTCGTAGTTTTCCGGCTTGAAGCGGATGACCGCGTCGCCCAGACTCTCCCAGTTTTGCTCTTCAAAGAATTCTCCGGTCACGCCCGGCACGACGGTCTCGAGCGCGCCCCCCAAGGGGTACGCGATCACCGGCCGGCCGGCGGCCATCGCCTCCACCGCGGTAATGCCGAAATCTTCCTCCTGCGGATTAATGAACGCCAAACAGTGCGCGTACAGCTCGGCTTTGCGCTGGTCACTGACTTTACCCAAAAACTCAATGTGCGGCCGGGCCATTTTACGCAGCTTCGCCTCTTCCGGGCCGGTACCAAAAATTTTTAACGGGATGCCGAGTTTATTAAAGGCGTTGACGATGATATCAAACCGCTTGTACGGCACCAGCCGCCCACCCGCCAAATAGTAGTGATTGAGCTGCTCGGCCGTATAGAACTGATCTATCTCCACCGGCGGATAAATCACCTCGCTATCCCGGCGGTAGTACTTGGCGATCCGATCCGCCACATTTTTGGAATTGGCGACAAAGTAATCCACGCGCTGGGCCGCCAATTGATCCCATTTGCGCAGACGCGTCAGGTACAGCGGAATAATTTTTTTGAGCAGCCGATTGGTATTCAGCTCTTTAAGATAGCTGTGCGTGTCAGTCCAGAGGTAGCGGGTCGGCGTGTGGCAGTAACACAGGTGCAGCGTATGCGGCCCGGTAATCACGCCTTTGGCCATGGCCGAGGCCGAAGAAATCACCAGGTCGTAGCCGGTCAGATCGTGCCGCTTGGTGGCGGCCGGCATCAGCGGCAAATACCACTGGTACTTTTTCAAGCCAAACGGTAAATCCTGGAGAAATGAAGGACGGATATCTTTCTTGACGAAATCATTGCCCATGGTTTTCTGGTCGTAGAGTAACGTAAAAATCGGCGCCTCCGGAAAAATATCGTGGAGCGCTTTGAGGACTTTTTCGGCACCACCGTATTGGACGAGGTGATCGTGGACCAGAGCGACTTTCATAAACTCATTAAAACATTAAAACACGAGAACATTAAAACAAAAGGTATCTCCGCTTTGTTTTAATGTTTTAATGTTCTCGTGTTTTAATGAACTATACTCTTGACCGGCGCGTGATAACCGCGAATGGAGTTCTAATCAAAATCCACAAATCCAAGAGCAGGCTCCAGTTCTCAATATAGTACGTGTCCAACTTGACCTCTTCGTCAAAGTCTAAGTCCGAACGGCCTGAAATTTGCGCCAAACCGGTAATCCCCGGCTTGATGGCCAAGACTTCCTTGTGGTGGCGCTGGTACTGCTCCACTTCACGCGGCTGGTGCGGCCGCGGTCCCACCAGACTCATGGTGCCCACGAACACGTTAAAAAACTGCGGCAGCTCATCCAAACTGGTGCGCTCGAGCAATCGGCCCATCCGCGTCCGGCGCGGGTCGTGCAATACTTTGTAGACCGGCCCCTGTCGTCCATTCTTGGCTTTGATTAAATCAGTTTCATACGCCTCCGCTGGCCGGCCGCCATAACCCGGCCCGGTACAATACTCCATTTTCATGGAACGAAATTTATAGGTGTTAAACACGCCGTCGCGCGACACCCGTTGATTTTTGTAAATCACCGGTCCGCGAGAATCAAATTTAATCAACAGAGCAATCAGCAGCAACAGTGGCGAAGTGATAATAATCAAAATAACTGCAGCAAAAAAATCAAACACCCGTTTAATAATTTTACCCCAGCCGTCCAGCGGCGTTTTCTTGAGCTCAATAATCGGCACGCCCGCCAACGTCCCAATGTCCACGTTCGTGGCTTTGGCTTGGAACAAATCCGGCGCGTACTTAAACGTTACCTGGTGTTCACTGCACCAGTCCACGAGATCAAGCACCTGCTCTGTGGGGAGCCTCGGGTCAATCTGCAGCACTTCATCAAGCCGACGCTGGCTCAATAATTTCTGCAGCAGCGCCTTGTCACCGGCGCTAAAACTCAACAGGCGCGCCACGACGCGCAGCCCCAGTGACGGTTTCTTGGCAATCTCTTGACTCATCATTTCCGTAGCGTGATCGTGCCCGACAATGACTACGGAGTGGACGCCGTACCCCACCGCAAAAGTGAATCGCTGCAGACTGCGCACCACCACGCGACCGAACGACACCGTCAGCATGCTCAACGCCCAAACCGCCAGGATAATAAACCGTGATGAAAACAATTCTTCCTTCAAAAAGAAAATCAAGACAATCAGCGTCAGCGTGGCGGTGGAGCAGGCCAGGAGGATACGGGAAAACTCGTGCAGGAAACGCCGCGAACCGATAGACCCGCGCGTACTGTACAAGCCGGAAATCGCAAAGATCAAGAGCCAGCCCAGCGCCATCAGGAGCACGATCCGCGAGTACTCTGCGAGCGGCAGAGCGTAGACTACCGGACGCACATCCGTCAGGAATGACTTGAAGCGCAAAAAGTGCGCCAAAATACCGGCGAGAACTATCATCAGATAGTCCACGGGCAAGAGTAGCGCGCTAAAGGCCAAATCGGCTTTTTTCATAAAAAAATGAGTAAATAACTGCTCTCTATTCTAGCCAAAATTAGCTGAAAGGTCAATCAACCAACTCAAACAAGCTCAAAGCGAATGACTCTCAATGCTGTGAATTACGAAACTCTGTTTGCCCCTCAATTTTGAGCAACGAAAAACAACCCGTCTCAGCCGGGTATGGCAACGAAACACATTTTGTCACACATTGAAAACTCTATTTCGACGAGTTGCTTTTTACGCCATGACGAA